>JAFQJK010000066.1 GCA_017415005.1 Rikenellaceae bacterium
CGGCCCTGCCGGCCAGGATCGATATCCGGAACAGGGGCTGTTCGGGAGTCCGGGGCATCGCCCGCGACTTCCCGGGAGGCGGAGTGTGCCGCCGTTCGCCTTTCGGCGTCCATTTGGGCGCTTTGGTGTGCCTGCTGTTGCTTCCGGGGTGTGGAAACCGGGGAGGTGGCGCTGCGGGGACGAGGCCTCTTGCCTCCGTCGAAACCCCGGCGCTGACCATACCTCGGCCTCCGGTACTGCTTACGGGCGATAGCCTGCGTATACGGTGGATGGCCGAACACTACTGGGACAATCTCGACTGGTCGGACACGACGTGGATCGCCGATACTTCGGTGCTGGAGACCTATTTCACCCCTTGGGCGCAGTTACTCGCGCAGATACCCGAAAGTGAGGCCGCAACTCTCTCCGGGGCACTGTTCCGCAAAGGTAACGCACATCCCGATATGCAGCTCCGCATGATGGATGCGGCGGAATACTTCTGGTACCACCCCAATTCGCCCTTTCGCAGCGAGACATTGTTCATTCCCGTACTGGAAGCCATAACGGAAGCTCCCGGCATCGAAGATATCTATAAGGTACGTCCGCGGGCCCAGCTTGCCTCGGCACTGAAAAACCGTCCCGGAACACGGGCTGCTGACTTCACCTACGTGATGGGCGACGGCGAGCGCGGCACGCTGCACGGGTTCCGTGCTGAATATACGTTGCTGATGTTCTATAACCCCGGCTGCCCGGAATGTACCCGGATAGAGGAGTATATCCCGCAGTCGGAGGTCTTCGCCCCTCTGATCGCTTCGGGCCGTCTGAAGGTGCTGGCCGTCTATCCCGACGACGATGTCATGGCATGGCGCTCCCACCTCCCTCAAATGCCTGCGGGCTGGACCGTGGGCCATGCCCCGGTGGACAAGGGTGGTACGGCGGCCTACGACCTGCCGGGCATCCCGGCTCTTTATCTGCTGGACCGAAATAAACGGGTGCTGGTCAAGGATTGCCCCGAGGATATTATCGAAGCATGGCTTGCGCAACACGCGGACGGCAAGTAATCGTGACATGTCGTTCCCCCTGTCTGTTCGCCCGCCTGACGCAGAGTCGCATATTCGTCCGAAGACAGAACGGAAAAAGCGGGATATCCGCAAGGGAAAAATGCTGTACGATACGGATGAATGATGGAAACGGCGACGGGATTTACGGAGGATTCGACAGAAATGACGGTTCCCGACGAAGGTAAGAGATTGACAATGGCAACGAAGAGTCATAGACATAGCGGTCCGAAGGTTTGCGGGCTTCGGGATGCGGAAAGGCGCTTCCGCAGAGGCGGCCGTTTTGCGGTGACCTTTGTCGTGCTGCTCCTGTTTCTTGTGGGGTTTTGCATTCCGGTGTCCCGGGCCCAAATGTCCGGTTCGGTTCTGGGCTGGACTGCGGCGCAGGACAAGACTCTGACGCAAGCCAAAACAGACACCCGTACGGGCTTTACGCTGGATCGTACGGAGCACGATTTCGGGCAGGTGGCCTGGGGCGATACCGTCACTACGGCCTTCAGGGTCACGGCCGACGGCGCGCCTGTGGTTCTGCTCTCGGGATCGTCCAACTGCGGGTGTACATGGGCGGAGTTTGCAAAGCGACCGCTTCGTCCGGGGGATACGGCGCAGGTGAAGGTGATTTTCGTAGCTAAGGATAAGGGTAATTTCCACAAAGCAGTGCGTCTGCTACTCAATGCCGGAGGACGGGAGTATAGTGTGCTTTTGATCGTGCAGGGTACGGTAAGGTGATCGCCCCGAAGCTGCCGTACAAACGTAAACCGGCTACGCCCCTCCCCTCCTTTTTCCGATTGCTTCGAGATCGTCGGCGTGGAAGCCGGCCACAATGCGTCCGACGGATTGCTTGACGAGTGGTGGATCGTTACCGTCGTCAGGTCCGGAAAAGGTTCTTTGTCGTCACAAAAAATGCGTAACGGACGCGAGTTTCTGGGAATGCGTTCTGCGGGAACTTTATCAAACATAACTTTCCGGAAGCGGTTGAAGAGCAGTGCCGGCAATGGAACGGGAGCATGAATGCAAGACCGTCAGTACGGCCGGAAACGGCGGCCTCGTGCCCCAAGAGGAGCGAACACTTGCCCGGATACCCGCAGAACGAATCGGCATGCAGGCTTCGGGGCAGAAACGACCGAACATTATAATTACGGACGAATGCGAAGGATAACAGCACCTGTTACGCTGTGATTCTGACTGCTGAGGACACGCATCTATTGCTCCATGTCGGGATCCGCATTGTTGTCAGCGGGCGTAGTAGGTAAATAGAAAAAAGGAAACAATGAGAAATAGGGAACGGACATGGTGTGCGCTCGTGTGTTACACGCTTGTATTGTTGGCAACGCTACTCGCCGCCTGCTCTAAGAACGAAGAACTGTGCCTTCCGCACTCCTCGCGGGTGGTGCTGGTCTACATGGCCGGGGACAACAGTCTGGGCGGTTATGCGTGGGACAATCTCGATGCGATGGCGCGCGGTATGGCCTCCGCGCCCTCGGGCAGCCGCACGATCGCCTATGTGGATACCCCGGGTGAAAACCCGCGCTTGGTGGAGGTCACGGCCTCGGGTACGGAAACCTTGCATGTCTGGCCCGGGCCACAAAATTCGGCTTCGGCCGCGACGGTGCGCGAGGTGGTCTCTCTCGTGCGTACGCTCGCCCCGGCCGACCGTTACGGACTGGTGCTCTGGAGCCACGGACTGGCGTGGATGCCCTCGTGGGCCACGGGATACCTGACCCGCTCGGAGGCCCGCATGGTGGAGTCTTGGCCGCAGACCAAGCATGACGGGGCGATCTCGGAAACCTCAGCGTCCTTTCTCCCTGCCGCCTTTTCCGCCGCGGCTTCCTGGCCTGCTACCAAATGGTTCGGGCAGGACACGGGCGAGAGCCCCTCGGGGTATTTGGATGTGGAACAACTCTCGGAGGTTATTCCCTCCGAGGTGTTCGACTGGATCCTGTTCGACGCCTGCTTCATGGCTTCGGCCGAGACGCTCTACGCGTTGCGCGACAAAGCGGAGCGGATCGTCTGCTCGCCCGCCGAGGTGATCGCCGACGGATTCCCTTACGAGAAGATCATGGCGGAGCTGCTGCGCCCGGAACCCGACCTACAGGCAGTATGCGAAAGCTATTACCTTCATTATGCCCGGCACGCCCAATCCTCCTACCGCTCGGCCACCGTGTCGCTCATCGAGACTTCTCAGCTCGAAGCCCTGGCCGCAGCTACGGCCTCCGTGCTCGGGGCGGCCCTGACGGCCGATCCCGAAGCCCTCGCGGGTATGGAACTGAGCCGCGTGCAATCCATGGATCGCTACCGCCGTCACTTCCTGTTCGATATGGGGAGCGTGGTCGGTGAGCTGGAAACCCGCGGCCTCGTTCCCGCCTCGCTGGCCGGAGCCTGGCGTGCGCAGCTCGCCCGCACGGTAATCTACGAGGCGCATACGCCCACGATGCTGGGCCTTCCGCTCGATGCGTGCTGTGGCCTCTCGATGTACGTGCCCGTGGCATCTTACGCCGACCTGAACGAATATTACCGGACGCTGGAGTGGTACGTCCGGTGCTTCCCGGCGGACTATTCGATCTGCGATAAATGAAGTGATGAATATGAGGCACTATAAAACGCCTTTCAATCCCCATTAACTTAAATCCGACGAAAACCATGCAAGAATCCAACGTTTGTTACGCAGTATTGTTCATTTTACTGGTTATCATCGACATACAGTTGTGTGTTATCTATGCGCTGCTCAAGGAAAGGAGCGGCTATGCACAGAAACGGACGCTGTCGCAACGAATTCTCCGATGAATTCGGAAACGCTTCTGGAAGAATGATGCTCAATGGTGGAATGTGACCGAATATCTTACGAGACAGGGTATACGGTCGCAAAATTCGAAAATCGGCGACAGTAAATCCGGTCAATTTGTAGAAACGCCAACGAAAGTGATGATGAAAAAGATATTGTTCGTAGCGCTATTCATGCTTATTTCCTTTTCAGACATCGGAAGCTCCGGACTTGGACACGAGAGGTTAGAGAAACGCCCCGGACACAACATCACAATCGAACAGCCATCCAATACAATGTGGACGATCGCACGCTGCGCTTCGACGGCAAGGGTCGCTTCTTGCTGAAAGAATGACCAACATCCTTGGAATGAGGTGCTATAAGATATTCTTGCCGACAACTGCGACGAACCTGCATGACTTACCTGAAATCTTACTTGTCCTCCTGCCGCTGGAACCATCTTCAACGTGACGACGATACTGCCCGTGTCGTTGCAGGATCGGGACAAAACAGTCGTGCTGAAAGACGCCCCGGTGGAACGCATCGAAGAGTGGTTGTCCGATGAAGTCGATCAATAAGATGGAGACGATAACGATGATTCCCGATAACGGACATAACGTGTGCAGTCAGCCCCCGAAGCCCCGGCCGGAGACGGAGAAAAAGTACCGCGAGGCGGTCGAGTTGTATGCCACGACGTCTCTTTCGTGTGCCGAGATATGTAGGCAATGCAACGTGACGGTGTCGGGGTTATCCGGTCATATCTGCAAGTACCACCGCCACCTGATGCTTGCGCGCAACGGCATCGAGTGCAGTCCGGAAAAAGCCTCCGCTATCCGTATGGACCAGCGCCGGGGGCAGAAACCCTCTACTCATGCCAAATACAAGGAGGCGATCGCGGCGTGCGGCAGCATGGACTATCTCGAATACAACGTCTCGCAGATCGCCCGTGAGTTCGGATTGAGCGGCACGGATCTCGGCAGGCAACTGCGTACGCATTATCCGGAGGTGCTGGAGTTTCGGGAACGGGCGCGTCAGCATTTGGGATTGAACGACAACCTGCCGCGCGGCGCACGCCCTTGGAGCAAAGAGCGATATGCCGGGGCCGTGGAGCTGCTGCGCGGGGACCGTTATATCACGGTGCAGGAGGTTGCGGAGCGTTGCGGGGTCTCTTATACGGGATTGGAACAGCATCTTATTTTCTATCACAAGGAGCTGATCGACAATCGGATCAAGATTCGCAAGCAGGCCGTGGGACAGCAGCGCAAGGGCAAGATCACGGGCCGCGGCAGCCTCCATGCTCCCAAGCCGGCAATCGTGGAAAAGTACGCCGAAGCGCTGCATTTGTACCGTACCACACCCTTGTCGGCCCGAAAAATAGCCCGGCAGACCGGACTGCCGATCAAGGGCTTTTACAGGTATCTGCAAACATGGCACATGGATTTGGTCTGTGCGCGGAGAAACATTCCTTACGAAGAGGAACAATCCGTGGATTTCTCGAAAGCACGCAAATACAACCCGGCGACCAAAGTTAAATACGCCGATGCGATCCGCCGGTTGAAGCAGAGCGACCTCACCACTGCTGCCGTGGCTGCCGAATTCGGACTCCAGCCCGAATGTTTCCGTCAGTATTTGAAAAAGCACGAGCCGGAATTGTACACCCGTCAAGGGATGGCCCAAACGGAAAATGGCCGGGCGGTGTCGCGGCGCAGCATGGCCAAATACGCCGAGGTCATACGGCTGTACGGCTCAACATCCGAGAGCCTGCGATCGCTGGCCCGACGGTTCGGACTGAACGATTGTTCGCTGGGACAATTCATCAAACGGCACTTCCCGGAAGCGGTCGAGGAACACCGCCGGGCAGTGGAGCGGGATCGTGAATACGAAGCTACCGATGCGGCTTCCGTCTCCGTTCCGGCCTCTTCTCCTGCGGCCCGTCCCGTTACGGCGGCGAAGTACCCGGATGCGACACCCTCCCGGCGGGCGGAGAAAGCCTGCGCCGGAAGCATGAAAGCGAAAACGGATGTCCCGCCCGAAAACCGACCTTCGCGCCTTACGGCGATGATCCGCATGGAGAATAAAGTCGTGCGGCACGGATGAGACGCCCGGCAAAACGAATGAAGGAAACAGAAATAACAGAGACGAATTGACAGGATACGACAGATGATGAAAACAGACAGACATATACACAGCGTTCCGGATACCTTCTCTCCCGGCGGGTCCTTCGCTTGTGCCGGGCCTTCCGGGACGGCCGTTGCGCCATCGGCGGAGCTGCCTGCGGATTCCGTCCGGCGGCTGGCCGGGTTGGCCGAGCACTACTGGGACAGCTTCAACTGGAACGACGCCCGTTGGATCACCGAAGAATCGGCCCTGGAAGGGGCGTTCATGTTCTGGGCGGGTCTGCTCGGCCGGATATCCGAGACCGATGCCGCACGGCTTTCCGGGGCCCTGCTGCACAAGGTCGATTCCCACCCGGACATACAGCTCCTGCTGCTCGATGCCGCCGGATATTTCTGGCAGCACCCCGGTTCGATGTTCAGGAATGAAGAACTGCTTATTCCCATGCTGGAGACTGCCATTGCCGCACCCGGCATCGGGGATATCCACAAGGCGCGTTTGCGTGCCCGGCTCGCCTCGGCGCTCAGGAACCGTCCCGGAACGAGGGCCGCGGACTTTACCTACACGACGGGCGACGGCACCCGTGGTACTCTCCAAAGTTTCAAGGCCGAAGATACCCTTGTGATGTTCTACACCCCCGGCTTCCCTGAGTGCGGCCGGATCGAAAAGTCTATCCAGCGCTCGGAGGTCTTCGCACCCCTGATCGCTTCCGGGAGATTAAAGGTGCTTGCCATATATCCCGGCGAGGACGCCGAGGCGTGGCGCGAACATCTGCCGCAGATGCCCGCGGGGTGGACCGCGGGGCACGCCCCGATGGAAAAAGACGGTACGGCAGCCTACGACCTGCCGGGCATTCCGGCGCTCTACCTGCTGGACCGCGATAAAACGGTGCTGGTCAGGAATCGTCCGGTGGACGTGATCGAGGCATGGTGTGCGAAGCACGCGGACGACAGGTAACGGAAGATATAGCCGTTCCCGGCCTTTCGGTTCGGCTGACAAGTGGAAACGGCGTGAAAAAGAAGGCCGACGCTGCGGAGCCGGCAGATGATGACGAAGGATAACGAACGACGGGAGAAAAGGCAACGGCGGATAAGGACGATGGATACTGCTGACAAAGGACATACCGGGTGCAGCCACACTCATAGGCCCGCCCCGGCGACGGAGGCGAAGTATTCCCGTGCGCTGGAATTGTATGCTACGACGAACATGAGTATCCGTGCAATCTGCACGCAGAGTGAAGTCTCGTACCCTGCTTTTCAGAGTTACCTGTACAAATATCACCGCGATCTGCTGTTGGCGCGTTACAGCAAGCAGTATCCGTCAATGCATGTTTCGGCTTCCATATTGCACCACAACCGCGGCCAGACACCTGTGGCGCATGCCAAATATAAGGACGCAATAGCAGCGTGCGACAACATGAATTACATCGAATACAACGTTTCGCAGATTGCACGCATCTTCGGGGTGAATCCCACGGGTCTGGGCAATCAGCTTCGTGCCCACTATCCGGAGTTAATCGAGCGCCGAGAGCGGGAGCGTCAGCGACGAGGCTTGGCCGACAATCAGCAGCGGGGAGTCCGTTCATGGTGCAAGGAGCAGTATGCCGAAGCCGTGGAACTGCTACGCACGACCGAATTGACCGTTTCGGAGGTTGCCGAGCGGTGCGGGGTCTCCTTTACCGGACTCCGCCAGCATATACACTTCTATTGCAAGGATGTAGCTGAGGTGCGGCGCAATTTGCGGGAGCAGGCCAAGACTCAAAAAAGAAAAGGCCGTGTCACCGGCAGCGGACGGCGCCACGAGCCGAAGCCTGTGACCCGTGAGCGTTATCAGGAAGCTGTACGGCTTTACCGGGATACGCCCATGACGATAAAGGAGATCTGCAAGATGCAGGGACTGAATCGATATGCGTTTTCAAGCTATTTGCAAACATGGCATAAAGAGGATGTCTTCGCACGCCGGGGCGCGGAATATCATGAAGGTGCGAACCTTTCGGAGACCAAACAGTACAAACGCCCCACGGCTGCCAAATACGCCGATGCCATCGCTCGATTGAAGAAAAGCGGACTCCCCACCGCTGTCGTAGCTGCTGAATTCGGATTGCATCCGGACTGTTTCCGGCAATATCTCAGGGAACATGAACCGGAGCTGCACGCTCGGCAAGGGATGATGACTGCCGGGAATGGACGCATCGTCTCACGGCGCACTATGGAAAAATATGCTGAAGCGCTGCGACAGTACGAAACCACGGACGAGCCTTTAATATCCATAGCACGACGGCTGGGACTTCAGTACAACAGTTTGGGTGGGTTTGTCAGGCGCAATTATCCGGAACTGATCGAAAGGCACCGGAATAAATCGAGCGATGATGCCCGGTCCGCAAATACTCCATAGCCCTGAATACTTGAATATTTTACAGATAACATCATGAATAAATACATATTGGCCCGTCAGGTTTCCCAAGAGCTCAAAAAGCCTATGAAGGAGGTTCTACCAATCGTCAACGCCCTCTTCGAGCAAATAGTCCGTTCTATTCTCGACGGCCAGAAGGTTACCATATCATCGCTGGGATCTTTCCGCTTGCGTGACTGCCGTGAGCGTAACGGGTACGATCCTTACCGGCGTGAGCATATTCTCGTTCCTGCGGGCCGATCGATACGTTTTACGGTTTCTCCCGCTTTGCAGGAACGAATCAATATGCACTACCGACAAAATAGGCTCTAAAATGATGCTGTTTTATAAACATTCCCCGGCAATGCCTCTATTCTTCCATGTACATCGAAACAACGACATGTCATGGAAGAAAAAAGTTTAACGCTCAAACAGGAGTCCGAGATCCGCGAGAGGGCTGCGGGACTCAAATCAGAAAAGAAGCTCCGTAAGGTCTATCCGATGGTGGTCTTCGGGGATACGCAGTGCGGTGAAAAGGAGATTTACGTGGCCTATATGGCCGAGCCGACTTTCCCGCAATTTTCAAAATTCATGGCTGCTTCCAAGAAAGACGAAGTGACGGCTATGCGCACACTGGCCAAGGACTGCTTTCTGGATGGCGACCGCGATCTGGTAGATAACGACTCCCTGTTTCTTTTCGGCCTTATGGGCCAACTCGCGGAGATCATCCAGACCCGGCAGACTGCACTGGTAAACTGATCGACGGGGCTGTAGTGCAGGACGGACAGCGGATTCGTCAGCGGCTGTTGTATATCCGCCATTACTTCCCCGGCGTAGATCTCGAAAACATTACGGACGAGGAGTTCGCCTCCCTTTCGGAGGAAGCCCTTTGGTTGCACGATCAGTTTATGCTCCATAATTCCGCACGGGCCTTCTTTACTCCTCCTTCAGATTGACTTGCAGATGCGGCCTGCACCTTCCGGGTGCAGGCTTTTTTATATCCTCATGAAAGCGTAATCACTGGGCGGGCTGCGGCTCTATTCTTATCAGGAACAGAACTGCCATGTCCGATCAGACTTACAACGTCAGATACAACATCGAGGTAGAGTCCACCGTCGCTACCCAGAACCTCCGTAATTTCACCACGGCGGTCGAATCCCTTTCGCGCTTCAAAGACCTTTCGGGGGCTGTGGAGACCGTAAACAAGGCGCTGCGGACGATGGATCGGGCTTTCAAAGCCGATGGCTCCGGCAAAGGACGTCGCTACGAGTTCAAATTCAGCATTGACACGAAAAGCGGCGAGGCAAAGCTCAACCGTGTCCTTAAAACCCTCGAGACGATCGAGACGAAAGCCAAGGGGCTCCGCCTCGTAGTCAACCCCGGTAAGGCATTCGACAGTCGTGCCGTACAGAAAAACGCCAAGCTGATCGTCGAGCAGTCGGAAGGCTTCTTTCGAAGCCTTGCGAAAACGACCGGCACAACGCAGACGAGTCTTACGCGCTCGCTGGGTAAGATCAACGCATCACTCACGCATCTGACGCAGGCCCGAGAGCTCAACATCCAAACCGATGCTTCGAAAGCCCATCTAAAAGAGATACTCTCTCTTTTGGGACAGGTTCGCACGGCAGCCGCCACGGTTATGCCGCTCAGGGTTTCCCCGGCCGGACGTCCGAAGCAGTCCGCACAAACGTCATTCGTGCTGCCGCCCCGTATACAGCAGCACCTTGCAGCCGTACTTCCGAAAACGACCGCGATCTTACCTGCGGAGAAGGAGGCTGCGGCAGCACAGAAGAAGCTCATGGCCGAGGAGGAGCGGGCCCGTAAGGCAGCAGCCAAAGCCCTGCGGCAACGTAATATCGAGGCTGTACGCGGTGTCATGCGCACCGACACGTTCTATCGCAACATCCAGAACAGCCGCCAACGCGCGGCGATCAACCGCCTGCAATATTCGCGTCCTCCGTCACTGCGGGGCGCACTGCCGTTCGCCTATATGCTCAACGGCTACATGCTTTACGACACGATGCGTTCACAGCTTACCGAGGCTGTGGAGTACGCCAATACCATGGAATCTGCGCGTTCGATCCTGCGTGTGGCCGATGGCGAACTCTCGACCTTCGAGCAACGCTTCGCAGCTATGGCCCGGGGCGTTCGTCAGGTAGGCATCGAGACGAAGTTCACGGCCGTAGAGGTCGGCGGTGCCGTGAAATACCTTGCAATGGCCGGTCAGGGTATCGAGCAGATCAACGCTTCGATACGGCCGATCACGAACCTTGCCCTTATCGGTGACAACGCGTTGGATCAGGTCGCCGACCTTGTAACGAATATCACGGCCGGTTATGACATTGATTCGAACAGCATGCCCGCTGTAGCGGACATCATCTCTTCGACGATCTCGCGTTCGAACGTCAATGTCATAGAGACAGCCGAGGCGTTCAAAATGGCTGCCGGTTACCTGCGTATGGCAGGTATCGACTTTACGGAATCCTCCGCGGCGATCGGTATGTTGGGCAACATGGGTGTCAAGGGTACTATGGCGGGTACATCTTTACGCGCTCTGGCTACGCGTCTTGCCTATCAGCCCAAGGAGGCGCGCGAAATTCTCGAACGTCTGGGCGTGAAATTCACGCACAAGGTTGATGTCTATGGGCGTATGCTGGAAAAAATCCGCCCGCTGGCCGACATTTTCGAAGAACTTAACAGCAAAGGCGCCACGCTCGGCGACATGCACAAAATCTTCGGCCGTATCGGTGGCAACGCTGCGATGATGTTCCTGCAGAATTACGACCAGCTCCGAGAACTCACGGCCCACAACCGTACCTCGCAAGGAATTTCGGCACAACTCGCTCAAGTCAAGCAGGATACGACCAAGGGGCTCTGGTACCGGTTTACCTCGACTTTTTCAGAGATGTTCATGCGCGGCTACGAGATCATGGAGCCGCAGATTCAACGTACGTTGCAAAAACTCACGGCTGCGATCAATACGGAGAAGTTCGCCAAGGGGCTGGCATCGATAGCTTCAGCGCTGCTGGATCTTTTTACTCTTTTCGGTAAAATCGCTACGTGGTTCGCTAACAACTATCGCTGGCTGGAGCCGGTACTTTTCACGGGCTTTGCCGCAACGCGCCTTTTCAAGTTAGCGGGTGCCGTCACGAACCTTGCCATCGCCTTCGGGTTACTGGGTAAGCAGAAGGCTGCCATGACAGGTGTAGGACTCATCTCTTCATTTACGGGACTCGGCGGCAGCGGGCTGCTGGGACGTATGAACTTTGCCGACAAGCGTAACCTTGTCGGTGCACTGCGCCAAGCGGGAGTTACGGGAGGCCGTGGAGCTTTGATGTCGGCACTGGCGGGTGCAGGGGTACAGCGTTCGCTGACGGGCTTCGGCATACGTCGTGCTGCATCGGGAGTTTTCGCTTCGCAGGTAGCTACGGGACGCGGCATTATAGGTGCCGGTGCCGCCCTCGGAGCTCTGGGCACAGGGGCCGTCGTTGCGGCAGGAGCCGTAGGCGTACTGGCCGGAGCTCTGGGGTGGGCGGCATACAAAGCATGGAAGGTCAAGGAGGCTACGGATGCGGCCTTTGTCGAGTTACAGGAGGAGCGCAAATATAACTATCCTTCGGTAGATGCTCTGTACGAATCGCTTCGTAAAACCTACAACGCAGCAGTGAATGCCAAGGGGGCCGTAGACAAACTCACCGAGGGCAAAAGTCTTCAGGAGTCGACGGGTCTGAAGATCGGCGCATGGACAGGCAACTGGTTTCGGGCCCTTCTGAGTGGCCTACCCTCGGGCGGCAGCTCCTTTGGAGGCTATACGTTCAATACGGATATTTACACCCTTGCGGATGCCTATCGCGATGACTTGACCCGTGCTATCATCTTTCAGGCCGACAAAGACGGAGCCACGCGCATTAAAAGTGTCTATGCCGAGTTGGGAAAGCTGACATCGCAGGCCGAGATACAGGCATACATCGATGCTATTCCTACGGTCTACGGCTACGACTTTTCGACGGTGGACAAGAGCTTTTACAGTCAGTACAGCGAAACGTCGAGGAGCCTGAAACGAGGTCTGAAGGAGATGACGGATCTCGAAGCGGCAGGAACATGGGAGTACCAAAACCGGATGAACGAACGGTTCGTTCCGGAGGCCATCGTGGTAGCCCGTGAATACAAAACGCTCATGGAGAGCCAACCCAATGCCCAGTCGGGCATTGCCGCTACGGGGTTTGCTTTCCGGGAGATGACCGATCGCGGCTTTCATTTCAACCATAAGACAGGACTCTGGGAGCAGACACCGCTGGCAGCAAATGCCACCGAGGAACAGAAAGTCGAACATCTGAAGAACTTCCGCATTGTTCATGACAAGTTGGCTACAGCGCTTGCAGCGCTGCGCGATACCTACCAGAGCGGACAGATCGCCGAAAACATCTTCAAACGGGCCGGCATTCCGGCTTATATGTATTCCAACGAACCCAATCAGCGAGATGAGACTCCATGGGAAGCCCCCGGCATTTCGGTGACGGGTAGCGGTGCCGATGACGGAGGAGCCGGCGGCAATTACAGCGGCACGGGCAAACTTTCCTCAGCTACGCCTAAACAGGTTATCGTCAATATCACTAACCTTTTGAGTATCGAGACCATCGAATTGCTGAAAAGCGAAAACGGCAGCCATCCCGAAATTCGTGACCTGAAAGAGCAGATGGCGCAGGCACTGATCGACGTAGTGCACGACTTCGACGCCTCGTGGAACGGAGCATAATACGGATATTATGAGCAGACTTTTGAACATAGGGGTCTCGACCCTGCTTTCGGGCGGCATCCTGAGCCACGGGACGCTCGCAGGCTACGTCTCGGATGCGGCGCGTCGGGCACTGGGCATGGGGCTGGCGCACTTCAAGGCTGGCGCGGTGCACTACCTCGGTAAGGACGTCGATCTGCTGGGGCGGGGCCTTGTCCAGACTGTGCATCAGGCGGCTTACGGAGCCTTGCGTTCGTACCCCCGTTACCTGAAATACTGGGAGCAGACCGTACGGGACAAATACCTGCAAACCCAGTCTCAAACGAGCCTCGCCAACAAAACGGGACAGTATTATCGTCTTATCGAGGATCAACAGGCCGTAGCGCGGCAGAAGAACCATACGGATACGATCGTGGGCAATATTGTCGCAGACTATCTGGAATTGGGAGCCGCCGTCACGGAAACGGTCGGCGGTCAGGCCGGCCCCCGCGTGGAGTTCGTGGACCTCGGCCCGCGGGTACAGGTTTCGAGCAAGAACAACATCGTGCTTACGACGGTGCAGGGGCGCGACTACACGCGCAAGGAGTTCGTATCGGGCGGCGACTACGAAATATCCATAGAAGGCAAAATCACGTCGAAGTATCCCGACGTCTATCCGGAGGCTGAAGTAGCGAAATTTCTCAAGCTCATGCAGCACAAGGGCATTATCGATTGCAGCAACACGATCCTGCGTCAGTTCAAAATTTCGCAGATCATCGTGCTGAGCTATGCCCTTGGAGTCTCGGATTGCCGCAACGTGCAGCCTTACACGATGCAGTGCGTGGCCGTCGAGCCTTCGGAGGCTGTCGAGATCAAAACGGCCGAACAGGAGCGTGTGGACGAAGCAATCAAACATACGAACAAATGGATCAAGTGGGTGAAGATGGGCACGGAGGTCGTGGACCCTTCGTCACTGCTTAAAATAAGCCGTCTATGGCTCTGAGTACGTTGGATATCCTCTCGTGTCGCATAACCGTCGGGGATGCCGATCCGGCGAATCCAATCGTCATCAAAAACGGTATCGAACTCTCGGAGGTACAGCAGATACAGATTACCGAGTCCTACAAAAAGCTCATCGGAACGGCCAAGGTGACCTTTCCCAAAGGCACAGTCTATAAAAGCACGATCATCGGTCCCGTGACGGCCGAGGGCGTGGACGCCACGCGCCTGACCACGGAGGTCATGCAGGACGGTGTGCTGATCGAGAAACGGACCGGTCAGGCAGCCTTGGATGACAAGACGTTCAAGATCGGTCAGCGTATCAACATCAAGCTGGGCTACAACGGTGCGCTGAAGAACATGTTCGACGGATATATCACGGCCTACAATTCGGACAGCCACTTCGAGATCGAATGCGAGAATATGGCTTATAAACTCAAGTTGAAGACGGCGCCCAAGTTCGAGACACCCGTCGAAGGCACAAAAGTAAACGACGTGCTGGGCGATAAGTACGGTCTGCTAAAGGATACGGGGTTTGTGCTCCACAGCCAGACGAAACGGTTCGACATCGAGATCGGGAAAATCAAGGTCACGGACAATTTCACAGTAGCCGATGTGCTGAATTCATGGAGCCGCTACCGCGTCTACTGTTTCCTCAAATACGACAGCGATTCGGATGATGCGATGCCTGCGATCGCCGTAGGACGCCCATACTCTTCGTCGCCGAGCCAGCCGCAATTCCCGAATGATGACCCTGCGCCCTTCCCGATACGTTTCGACTGGCATGTGGCGCAGAACGACCTGAAGGTGCTGCGTACGGACCCGCGCTTTCTGGCCGTGCAGGCCAAGGCGTTGGGTACGGATGAAAAGTTCTTCGAAGTGACGGTACGTTTGAACCCGGACTACGACCCTTCGAATCCCGAAAGCAAGGAGTTCCAGACGGTCAACGCCACGCAAATCAGTAAGAAGACGCACAAGCTAACGGGTAACACTACGGCTACCGGGGCCGCAACGCGCACGAAGGTCGATCTTTCGACCTATACGGTGGTGCCGTACACCTCGACCAATATGCGTATTACTTCGGATAAACTGGTCGAGGAGGCCATCGAATATTTCCGTGCTTACAACCTGAACGGCATCACGGGACACCTGACGATCTTCGGCGATCACGCCCTTACACCCGCCTGCCAAGTGGAACTTATAGACGAACGCAACCCCTCTAAAAACGGCATCTATCTGGTCGAGGAGGTCACGACGACTTTCGGAACCGGAGGCTATCGCCAACGCATCTCGATCCCATATAAAATCAAAGGAGAGAAAACGACTTACGGGGACGGGAAAAAGGAAATGTAAAATGCCGAAGCGTTCCGAAAAGTCAATATTTTCTTTGATTTTTCGGAACGTTTCGATCGGATACACACGATTCTCCGCCTTTCGATAAAGAGTCTGCTGCGTTTATCTTTGCCTGAGAAACCGCTGCAAGCGCTCCCGATAGGAGCGCTTATACATCCGCTTGACTTTCTCGTCGAGCAGCGAACGGTCGGTCAGGGCGTAAACGTCGGGCTGTTCGCGGGAAAACATATCGAGTATCTCGGCCATCTTCTTGGGCACGACGCCGATCCTTTGCCCGAAGGTCTCGAAGTCCGCGCGGCAGGGATGCCCCGTGCGGGTGTACGTGTCGGACCATTCGCTCTTTGGCATCAGACCGTCCTGCAGGGCGAAATCCCCGTCCTGTATGTGTATGGATGTGTTCAGAAGGTCATAGGCGGGCGCGAGTAAATAATCCCCGCCCGGGGTTTGCTGCACGGAGAAGTTCTTTAAGTGAGCATCCCCGTTGGCGAAAAGGTAGTTGAAGACCACGAGCGCGAAGAACCGGCTCATCTGCACCTGCCATGCCGCAACAGTGGCACGGATAAGGGCTGCGGCGTCTTCGTAGCTGCCGGTATATTTGAAATCGCTGCCGTGCGTGGCGCCGCTCTTGCGGGAGAGCGATGCGAAGTCTTCCTGTTGTATCTTACAGCCTGCGCTGTCGTAATCGAAGCGGCGGGTGATATAGGCCGCCGCTCCGTCCGGAAAGAAGACCAGTGCGTTTTCCGCCGTCGGAATTTTGTAAACCTGCCGTGCGATCTGCATCGTCAGGTGCTCGTTTGCCGGGATCTGATCGCGTAGGCGCAGGTGTTTGTAGGCTGGCGCGGGCTTTATGATGTAGCGGCCACGCTCTCCGGCGGGCGTCAATACGATCCTGCCGCCAGAAACCACCGCCGAGAGTTTCTCCTGCACGCCCGACACCGATAGCTGGTTGATTCCTTCGGTAAGGTCGGCATTTGCGGCATCATAGTCGAATTCCAGCAACGGGCTGACCCGCTGCCCGTCGAAAATCCGTCGCAGGCATGCGGGACAATATCGGTCGAACCCTTCGGCCAGATGGCCGGGACATACATTCAGCGGTTTCATATTCTCTTTACGGTTATGGCTCCGATGGTGTCGGTATGCGCTGTGGCGAGCAGCAGCCCGAAAGCATCGTTCTCGTCGATCTTCAGCGTGCGGCACTGATACGCCTTGTTCGCACCTTCGGCAAGCATGTTATAAAAAAACGGGAACAGCGTCTTCGCAGAGAACTCCTGCTGGCTCTTAGGGAAAGAGAGGGCGATGGCTCTCTGCCGGCTGTCGGCCAGAAAAACATCGTCGTACCGAAAGCGGTATGTTCCTTCGTCCGTCTCGGTCAGGGTCCCGGCTAAAACGCCGTTGTTGTAAACTTCTGCCTGTCTCATTTAACGACTTCCTTTACGTTGAGTTGCAACTGCAGGCCGAGCACTTCGGCGATCTTCGAGATCGTCGCCACGGAGGGATTCCCTTTACCGGCCTCTATGCTGCGGATGATTCTCAGGCTTACGCCCGCATAGTCGGCCAGATCCCGCTGCGTGAGCGAAAGCAACGCACGTCTCTGTTTTATTATCGAATAGTCCATAGGTGCAAAATATTGCCTGTTTTTGCAAATATAGTACAAAATCCGCTTCCCCGCAAGAGAAAGATGCAATATTTTGCCTATTTTCACGCCGCCGGATCACCACCATTCGCCACTTATTCGTCCTATTCCTTATAAACGGAATGGGCAATGAACCAAACGCATGATCATCCCCTCGGCAGTTCCGGCAGCCAACACCTAATCCGCGAGGCGATCCGTCGCATTGCGCTGGGCCGGAGTATCGACCGCGTAGACATGTCGCCCGGCGGTACGGGCGGTGTGGGTACGGCACGCCTGATCCACGGCTATGTGGCCAAGGTGCACGATGACCCTTCGGACGCGGAGTTCGAGCAGTACGGCGGAACGATCGACGTGGGCGAATACCCCGATGAAACAGCCTCGACGGAGCCGATTATCCATAAGGGCGTGCTGCTCGCAGGGACACAGGACAACAGCGGCGGCGTACTGCTCATCCCGACGCTATTCTCAGACGTTACAATCGTCTCGGACGCCGCCACGCGGGCGATGTACGTCGTGAACTTCTCGCATGCCGACGTACTGCAATACAGCGCGCATCGCGAGGTCACGGTAGGTATTCGAGAGACAGAGGACTTGGATGCGTCGAACAACTCGTCACCGGACTACGACGAGCTGGCGCCTACGGGCAACGAGGCTACGACGCACTATACGGCCGAGGGGATCACCTCGACGGTCAAAAACGATGGCAGCAAGGAAACGGCCGTTACGCAGGATGCCGAGCATATCGGTCTGGAGGCGGATCAGGGAGCCTTTACGCTCTCGACGGACAAAGCCGAGACGAAGGTCGGCGGACAGGCCGTGACTGTCACGGGACAGAAAATCACTCTCGGCTCCGAGGATGCCACGGAACCCGTGGTACTGGGCCGGCAGCTCGCACAGCTGATGATGGAGTTCCTCACCGAGTGTACGAAGCTGATGACCCCGACGCTCATGGGTACGATGCCGGCGGTGAACGCCCCGAATTTCGCACCGCTGATCTCCAAGATCCAGAACTTTCTTTCCCAAACCTCCTTTACGAAATGAGCGTCGAGAAAGATCCTGCCATCGGCTCCCTTACTCCGGGAAGCCTCTGTCACAACATCTATACGGAACTTTATAACCGGTTCTTCAACGCCCAGGACCGGCGGGACGACGAACATCCGTGGGGCGTGGAAGAAGGCAACGAGACGTCGATCCGCCTGCACAATACGGCCTACGGCTTCGCTGCGGCCATAGCGGGTGCCGTAGGCGGCGACGGCAGTAGCGAGGGCGGTATCCTCATCGAGTACCTGCGTAAGAGCGGAGGCGATATGTCGGGGCTGTTGCGCGCCCACTACGGCTTCGAGGCGGGTGCGGAGAACCGGACGCTTCTTATGGCTTACGCCCGTGAGGACGGCGCTGGGGTCCGCTTTACGGAGGATATCGACGTACGGGGCGGCATCCTGCTCTCCGGACACCGGGTCCTCTGCTACGATCCACAGGGCGGCCGTATCGTCCTCTCGGCCGCAGGGCTCGATCTGGGCGATACGCTCCTTACATCCCGTTCTTCGGTTCTCATAGGCGATACCGATAGCGGAGTGAGGATCGCTCCGACGGGAATTTCGATCGGTGGAAATGAAGTCTTTCATGGCGGCAACTCCAACCGCAGCGATGCGGACTGGACGATGCGCGACGCGAAGGTCGCAGGCACGTTGTCCGTTGCAGGAGCCGTCGAGTTGTCGGGCACGCTCCGGGCCCTGCACGGCGTGGAGCTGGGTCTCGACGGACGGCGGATGCTCCTGCTGCGTGGGGAGGAGCTCTCGGCCGTGTGTCACCTCTCCTTCGGCGAGGGGTACGGCATGCGTATGGGCGGCGTCACGGTGCTGGGCGGCCTGCCGGATGGTGCGGTGCAGCTCTCGGGCGCCGGGGGCAGCCTCCTGCTGGGCGGGGAGCGGACGGGACGCATCCGCCTGCTTTCAGGGCTGATGGATACGGACAACAGCTATATGCTCCTCTCACCGCACGGGGAGGCTTCGTTCCCCGGTTCGCTTACCGTGTGCCACAACTTCGGCGAGGTGCTGCTGTCGAGCTACCGCACCGATTCCGAGGACGAGGGCGTCACGATCCACAAACGGCTGCGGCTGGGATCGGACGCGGGGGCATACCTCTGCGCGGAGGATGGAGGCGCGGCGCTGTACGGTGTCTTTACGCGGACGCTTCCCGACAGCGGAACAGTGGAGCGCACAGCACTGGGCACGCGGATCGGCTACCGCTACTCCGCAGCGGATACGATCGGCGAAGAGACTCCGGCAGGTATCCTCACGGTAGATACGGACGCCGTGGCGGTACTATTCGAGAAACCTGTCCGTAGCGGGAGATCCTTCGAAATAGCGGCTTCCGCCACCCGACTTATGGACGGCATTCTATACTTATCCGAGGGGCTCTTCCTCTCGGCCGCAGCGGACGGCATCACGCACTACGGCAACACCTACCTCACGGGCGATGTTTCGAGCGTGCGCTTCACGCCGGGGCTGGCGGGTACGGGCTGGGCTGTGCAGCGCAGCGGTACGACAGGAAATGTCATTGCGACATTCGACGAGCTGACCGTCCGCAAGCGGATGCGCGTTTACGAACTGGAGATACAAAGGGCCGATGTCGTGGGCGGGGCTCTGTGGATCAGCCACAGCTTCCGGGGCGACGAGGTCGAAAGAATACTCTGATGGCAAAGGTCGATTATCCGATATACAAGATCCGCCGGGACCCGCATTCGAAAAAGTTGCAAGGCCTCGCAGTCGGGGACGTGGTGCGGCGCTCGTATTACGATGCTCCGCGCGAGGTCTATTCGCTGATGGTGGTGCTCAGTACCGGCACCGAAAGCGTCTCAGGCACCGAAACTCCATACTTTATCGGGGCGCTTATCGAAGGAGACGAACCCCGCAGCGGCGAACTGCTGGATTTCGTGCGCATCACGAGCCTCTTCGACACGGATCGCAGCGGGGCTTTGTACCTCACGGCTGCGGACGCTGAAGCTCCCTATATGGATGTGATCGACTCCCCGGCCCGGGACTTCGCCCTGCTGTGGCCCGAAACGGGCGGCGGCGACGAGTTCGAGCCCGACCGCCGCCGCTACGCCCGACAAGGGGCGGACTACCTGAATGAAGGCTATACGGAAAGCGAGGAGGGCGTGTCGCGCATCTACCGCCTCACGCGCACGGCGTATGAAGGGAACGGAAAGTACGGCATAAGAACCTGCCCGGAGCAGACGGTGGAGAGCCCCCAGCGGCTGCTCCTTTCGTTCAAGGTCCGCGCCTCCGTAGCGCTGCAGGACGTCCCTGTTTCATTCGGCTATACGGACAACTCGCGCATGGACTACGCGGATACGATCGACGTGGGCACGCAGTGGGAATACCGCCTTGCAGTCTTTACGGCAGAACATTCGGCCACGTACGCTCGTGTCCTCTGGATGGATCTCACGGGATTGCTCGCAGAGGCGGAGTGGTTCGAGATCGCGGAGCTGACGCTCGTTCGTCTCTCAGACCTCACGGCCTTCGGCAAAGCCACCAAAGGACGCGTGGGCAAAATCCGGGGTGTCGTGGATTCCGTTTTCGGAACATTGGAAGGCTACGGAGCCTACTTCCGCAACCTGTATGCCGCAGGAGACGTCCATGTGGCCGGCACGCTCACGGCGGCCGACGAACGGGGCTCCGCTTCGACCTTCTACGTGGGGCGCATACACCGCAACTGCACGCCCAACAGCCTGCGCCCGGCCTTTTATCATCCCAAGACCGTGTCGTCGTGGAGCTCCGTCGGAATCCCGACGGGCATCGGCTATTACTGTTATGTCCCATCAGGCACGGCGCTCTATGAGTTCCAGAGCGAGGAGTGGGCCAAGGCCCATGACGGCCAGATGTACTGCTTCTCGTTCTGGGCCCGCACGAACGCGCCCCACGCTGTGACACTGGCGCATGCCCGCCGCCCGGTCGTGAGCATCATGCTCGAAAGGCGGTGGCAGCGTTTCCACTACACATTCCGCGTACAGCGTGTGCAGGGTGTGAAACCGGATATCGCCTTTACTAAAGGCAAAGGATTCTACTTCGCGGCGCCCCAACTGGAGGCTGGCGAGCGGCCCACGCCGTACCAGCCTACGGACGAGGCGCTGCGCGAGACGGACGAGTATGGTGCATGGTTCGTGCGCGGCGGCATCGGGGGTACGATCCAGCATCCGCTGTTGCGGCTCGACGACGACGGCTCGATCCGTGCGGGCAACGACTCCTTCGTCATCAACCCCGACGGTACGGGTCACTTCGCTGCGGGACGCTTCCGCTGGACGGAGGATACGATCGTGCTTCAGGATTTTACGATCCGCTGGGAAGACCTGAGCGAGGAGGCGCGCAAGAACCTCAAGGGCGAACCCGGCCGTGATGCCGTCCTTCCAGACTGGGTGGAGGATTGGGATTCGGGCAAGACACGGATCGATGGCCAGAGCGTCATTACTCCGAAAATCTTCTCCGGGGTCAAAAACAGCGACAACACACTGACGGGTGTTGCACTGGGTCGTTTTTCGCTGCTTGTGCGGGACGATACGGGGCAGTTCCTGTCCGAGACCATCGATGGCGTATGCGGCTTCCACGAGGGCCGGAAGACCTTCTCCATAGACACTTCGGGCAGTGTCACGCTCGGCCGCGGGGACGAATCGATCCGCTACGACGCCGCGAGCGGTAAGATCATCTTCGGCAAAGAGGTATCCATGCAGTGGATCGGGGCCACCTATATCGACAAGGAGGGCATCTTCACGGGCCGGCTTTCGGCCGATACGGTGCAGGCCCTCACGATCGACGCCTCCCAGATCACGGCCGGGGTAATCGACGCCGGGCGCCTGAACGTGGACGCGCTGAAAGCGCGGCTTCTGACGGCCGAGAATATCGAGGCCCTGACGCTCGACGTAGTGCGGGGCACGATCGGCGGCTGGACCATCGACAACGAGGCGATCTTTCGGGGAACGAAAAGCAACACTCCGGAGAGTAATACGGCGGGGCCCGGCGCCGTTACGCTCTCCTCGAACGGACTGCGGGGTTACCGGTGGCGGCTGGAAGCGTCGGGTGCCGGAGCCGTGGCCGGGGATGGCATCGTGTGGGACGCTGCGGGCAACGTGACCTTCGCCGGACGCATCAGTCTTCAGTGGACACAGCCGCTGGAGGCGATCTCAACGGCCCTCGGCGGTAGTTCGTACCCCAAACTTACACACATCTCCTCGACAGGAATCTATACGGGAACGCTTACGGCCCAGCAGGTCAACGCCGTTGCGATCGACGCGGGGAGTATCAAGACCGGAACGCTTTCGGCCGAGCGCATTGCCGCGGGAAGTATCACAGCCGAAAAACTCGATACTGAGAGTATCCGTGCAAACATTGTCGATGCCGATTATATCAGCGGCCTGAACTTGAATTTCAAGCGAGGTACGATCGGCGGCTGGATAATCGGGACCACGACGCTTGCGAGCAGCCATATCCTGCTGGACAGCGGCAACCGGCGCGTCGCAGTCTTCGGCGCGGGAGGAAGCACCACGGCCGGACATCGCGTGCAGATCTATTACAATTCGGACAGCGATTTCGGCATTTGGGCTTCGGATGCAACCGGTACGCGTGTGGCGGCGCTGGGCTCCATGAACCAGATCGCAGGATGGAACCTCGATCCCGCACGCATTTTCAAAAACAACGTCTCGCTGGGTGCCGACGGTTCGATCGCCAACACGTCGAAATGGAAATTGAACAATGACGGTTCGGGACAACTCGCCTCGGGCAACATCTCATGGGACACCTACGGGAACGTCACCTTCGGGGCATCGGTATCGCTCCAGTGGACCAGCGCCGCGAATGCCGCGCTGGCTTCGGCCAAGACGTATGCCGACACGAAGAAGAGCGAGGCGGTGAGCGCTGCGGCTACGGACGCCACGACAAAGGCCGAGGCAGCCAAGGAACTGGCGCGGGCCATGGCCTTCGGACGGATGCTTTACCGCATTCCGGAATTTTTCCTAAACGGAAGCGTCCACTACAACGGCACAAGCAATTACCTGCAAAATACGACCCGGACCATCGAGCAGGTGACGGGCTGTCCCAACTCCACGGGCTACGCCCTCAAATACACCGCGACGGGGTGGAATACGGCCTCCGACCTACGTGCCGGCGGTTTTCTGTTCGGCACGCGGAGCCGTGCGAACGCCGTTTTCATCGTCCGCATCATCGCCAAGATCCCCGCAGGCCGCGCCTTGCAGAACTACCACAACTCGTATGGTACGGGAGGTACAACGCGCTGGCTCACCTCCAACGCCGGTACGGGCAAATGGGAGGAGTACATCTGCAAGGTTACCTGTGGAGCTGCGGGGACGTTCAGCACGCTGAATCATTTCGCGCTGACGGGAGGTACGGCACCGACCGCCGTAGCACCTCTTGTCTGGTATATTGCTTACGCCACGGTCTTCGACGTCTCGGCTTCCGAGGGATACATTACAACGCTCGACGCCAACGGCATCTACACCGGGACACTCACGGCGCAGCAGGTCAATGCCGTATCGATTGACGCTGCGAGCATCCGCACGGGTACGCTCTCTGCGGATCGTCTCGCTGCCGGAAGCATCAAAGCCGAAAAACTCGATGCCGCAAGCATTAAGGCCAATATCATCAATACCTCCTACATCAATGGTCTGGAGCTGACCTTCAGCAAAGGTAAGATCGGCGGCTGGACGATCGGCGCCAACGCCATTACAGGCACGCACATCTCTTTGGACAGCGGCAACCGCAGGGTGGCCGTCTTCGGAACTAATTCGAGCAGCACCTCCGGACACAGGGTGCAGATATACTATAATACGGATGCGGATTTCGGTTTCTGGGCTTCCAACTCTTCGGGCAGTTGCGTAGTCTGCTTCGGCAGTCATAATCAGATTGCGGGCTGGAATATTGATGCTTCGCATATTTGGAAAAACAACGTTTCGCTGGGCGCCGACGGCTCGATCGCCAACGGTTCGAAGTGGAGGTTGAACAACGACGGCTCGGGCTCGCTGGCTTCGGGCAATATCGCGTGGAATGCCGCCGGCGCCGTGACCTTCGGCGCTTCGGTGTCGCTTCAATGGAAGAATGACATTGCGGCGGCCAAGAGCGCCAATTACGGCTATCGCTACTACAAGAAGATCATCATCAACGGGGACTCAGCGACTTATTATCCGGTCATTTTCAAGGGTGGGGATCAAACCGTTAAGCGCGACATCATGATCCGGCGCTCGTTCAACGAGCAGGCGCCTTCGGACTGGAATGACGGAAGTACGACGCATATGGGCGGATTGAACTTGTTGATCAAGACGAATTTCGGCGGTTGGGGCGGCGCAGGTTACTCATGGGACATCTACGATTTGCAGGAGACATACTGCCGCATGTTCGGCGGTGCGGCGCACTGCGGCAACTGGTGTATGTTCGCGGTGTTCCTGCGCGGGGGCGGCGATACGGGTGCCGTCTACCACCTTTATTCGGACCAGCCCATCGAGAGCTCGTTCCTGAGTCCGTCTCCGATCCCTCCGGCCCCACAGATCGCTTATAACTCGGATCAGATTTTCCAAAGCGGGAGCACGACGGCCAATGCTCCGGCGCCGCGCACGCTCACAACTGCGGTCGTAGAGGAAATCCGCCGGCATCGCTTTATTATGCTGGCCCAAGGCAACGACACCATGCTCAAGGAGCATCCGCTGACCTACATCGGCTCGACAGGCATCTATACGGGAACGATACGCGCCAATCAGATACAGGTGGATTCGGCGCTGGTGGTAGGCGGCAGCACCTATAACGGCAGCATCTCGGTGCGTGATGCCAGTAATGCAGTCAAGGTCACGCTCGATCGCACGGGCATCACGGCCGTGGGCGGCAAGATCGGAGGCTGGAACCTTACCTCTACCTCGCTTTATGCAGGTTCGGTCTACCTGAATTCCGCGGGTAATATCTACAACGGGAGCTACTGGCGTCTGTCTGCCGACGGCTCGGGATACTTGGCCAAGAACAATATATCGTGGACAGCAGCCGGAGTATTGACGATGAAGGGCGCGACGATTCAGGATGCCGTGATCAAAGGCACGCTGCGCAACCCGTTTGTTATGGTAGACAGCTCAATATGGATTGACGTCAGCACCGGCTCTTCCTCGACCAACAAACCCGATGCGGACAAGTACGACAATATCTGCGTGCAGGCCGGACAGGACTCCGGGGGCTGGAACATCGGACAGCCGGAGCTTCCGTGGGACGTGAGCCAGTCGGGGCGCCGTCTCTGCCTGACTCACTATCGCTACGGCAATGAGTTCGTCTACGGCACGAGTACGTTCACGGCACCATCGGGCAAGTATTTCTACGAGAACGGACGCCTTGCCTCGAAATTGACCATGTCGCGTCAGGTCTTGGAGCTGATAGGCTTCGGCACTTCTACGACCTTCTACGGGTGGATCGTCCTGAACCGACGAGATCTGGGTACGCAATCCAAATACGGGGAGTACCTGCAATATCTGGCTATGGGAAGCGTGACGCTGAACTCCGGCTACAGCATTACGCTCAAGCAGAAGACCTACGACGGCACCAAGGTCTCGGTGAGCAGAACGGGCGTCGGCATCTTCAACGTCTACCTGCCATGGAGTTTGGGCGCAGACAAGTACATGGTCATGTTATCGGGAAAACGAAGTCCGGTCTTTGACACCTCGATCTACGCCACGGTCCGGTACCAGTATGACAGCTACTTTATCGTCCACACGCAGGACGACGCCTCGCAGAACGACGGCTCGTTCAATTTCGTCATCATCTCCACAGCGGACTTTACTTAAAAAAACTCGCGATGTCATAAACCCTGCACCAGCATCCGCCCTAATCTTCGATACACAGAACAAAAGACACAATGGAAATTACCAGCACCATCGTCACACGCACGGCCCGTCAACAGACCGACAAGGCATCCTTCGGTATCGAATATTCGACCGTCGACGGCTCACTGCAACACGTACAACTCACCATCTACTCTGCGGAGGGAGATGCCGCCGCAGGGGAATACTGCGGAAACGTCCATTTCAACGGCAACGATTTTACCTGTAACCTTGCCTTCTCGGAGCAGATACCGCACTATATCGAGAAGTCCATGGAGTTCATCCGGCAGATTGTAGAGGAGTGCGCTGCATCTGTGCCGGCCGCAGCCTCGGAGGTCACGGTGCCCGTACAACAATCCAGATAACAAAATACACGCATGGAAATGACAGTCAAAGACCGGCTCTATCTGCCGGCACTCCTGCCCGACAAGGGTACCTATAAGGAGTTCAATATCAAGAAATGTATCCTGCAGAAGATCGCTCTCTCGGATGCCGAGCGCGAGCAGATCGGCCTGCACCGCGTGGATGAAACGGGGCGCATCGAGTGGGACACGCAGAAGGAAACTCCGCTTGCAGTAGAATTCTCGCACGAGGAGCTGGAATTGCTTAAAAATTCCTGCGAGCGGCTCTCCGACCAGACTCTTCCCGACGATATGTGGGGCACGGTCGAGCGCATCTTCGATGCCTGTCAGGAGTTATGACAGCCCTCTGACACCTTTATGGGCAAGAAGAAAGGCAGGATCTTCGGGATTCCTGCCTTTTCTTTTTTGCGATTATATGTTTTCCGAGACCGATGCACCTCCGGCCGCAACCCGATAGGTTTGCCGTGGAGAGCGATCTCCTCCTCACGGCTCGCTTTGCGATGGGCCTTGAGGTAGTCTTGCTGGGTGATTTTCCGATTTTTCATAGCTATACCGATCAATTCGCTTGCAAAGATACCGGATTTTTCCCGATAAAGGTACAGCCGAGAGATAAACCCTTGTCTCCGATACGGTCTATCCTTTAGCGAAGACAATATTAGAGATGCCTCGTCAGGACATACTTATAGAAGCCGATTACGGCGAATTGGTCACGGCTGATAACCTTACGGGACGTACCGTCTGCGACTTCACATTGCTGGGCCGTATCGACGGTATGGATAACGAAAAATACGCGTATGGGGAAATCACCGTGTCGGAGCATTTCGGGGCGCGTTTCCCCGAAGCTGACAGTCTCCATGTGCGGATTCCCTATACGGCTTTTTACCGAGAATTGAAAGTTCGTCTGCGGGTCATGACCTCCGGCGGCGACACACACTATCTGGTCAATCCGGCGGACAACACCTCATGGTTTGTCATACGTGATCGGAACGGCGCTCAGATACGTCTTTCAGAATATGGGACCGTAGATGCCGAAGGTCGTTTCCTTCTTGTGCGTTGCGGCGGAGACCTACTCCTGTTCGGAGGTACGGATATCGACCTTCCGATCGGTGCGGCTCTGCGCCAGAACGAAGTTTTCCTGTTGAAAGCCTCTCCGGGCAGCCTTTACCAGCATCCGACAACAGGCGTGGGTCTCATAGACTTTCTTCATGGGAACTTCGAAAACACAGGTCTCGCCGTACGATTGCAGCGGGAATTCGAGAACGACAAAATGGTGATCAATAACGCATACATGAACTCCGAGACAGGCGAACTGTTGCTTGATGTTACCGAACGCGATGGGTAAATATACGGTCATAACGGGACAGAACCTCTACGACGTAGCGCTCGGCATCTACGGCTCCATCGAAGGCATCACCGACCTGCTGATCTCGAATCCTCAGCTCTCGATGGCCACGCGCCTGCGTGCCGGAGATATCCTCGATTATTCGGACGGCTACCTGATCGATACCGAAACTGTTGCCATTCTGCATCGCGATGGTATCACGCCTTCGGGTGGAGAACGACATGTCTACTTCAAGGAAACTTCCCTTGCGTGCCGTGCGGAGTTTCATCTGCCCGCCGCAGCCACTTCGGCGCAATTCTCCCTTTCGGGCGAGGGCGAGATACAGATCGATTGGGGCGACAACTCGGCCCTGCAGAACCTTCCGCTCGGACCGCAGCCGTCGACATTGACGCATACGTTCGACAACGTGATTCCTCATAGTCGTGTCGTGCGTCTTTACGGCGACTTCTCGCTCCGCGAGGCCGACTTCACGGGTATCATAACCGAATCCCTGCGGCTCTTCATGCCGCTGCACGTCGAAGAACTTACGCTCGACGGTTTCCATGCCCCGTTGTCGTTCCTGCCCCTGACCGAAGGACTCTATGCTTTGAGACTGCGGAATACGAAGATCGAGAACCTGGCCCCGCTGGTCGAGTGCCGGTCTTTGATGCTTCTCGACATGGAAGGGACGGACATTCCGCAGCAGATACTCGACGAGTGGCTCATCGCTCTCGTCAAGAAACATTACGGACGCCGTGCCTGCCATATAATGCTTACCGTACGTCCTTCGGGCGTGTATCGCGAGCCGGAGCGGGACGACGACCTGAACTACACTCTCACGAGCGGCATGGAGGCCGTGTGGCTGCTGACGCACGAAGAAGCATGGAACGAAGGTGCCCCGTGGCACTTTTCGATCTGCGGCGAAGAATACGTCTACGAAGCGATTCCGAGGCCAGAACCTAACTCCGATCCCGAGCCGGAACTTGAGCCGGAACTGGAACCGGAACCGATTCCACCTTGGCATTCCGGAGGAATGAATGATTAAATCGAAAACAGATGAGCAGAACCATTCGACAGATCTACGAAGAGGCTATCGCCGAGCGCAACCGGCGACTGGAACTTACGGAATTTTCGAACGACTCGAAGATGTCGGTTTTGAACGGCGTGGCATGGATGGTCGCGGCGTTGATCTACACTTTCGAGTCGATCCTCGACGTCTTCGCCGTGGATGTTTCCGAGACGCTCGAAAGCCGCATCAACGGCACGCCTCGCTACTATGCCGATGCCCTGTTGAACTACCAGAAAGGCGATCGGCTTGTGGTGCGCGAGGACGGTCTGGCCTTCGGCTATGCGAGCATCGATCCCTCGAAGCGGATTATCACGCAGGTATCGTATGTCGAGAGCACCGATTCCCAGAACGTGGACAGCAAACTGATTCTCAAGGTCGCCACGGGCGAGCGGGGTGCGCTGCATGAGATCGAGGCCGAAGAGCTGACGCTTATTACGGCTTATATCAATCAACTCAAATTCGCAGGTACACGTATCGAAGTAATCAGCCGCAAGGGCGACGTACTCATCCCCCGTGTTACGGTCTATTGGGATGGAGCGGTACCGGAAGCGGAGATATACGACGCCCTCGACGAGGCGCTCTATACATACGTCATGAGCATCGACTTCGATGCCGCGATTTACGTCAACCGCGTATGGGAGGCCATCCGCTCCGTGGAGCATGTTACGGATGTCTGGATCGACTCCTCGGGCACGCCCGCACAGGGCATTTTTCTCGCCTCGTACGATGGAGACGGGAACCTGCAGCCTACACGGCGGATCGAGCGTATGACCCATACGTCGTCGGGCTATGTACGGGAGTCTACGGGTACGGGCGCAGAAGCGGAACTACCGACGTTCCGGCAATCCATCAAACTGGTAATCGATAAATAATGCGATACAAATTGT
Organism: Rikenellaceae bacterium; assembly: GCA_017415005.1. Classification (GTDB taxonomy): domain Bacteria; phylum Bacteroidota; class Bacteroidia; order Bacteroidales; family Rikenellaceae; genus RGIG1874. Next base: position 29,503 of record JAFQJK010000066.1, read on the forward strand.
CTACGGACTACCTGACGAACTGTCTGGTCCCGCACTACCTGTCGGGGAGAAGATTCATCCTCTGGGTGCAGAGCCTCGTATGGCCCCTGCAAACGCTCAACGATCGTTTTTGCGAATTCGCCCGCGAAAAGCGCATCGAGGCGGCCATGACCTCGCAGGTTCTCTACTTCGAATGGTTCCTGAACCGCCGCTTCGGACGCTGGCTGCAAGATCCGTCGCGGCGAATCACCATCTCCGAAGGAGCCTCCGCAGGAGTGGATCTCTACTTCGAAGGGACACAGTACGCACGTCCCTTTACCGTTTGGTTCGAGGACGAGGAGTTGTCGGGGATGGAGGAGGAACAACCCCGACACATGTACCTGAACGCGGAGGACAAGATACAAAGGCAGGTCAGTTTCACGGTCTGCGTACCGGCCGTAACGCTGCCCGACGAAGAGTTCGTACACATGCTCTCGCATGTGGTGGACACCTACCGTCTGGCGGGAAGGACCTATCTGATCCGCATCGAGAACAAAGATACGAACCGAGAAAGATAATATGCCGTGAAAGAGTATATAGCCAAAACAGGCGGGCGCTACACCTATAACGACGACCTGCTGAACCTTCAGGAGCTGGCCCGGAGCATGACCTCGATCTTCGAGGGGTGCTCGAACTTCATCATATCGGGATGTGAGGTGCACGATGGCCGCATCACGCCCGGCTACGTGTGGATCGGCGGACATGTGCGTTCCTTCGAGGGGGCTGCCGAGGTGTCGCTGCCGTACTACATCTACGAAAAGAACCACTACGAAACGATCCCTTATGCCGGAGATATCGACAAACCCGGTCGCTGCTGCTACCTCACTTCGGGCGGAACGACGGTGCCGCAGACCGAAGACGAAGTGACGAATGCACTGCCGGGGTATATCGAGGTACGCGAGGAGTATGCTCCGCGCTTTATCGACAAATTCATCGGACGCTACGCCGTACTGCTGGAGAGTCCCTTCGCACGGCAAACCGTACGCAAGGACCTCACGATGGCGGGTGCCGTGAGTATTGAGAAGATGCTCGAATGCAAGACGGGCTTCTCGATTGTGAACACCGAAAACGGCTACGCCTTGCGCGGCTTTGTCCGGGAATCGGGCGATGCTGCCGTAGGACTTTATCATCGGGGATTGCTCGTAAGCCGCATCGAGATTGCTACGGACGGATCGTTTACCCTTTATCGTCAGGATACGCCCCTTGTAAGTATCGGGGCCGACGGCGTACGCACGCAGCATTTCTCTTCCGAGAGTGCCCGCCTCGGAACCCTGCATATCGGTTCCTGCGACATCTGCAATACGGCGGACGATACGGATGCGGGAGCCGTTGTCATAAACCGCATGGGCTATCTGGGGGGCGGAGACCGCTTCCGCGACTGCATGGTCTATGATGGGCGCGGCAGGGTCTTGTTGCATGTAGAAGGCCGCAGTGCCCGCGTTACTGTCCACGGTGCCTTCGAGGTGCAGGGCGCCGAGGGTCTCACGCTGCGAAATTCCTTGTACGGAAAAAGCGAGCAGGCGCTTACGGCGCTGCTACAATGGCAGGACAAAGACGCCGAACGGATCGCATGGATCGGATATGCCGATGCTCAGAGCCTTGATTGGACGTTGCACAACAACTTGGGTGGCATGGTGATCTCCGCACGCAACTGGATCGATATGCGAAGCGAACTGCGCCTTGCGGGCACACCTATCGGCGAGATCTACGTGACGCGCACGGCCTTCTCGGAGGCCATGGCCGCGAAGGTCGACAGGCAGGAAGGAAAGGGACTCAGCACGGAGGACTTCACCACGCAGTACCGCAAGAAGCTGGATGCCATCTGTCAAGGAAGCCTTTCGACAGGCGCGGCAGGGTTCGTGACGGCGGAGGATGTCTCGCAAGTGTTGGGCGGCAAGCTCAACTGTACGGACAACCTCGCGGATTTGGCGGACAAGGCCGAGGCCCGTAGCGTATTGGACGTCTACTCCGCCTCGGAGTGCGACCGCCGCTATCTCAATACGGAAAAGTATCTCGCGGATATGACCGAACTTACGGCTGCGGAGATCGAGGGCAAGAGCCCCGAGCAGATCATCGCCCTGCAGGAAGAGCGGCGGGCTGCGGCGCGCGACAATATCGGTGCGGAGAAGAAAGGCACCGGAGAGCTGAAACTTTCGAAAGCCTCGAATCTCGCGGATGTAGAGGACAAAGCCCGCGCACGGCAGAACATCGGGGTCTATTCCATCGAACAGATAGACAGGCTGCTGGCCGGAAAACTCGGTACCGACGATGCTTACACAGGAGCACTCTTTACTGCGGAACATAAAACCAAACTCGAAGCGATCCGCACGGGTACATTTGCTGGAAAGAATGCCGAAGGCATCGCCCAGTCGCAGATCGAGGGCTATGTGATGACCTCGGCCGTAGTGCGCGAACTCACGAAATACGCCCCGAAGCTCATGGATGGGTATAATGCTTCGGATAAGGCCGCAGTAGCCGCCAATCTGGAGCTCTATACCAAAGCTGAAGTTGACGGTCATTTCCCTGCATTCGGACAGTTCTTACAGGATTATGTCGCATATCTTGTCCGTCAGGGAAAGACGACGGCCGAGGCCCGCAAGGCGCTACGTGGTGTGCTCGCCGCGGCGGGTATGGATGACCTGACCGTCTATGCGCGCCGCGATCAGAACCTCGCGGACCTTGTGCTCAAGGACGACAATGCCCGGCGTCTGGTATGCCAAAATATCGGTGCCGCCTATGGTCCGGAGTACGAGAAGAAGATCACGGACACGGGATGGCTTCCATGCGGGGGCGAGAACGCCGGGACTCTTTGGGCACGGCAGATCGGCAGCGTCGTCTGCGTGCAGGGTACGATCAACACGGCCCGTCGCTCGTCCAACACATGGGGGTCGATTGCCACGATCCCCAACGCTATCGGGGCTCCGCGCTTCGGATGCCGCCAGACGATGGCCGACTTCAACGACGACCATAAGTACAACCGCGGCTGCTCGTTCGTAATCCGGGCCGGAGAGCGCACGATCCTCATGCACGAGCGCGGCACGTACAACGTAACCACGGAACTGAGTTTTTCCTATATGACTTGATAACCATGAAAAAGAGAGTGAACATCACGCGCGATGTGGAGAGCCGCCGGCGTATCGCCCGCGGCGGCGCATCCCGACGTGCGGCACAACCCGCCGAAAAGTATGAAAAAGAAGCAGCAGCGCAAGAACAGTTATCGGTGCCGGAAGGTGCCGAGGTCGTGCCCGTCCGGAGTAAAAGACCTCGGGGGACGACCGCGGGGAAGCCTTAAACGCTTTCCCTTCGTCGAAACGCGCCTGGGCTTCATGCTCCGCTACGAGGTCCCTGCGGTCTACGACCTGATCGTGCGCCTCTCGCCGCCTTCGCGGCGGCAGTGCCCTTATCCGACGTTGGTGGAGGCCGTGTGCGCGGCTTCCACAGATCCGGTACTCCGAAAGCCTAAGTTTCGCCGTTATATGGATGAATATATCCGCGATGGAGTTTACTGCCGCCGGGGCAAGCGTCTCACACCCGAAAGGGCGCGCTACTATGAACGTCTGCGGGAGAGACGTCTGGAGGAGTATATCCTCGAACATTGGGACGAGATCGAGCTGCGACGTCGGGGATTCGAACTTCCATAGGCAGGATGCACGTAAGAGTGCCTTTGGAAACAGCAGACCATATCGCCCTATGTCAATGCGTTAAAATAATTCATGAAAAACTAATTGTCAGAGATTTGGATTTCATCTCAGGTCCGTATATTTTTGTCGTGCGGCATCTTCGTTCGCCGCATTCAATTTGATGCTCTTGTCCATCAGACGAGAGAGTGATAGTTAAGCCGGAGCCGTCGAGCACCGGTTTTTTTCACGCCATATCTCATAAATCTGACGATTCCCGGCGGTATCCGAACCCGGAACAAGAATTCCCAGATCCTTTCGGCAGTATTAACTATCATCGCATCAGCATTATTATGCAAGACAATTTTGAGGAAAGAGGCGTGGAAACGACCTCCGTAGAAGATCTCTTTCTGGGACTTCAGGAGTCCTACGCCGAGGCGCAGACCCGCGCTCAGGAGGAGAGCCGATCCTTCGCCAAGACCGAGTTCTTCCGTTTCGACAAACTGGGGACCTACCGCATCCGTATTCTCCCCATCGCACCGGACGTGCAGGAGGGCGCCGTCGGACGCCGCGGCTACGAGTATCCCGTGCGGCAGCTTCTCATGGAACTCCAGCGTCCCAACAGCGGCGATAAGCCCCAGAACACGTATGTCACGGTCTGCCGTGCCACGGACGCCGGCCATACGCTGGATCTCATCGACACCTACCGCCTGCTGGCCGTAGAGGCTGCCAAAGTGTCCGGGGATGAGAAGCTTGCCGAGAAGATCGGCGGCGGATCGTTCGGCGGTGGTCTGAAGTTCAACTACGGACACGCCATGTATATCATCGATCTGAAGGAGCGCACCAAAGGCATCCAGCTGCTGACGCTCAGCCACTCCCAGTTCAAGGAACTCGACGAGCGCAAGTTCAAACTCTGGGAGAAGAAGATCGCCAAGAATCCCCAGCATCCGTGTCCCATCTCGTCGGTCTACAACGCCTATCCCGTAGAGGTCGAAAAACGCAAGAACGGAGGTAAGACCGAGTATTACATCTCGATCGACAACGAGTCCGACCCCGAAACTTTGACCCGAGAGGAGATGACCATGCTTGTCAATGCGCCCCGTATCCCGGAGGTCGTGTGCCGTTATACGCGCTATCACTACGAGGCGACACTGGAGTTTCTCACCCAGTGCGATGTGCGTTACGGCCTGCAGGTCATGCAGAGCGAGGAGATGACGGCCGCCATCGAGACCTTCCGCGCCGAGATCCCCAAGGAGGACACCTCGTCGTTCAGTTTCGACAAGCGTTCGAAAGAGGCGCGTGAGAATGCCGATAGCAATGCCCTTACGATCGAATCCCTGTGCAGCCGCTTCGAAGAGCTCAAGGCGCAAGGCTTGGGTGACCGCACCGAAGAGGGTCAGGAACTGCGGGCCGCGATCCGCAGCTTCATCGAGCAGGAGAAGCTCCCGGTGCGCGTGACGCGCTCGACGACCAATGACGAACTGCTCGACATGATCGAAGATGCCCTCGGGGATCGTGCCGGGAACGAAGAGGTACCCGCGGAGGAACCGCAAACTACTACGGAACAAGACGAGGAAGCGCCCCTGCGCCGCAGACGTTAGCGGGTTACAGAAGGGTTTATCGGGAGCGCCCCGCGCTCCCATTTTTATCTGCATATATCCATGAACCAAGATAAAATACCGTGCCTGCTCTTGATGAATGACATGCACGTATCCAAAGAGGATGTCGCGGCCTTCGAGCGCAACTGGGCCGAGGCGCTGGAGCTCTGCACGGAGCGCGGCATTCGGGAGATCGCCCTCGGAGGCGATCTCTTCCAGAGCCGCACGGCACAGACGCTCGATGTGCTGCTGGCCGTACACGACGCGCTGCTTGCGGCGCACCGCGCCGGCATCCGCGTTACGCTGGCCGAAGGGAATCACTGCAAGGTGGATCAGGAGGCCCTGCGCGGCTACTGCCACGTCTTCGACCAGCATCCGAATGTAGTGGTCGTGGACGACTTCCTGACGCTCGAAGACCCTGCATGGGATTTCGCGCTGCACATGATGAGCTATTTCCCCGAGGACGGGAGCTTCACTTCGCGTCTGCAAGCCCTCGTGATGGGGGGTCTCGCAGAAGGGAAGCTCAACTATCTGTATATCCACGAGGGTGTGAACGGTGCACTCTCGACGCCCGCGCCGCAGGAACTGCCGGCGCATATTTTCGACCGCTTCGACCGCGTCTTCGCCGGGCACTACCACAACCGGGCCGTCGTGCCCGGAACCCGCATCGAGTATATCGGCTCCTCGCGCCAGTTCAACTTCGGGGAGGACGAAGAGAAGGGCTACACGATTCTCTATACGGACGGCTCCTCGGAGTTCGTCCGCAACCGCGCCAACCTGCGCTACCGCACCCTCGACGTGGCGGCAACCGAGGTGGATGTCCCGCTTTTCGATCGCATCGATGAAATGCGCGACGGGGGCCGTTGCCGCATCCGGGTGCGCGTCACAGCCTCGGCGACCGACACGGTGGACCGCCGTCGGCTGCTCGAAGCCGGAGCCGGGAAGGTCGAGGTCGTCGTGCAGGACCTGCGACGGACGGAGGTTCCCGAAGAGGAGGTACTGGAAAAATTCGACGGGGAACGCCTGCGCTGTGCCTACGGGGAGTTCTGCGACGCGCGCAACATCGACCAGAGGCTCGGAATGTCTTACCTGAAAAAAATCGACTTGCCATGTGGCGCTTAGAACACGTTTCAGCACGAGATATATGCTCCTTCCGCGAGTTGGAGTATTCGCCCGCACAGGGCACCACGACCCTCGTATTCGGCCGCAATGCCGACAACGACAACCAGCGGAGCAACGGCTCCGGGAAATCCACCCTCGTGGAGGCCATCGCTTTCGGCATCACGGGAGCGCCCCTGCGGCGCGTACGCTCCGAGGAGATCATCAACGACGGCGCCGAGGCATGCCGCGTCGCGCTGCGTTTCGGCAATACGGCCACGGGCGAGGGACTTGCCGTCGAGCGCGAGATCTTTCGCAAAGGAACCTCCTCCGTAAAATGCCTTGCAGGCATGGCCGGGGCATTGGAGGCGGTCGCTTTCGAGAGCGTGGATGCCGCCAACCGCTATATTCTCGAAAGGCTGGGCATCACGCGTGACGAACTCTTCTTCGCCTTCATCCTCTCGCGCCACCGCTACGAGGATTTCCTATCCAGCTCTGACAGGGAGAAGAAAGAGATCATCAACCGCTTCAGCAACGGCATCGTCGTGGACCGCGCCATCGAACAGGTCGAGGCGGACCTTGCTCCATTGGGTGAGGCTCTGCGCGAAGCCGATCTGGAAATAGCTTCCCTCGACGGACGCATCGAGATGCTCGCGGAGCAGATTCATACCGAGGAAGAGACCAGAACAGAGAAAGAACGTTCGCGGCAGGAAAAGATCGACGGCATCCGTGCGGGCATAGCGGCCAAGCGCGAGACGATCCGCAGCGAAAAGGAGCTGATCGCCGCAAAGCGGGAGTTCTGCGGACATCTCTCCGGGATCGACGAGCGAATGCGGGAGGTCGAGAACTCCGACGAGCCGCTCGCAGGCTGCATGGCCCGTGTCAGGGAGCTGCTCGCACCCGTGCCCGGAACGAAACTTACCGACTGGAGTAAGGTCTCCCAAATCAAGGAGCACCAGATCGCTGAGGCCCGTGCCGAGATCGACAAATGGACGAAGATCATCGCCATGACCGGCGAAAAACTCGCCCGTGCCGCGACCGACTTCGAGGCCCTGAAAAGCGAACATGCGCAGTTCGAGGCCGCCGCAGCGGAAAAAGATACCGTCCTTGCGGCCCAGATGCAGGAGCTCGAAGAGCGCCTCGGCTCGGCCACAGCACGCATCGGAGAGCTGCAACGGAGCAAGCGGACGCTCTCGGCCGGTATCGAGGCGCTGCTGGCCCGGCTGGCCGGCACGGTGGAGTGTCCTGCCTGCGCGCACCGCTTCCTCGTATCGGACCGGACGTTCGACGTCGCGGCGGCACAGGCGGAACTGACGCAGAAAGAGTCCGAGGTCGCGGGCGTCAAGAAATGTCTCATGGATGACGAGGCCGAAGCCGGGAAAGTCGAGCAGATGATCACGGCCGTACGGGGCGAGGTGCGTACCTTGGCCGCAAACCGTCACGGATGGGAAGAGCGCATGGCCAAAGGAAAGCGCGCGGTCGAGGCCGCCGAGTACGAAATGGAAGGCGCGCGCTTCAATATCGGCCGCGTCAGGGACTATGTTGCGGCCCGCACCCGCGAGGTGGAGGATATGCGCCGCAGCCTCTTCGACGAAGCTTACGACGCCCTCGATGCGGCCCGCAAGAGTGCAGAGCGGGAGTCCACGCTCGCACGCGAGCGCATCGCCGCAGCCGAGAGCTCCATCGATACGCTGGAGCAGACCCTCACCGAGCTGGAGAAGACTACGACCGGGGAGTTCATAGCGTCGCTCCGCACATCGCTCAAAGAATACCGCCGCAAGGAGGCGGAGATCGTGGAGCGTCGCCGTGAACTGTCGGGACGCATCGCAGCGCTGCAGGCCCAACAGCAGACCTTCGTGCAGTTCCGCACCTACTTGGCCAATACGAAAATCGAGGCGTTGGCAGGGATGCTTAACAAAGTGCTCGAAGATCTGGGGTCGGACCTGCGCGTAAACCTCTCGGGATATACCCAGCTCAAGAGCGGCGCCGTGCGGGAGAAGATCTCGGTGTCGATCCTGCGCGACGGCATGGATGCCGGAGCCTTCGCCAAGTTCTCCGAGGGAGAGCGCGCACGCGTAAACCTCGCCTCGATCGTGGCCATGCAGCGACTTATAAACGGCAACTGCGACTTCGGAAAAGGCTTGGATCTGCTTTGCATCGACGAGGTGATCGACGCGATGGATGCGGACGGACTTGCAAGTGTCTTCGCCGCACTGAACCGTCTGGAGGCAACCGCGCTGGTCGTATCGCACGGACTCGTGCAGGAGAACTATCCCCACCGCATAACCGTCGTTAAGGAGAATGGAGAGTCCCGAATCGAGTAGCGGTAGACTTACACGCTTCGAGTTGCTGGCCCTCGACGTGGCCACCACGACGGGTTACTACTCGCTGCACGGCTCCGGAGCGTGGCGATTCCATGCCACACGTCATCGCCGCACCTATCTGGAGTTCTACCGTACGCTCCGGGAGTTCATACTCCGGCACGGCATACGCCGTATCGTGGCCGAGGACGTGAGCTTCAACGCCCACAACCGTGATCTGCGAAAACTCTCCGAACTGCGGGGCATCGTGCTTCTTGTGTCGGAAGAACTGAACCTGCTGCCCGTGGAGTTCGTGAACGCCTCCTCGCTCAAGAAATTCGCCACAGGAGACGGCCACGCCGACAAGGTACGGATGATGGCCGCCTGCATCGACGACTACCGTTTCCACCCCTCCTCGCATGACGAGGCCGATGCCTTTCTGCTCTTTCATTATTACGTCCGCAAGCACCGCATCCGGTAGCGGACCCAGATCGCTCACTTTGATCGCGGGGCGGAACACAATATCCGCTCCGTACAGTTCCCAATTTGACGCTACCCATAAGCTGACAGTTCTACCAGTTTATTTCTAACAGCAAGTCAATGAACGTGAGTGAAAAAGCAACAAACAGCGCCGTACTGCCACGACAGCGAAAAATCTATATGTGAGCGTACGGCCTTATTCAACGAACTGATACTTCCCAACCTGAATCTGGTCTACAAGCTCTCGATTCAGTTCTCTTCCCACCGACAGGACATCGATGAGAACTACAACGAGTGCCTGGCCAATCTTTTCAGGTATATCCATACCTACGACAGAGAGAGGTCCCTTCAGAACTGGATTTATATCTGTTGTAAGCGGCTGATAGTCGATCTGGACCGTCGGCGTGCAGCCTTCAAGACCACGGACGACCTCAATCCGGAGCATATCATAAGTCATTACGCCGAAGATACCGAACGCGTAAGCGGCAACTGCATGGGAATGAACAATTACAGGGAGTTCTACAACGATGATATCCTGCAGGCTCTCGAACGTCTGAATCCCATATACCGCGAGGCGCTGCTCCTCCAGCAGGCCGGATACAAGCTCGAAGAGATCATGGAGATCGCTCTGCGCCGTGGAACGCTTGCAACACGGAATATCGAGACGGTAAAAAGCCGCCTGTTTCTGGCCAAACTGAAAATGCGTCAAATGATCGATCGCGATGGAAACGGCCGCAAGAAGAAATAGATGGGTCGAGAGGCTCTTCACGCTTCTCATGCGCCACACCCTCGACGAGGGGTTCCGATTCCCCGGAGGGGGCCTCGCACGCCGGGCCGTGGATGGGTGCATGGAGGTACTCGCAGGCGGTGCGGAAGCTCCGTCCCGCGAGAAAGTCGTGGACTTTTGTGTCTGTCAGGTCTACGCGCTGACTTTCGATGCGAAGATGCTGCGGGGCTGGACGCCCGCCCATTCGTTCGGGAGGAAGGCTCTGGAGCGCTTCGCACGTAACACCAGCACACTCCGCTACTGGGAGGATCGATGGCTGAAGGAACACGGCCTCTCGCGCGGAGGGTTGCTGCACGAGGTGCGCGACCGTTCGCAGCATCCTCTTGCGAAGTTTCTCTATCCGGAATATGAAGACGCCACCAAGTGCCGCCGTATCGGTACCGAAGCAGGGCTCTACGTTTGCAGCCTCTCGACGCTGCTGTGGACGCCCCTCTCGCCCGTATGCCGCGAGTGTACCATGGCCGAGAAATGCCGAGAAATGACGTGCGAACGCTATCCCGAACTATACCGCCTGCGGGTCGAACACGGTAAACAGGGAGGGCGCTCATGAGCACGACGCGTAATGCCCTTTCGGCCGAGTACCTCTATGAGCTCTACTCGACGGCCATACGCCATGACGTCGTATGCAGCATACTCGTAGCACACATGCGCCGCGAATACCTTCCCGACCGCACGTTTCAGCATGTGCAGGAGGTCTTCGTGAATCACTACCGTACATACAAGTCACCGCCTTCGTATGCCGTACTCGCGCAGACGTTCGCCTCGGATTTCGATGCGCTGGAGCTGGTGAACACTTTCCGCGAGTACGACGGCGAGAACAACCCCGAAGCGGTTGTCGACCTGCTCGAAACATACATCAAGGGCGTGCGCCTGCAGGCCGTCTACGGCGAGGTGGGAAAGCTCTACAACCAAAGCCGGCAGGCCGAGGCCGAAACGAAACTCAAGGAGTACGCCGAGTGGCTGGCGGGGTTCACACTCAAGGATTCGGCATTCGTAGACGTGGTGAAGACCTTCTCCGTGCGCTTCGGCCGCAACCGCCGCCGCGAGGAGGAGCTGCAGGCATCGGGCGTAAGACCCGTTACACGGTTCTACATCCCCGATCTGGATGAGCTCAACGCCGGGCGTAATCTGCGCGGGCAGCTATCGTGCATCCTCGCATCCACGGGTGTCGGAAAGTCGCACATGGCCAAGTTCGTCGGGATACGAGCCAACGTGGACGACGGTCTCCATGTCCTGCACTTCCAGCTCGAAGGCTCCGAAGAAGAGGCCCTGAACGCATACAGCGGAGGACTCATCGCCCGCAACGCCTTCTACTTCGAGCGGGGACGTATTTCCGAACTGGAAATGCGTCGCTTCGAAAAGGAGATAGAACGTTATGCCGGAAGCATTACCGTGAGGTCGTTTCCCCGGTTTGCGGCACACATATCGACCATAGACATCCGAAACGGAATTGCCGAATACCGCAAGATCAACGCCCGAACGCCCGACATCGTCATTATCGACTCGATGGACCTCTTGAACGACGCTTCGCGGCGACAGTGGGGAGCAGAGCACGAGCGGTCGAAACGCATCGCCGTAGCGAACGACCTGAAGGATCTCGCGGCCGACGAGAACCTCTGGATGGTGGCGACCTATCAGGCGACCATCGAGAACCGGGACTGGCTGAACGACGAGAACAACGTGCTCACAGAGTACAACTGCTCGGAAGCCAAAGGTCTGGCGCGGCCTTGCACGCACCTCATATCACTCAACCAGTCCTCGGCCGAGCGAGAGGCGAACCTCATGCGGCTGCATGTGGCTAAAAGCCGCTTCTTCCGCAAGGGAGATACCTTTCGCATCGCCACCGACTACGACAACGAGACCTTCTACGATGCGGCAAGGACCCTTAACATGAGAAGGTAGTTCTTCTTTATTGAATAGTTAGCTCCGACCATAATATTTTGGTCGGAGCCTATTGCATTGCATAAAATTTATTCTGCACCTTGATCTGGGTCAGGGTATGTTGGAGGTATCCCCATTTTTATTTGTAGTTCATAGAGCGCACGTTTGGTATATCTTAATGGGTGCTCTATTTGCGTAAGGCTAAGTAATTTTGACAAGGCAGGTTCTATTTTTCGATTCACATAATACTCATATTCTGCCTCCATTGTTTGAGCGATTAAGCCATGATTATCATTATAGCTGGTTTTCATAGCATTGATGAGTTCACGCAATATTTTACGGTCATCATAGCCTAAATTGTTCTTACGCACCAAGCATCTATAATACGCCTCAATATGATAGGGATTTATTTTGTTCTTCTCATAATTACTCTTTGCCAAAGATAAAGCTTCTGGGTAATTATGAAGTTGTACCAAAACCGTTACTAATTCTCTGGCAGCTTTAGAATATGATGCATTCTGTTCCAGTATATTACGAAATAGTCGCTCTGCATTTGGCAAATCGCCAGATAATCTACACATGAAGCCTTTGAGAAATAATTTGTCTTGTCCGTGCATTTCTTCCACTGCAACATCGAATTTTGATATATTCTGCTTTCGGGCTAAAGAGAGACAATACCAATAATTGATTTCCCGTTTTGCACCTTGATAAATACGGTGACCTTCTTTGAGAAATCCTTCACAGAGTTCAATAACAGCATCATAATGCTCTTTGTTATATAACTCGATAATGGATTTTATTGCTACAGACGGTATAAGGTATTTGCTGTCATATTGCCCATTTTTTATTGCAATCTGAATTCTATATAAATAATCAGAGAGGTCTTCAGTTTCAACAGAATGTGCTAATGGCTCTGACAAATATTCTTTAGCCCTCTGCTCCATTCGTTCAGAAAAGCGGGCCAACGGTTTATAACCGGCGCGGTCAATATAATCGGCAACTCCGGCATCAAGTTGGATATACTCGTGATTTGGGCCAAAAAATTCGATTAAAGATAAATAATGCAGATCATCAATAAGTTGATAACAATTTTCCTTGAATTCGTCTCCAACAATCTTCAGTAACATATGATCACTAACAGACCCTAAAGATGCCAATAAAACCATGATATCCATCAACTTCAAATCATCAACACCTGTTACTGTACAGTAATCGATAATTTCTTTTATCACTTTATCTCCAAACGCTATAATATGTTCTGCGTTTTTTCTCGCCAGCATTCGGCCGTCTCTATCAATGGTGTCAATAGCCATAAAGATTTGTTCTGGAGAGCTATTAAGCTTGGTTGTCCAAAATATTACATCCTCTTTGTCGATGACCTGTAATCCAATATTTCGGGCATAAGCATAAAAAAGAGTTTTCCGATCAGCTTCACTTAAAGGATGTAGCTCAACGAATAAACAGTCTTTCCGATCTCGCACAAGATAGGTCTTAGGCGTTTGCACGCTCGCGATGAAGAGACCTATAAATTTTTGAAGAGATGGATTGGTTAGAATATCGACAAACCAATCTGCAATGTTCCCACTCGGAGAAATGCATGCGCCATTATCAATAATCAGAATATGTTGTTTACTTTTATATGCCTGATTCAACAGATCAACTGCAACACTGACTTTTTTATCTTTATCCCAAATATCCCATGAAAAATCAGTCAGATCGTATGATAACAAATAATAATTCAGTTGAAGAATAAAATTCTCAATGGAATCGCCTCGAGACAAAGATATGTCAAATGGATCTTTGGCGTACCCCAATTTAGATTGAGTGAATTTTTTCAGGAATTTCCGCCGCCCAATATCCTTGCGTCCACTAACAACAATCGCCTTGATATCCTTATAGTTACTTGAAGAATATAATTTGCTTTCCAGGTACTCCATCTCATTATTGCGTCCAACAAATAACTCGTCACGCATTTTAATCTCAGGTCTCTTCCGATAGATAATCTCCCGTTGTTTCAGAATAATATCACGGGACAATAATCGGGTATTCATGAAAGTTTTGAGATTCATCACCTCTTCTTTCGTAATCCAAGTCGGAATATTACTACACGTAAATTTGACAGTAGGATCAATTATATAAGGGAAAAATTCAAGTTTCCCTTTCTCCATTCTGTCTCGAGCCTTTTCAATCTCAATTTTAACCCAATCCGACTCTAAAGCACTTTGTGATATCAGAAGGATGAAAATATCGGCATTTCTGATATTTCTAAAAATTTCGTCTTTGCTTTTTCTTGCAGGTTCAAAATCGTATGCATCCACAATACATACTGTTCGCCCTAAATTTTCGACCAGTGATTCAACGAAAGATTTTTGAATACTACTATGGGATATGAATGCTTTAATCATAACGTGTGTTATATAACAATATCATGATAAAAATACAACATTTTACCTTAACTAAAAAATAAATTTCAAGCTTCTTTAATTCTCGACCTTGTTCCTATCCTACTCTTAAAGGCCATGAACAAGGAACACGCATACATCATCGAAGAGCTCGCCCGCGAACTCGGCGCCCGACGCGACGGTTCGGGCCGCAACCTCATAGCCCGGTGTCCGTACTGTGGCAAGGAGGGCAAGTACGGTGTCTACATAGGCCCTGAAACAGCCCGTAAGAAACCCTTCATGGCACACTGCTTCTCATGCGGGGCTTCCACGCATTCGCTGGAGCGCACCCTCGAAGCCCTCGGACGCATGGACCTGCTGCCGACGCCCACGACCGACCCCGAAGCCAAGCTCGACTGCAACCTGCTTTTTCCGCTCGATGCGGGCGAGGAGATCGATGACGAACTGGGCATCGTGGAGCTTCCCGAATTTTACAAACGCACCTTCCTGCACCCGTACCTCAAAGGGCGCGGATTCACCTTCGACGACTACGAGTTCTTCCCAGTGGGTACGACGCGGGGCCTGAACTTCCGCTACGACGACTACGTGATCTTCCCTGTCATCGACTCCGGCGATACGGTGGGTTACGTCGCCCGCCACCTCTGGCCCAAGGGTGAGATCGACGCTTATAACCGGCGGGCGAAATTCACGGGCGACTACGCCATACGGCGCTTTCGCAACTCCACGCAGAACGATTTCGTGAAGCTGCTCTACAACTACGATGCGGTGCATGAGGGCAGCACCGAAACGGTCATCCTCTGCGAGGGCATCTTCGACGTGGTGGCGCTCACGCGCAAGCTCGACCTCTACGATTCGGAGCGTGTGGCCGCCGTGGCCACCTTCGGAAAGAAAATATCGCAGGCCCAGATCTACAAGCTCCAGACAAAGGGCGTGCGCAACGTCGTAGTGGGATACGACGGCGACGCTGTGGACGCCACGAAGAAGACCGCCGAGGAGCTCGGCCGCTACTTCGAGGTCCTCGTGGCCGATATTCCCGATCCGACGAAAGACTGGGAAGACCTCTCCCCGCAGGAGATCTACGACATCTTCGCCTACCGCCTGCGGACACCCGTAGAGTACAAAATCAACAAGATACAGCAACAATGAACGATCTTATACTCTGGCTCGACAAAGAGCGCATCGACTACCGCGTCATAGACAACGAGGTGGTCGATATACCGGAGTTCGGACGCCTGTTCTGCGCCGACCTTACGGGAGTGAAGAGTATCTTCCGTCAGAGGGGCGACGAACAGGTCTTCAACCTGATGGAAGATCCGCAGGCGCTTATCGACGAGGGTATCTTCCACGTCGCCTTTCCCTTTGGCTGCAACTGGTACTACTACGATCTGCGCGGGGAGTTTTCCATGAATATCCTGAAGCATGTCGGACGGCCGAAACCAGACAGTTGCAACGTGGAGTTCGTGAACCTCGGTGTACACACTCCCTATGAACTGCTCAACGCTTCGGGCGATATCGGGGTGTGGGTCCGCAAGGCCAAATGGATGGGCCATACCGCCCTCGGCATCTGCGACCGCAATACGATGGCCGGGACGCTGACGCTTCAGAAGGAGTGCGCCGAGGCGGGCATCAGGCACGTCTTCGGCTATTCGCTCGCACTGGACGACGACGGCGCGGAGGTTCCGATGAAGGTCTACTGTCAAACGCAGCAAGGGCTTCAGAACCTGCTACGCATCCAGAAGGCCGTTATGGTGGACCGCGAGGACGGAAGAATCGACATGGAGAGCCTCGCAGCGCATGGCTGCGGCAACGTCCTCGTGCTGGGAGTGCTCGCAGCGGAGTGGATGACGCAGAACCGACCGGCTATCGGGCGGCTGCGCGAAGCTTTCGAGGCCGTCTACTACCAGATAGATCCCACGGAGTTCAAGGCCGACCGTATCGACATACAGCGGTTGGAGAGCATGCGTCGATACTTCCATGAATTCTGCCGGGGCGGTGCGTTCGAGGTCGAGCCGGTGCTGATCCCGGAGTGCTACTACATCGACCGGGCTGACGCCCGCAGCAAGATCATCCTGAACAAGATCGCCACGGGCGCCGCGCACGAGCAGAGCGACGAACAGTATCTGCGCTCGGCCGGAGAACTGCTCGATAAGCTGCGACCGTTGTTCGACCCTGCGCGGTGGGATGTGGACGAGCTGTTCCGACGCATGTGTCGCCATACGGTCGTAATCGCCGAGGGTGTTGAGGCAGCATATCGAACGGATACCGTCTTCATGCCGCGCTACGACATGACGCCGGACGAAAAAACGAAATATGGCGATACGCATACGATGTTTCTCTCGCTGCTCGAAGAGGGTTTTTCCAAATTGGTCCCTGCGGGAAAAGAGGCTGAGTATCGAGAACGGCTCGACAAGGAAATTTATATCCTCGAATCGACGGACAACGTAGATTATCTGTTAGTGCAATACGACACCGTAAACTGGGCGCGCCGCAATGGTATCCTCGTGGGTTGCGGCCGCGGTTCGGCGGGAGGCTGTTTGGCCCTCTACCTGCTGGGCATCACGCTGATCGACCCCGTGAAGTACGGCCTGCTGTTCGAGCGTTTCCTGCTGCCCGAACGCGCCGGATTGTATGAAGCCCGCACGACGCGCATCGTGGGACGCATCGACTCGCAGGACAGTTACCGCCTCGGGCTGGAGAACGGCCGCGAAATTCTGCTGGACCGCGACGCCCGGCTTATGGTTCGTCGCGGTGAAAAGATACTGGAAGTATATGCCGACGAGCTGCGCGAGCAGGACGACATCCTGTTCGACAATCGCGATTTATTGTTTGAGATAGACCGACAACTATGAGAATAACGAAGATCACGCACGAAAAAGTCCCGGCCGAGGTCCTCGACACGATAGTGGACGACGGCTACTTGCAAGGCTCCGGCCGTACCATGGCGGATTGCGACATCGACTTTCAGGCCGACCGCCGTCAGGAGATCAAGGAGTATCTGGAACGCCGTTACGACACCGGCGGACGGCAGCGGGTCTTCTCGGCCGGAACGTTCTCTACGATGAGACTGAAAGCCTGCCTGAAGGACGTCTGCCGCGTGCATAAGATACCCGTGTCGCTGGCTAACTATATCTCGGCGATCATCGGCTCTTCTGATGCGACATGGACCGACCTGTTTCGTCTGGCGGCCCGCACGCCTAAACTGCGGCGTTTCGTAAACGACTACCCGCAGGCTATCGAGGACATGCGTCCGCTGCTGGGACAGCCTCGCTCGGCCTCTGTTCACGCCTCGGCCATACTCATCACACCCGAAAACCGCGACGGAGAGGCTGCCGAGTGCTTTGACTTCACGCCCGTAAAGCGTGTGGACGGCATGCTCGTGAGCGAGCTGGACGGCTACTCGCTGGACGAGGTGGGGCTTCTGAAGAACGACTGCCTCGGTATTCTGGAACTTACCAAGATACAGTCC
>JAFQJK010000067.1 GCA_017415005.1 Rikenellaceae bacterium
GCCCCCGCCCCCCCCGCCGCCCCCCCCGCCACTTAGCTTGCAGCAGTTTACAGATACTCCTGCTGAACGGCCTTGAACAGATCAATGTCGGCCATGCACGAATTCATCACGTACTCGTAGGCCGCCTTGTTCTGTGCCTGGCCGTACTTGACGTAAGTCTCGGCCGAGATACGGTACGACTCATCTTTCTGCGCCTGGGCCATCAGCAGGTACGAGATCACGATGTGACCGACCATCTCGACCATGCGGCGGGCATGGAAGTCGATCAGCTCGTTATCGCCCATCGAGGTCACCTTCCCGACCACCTTCTCATAATCCTCGCGCATCGAGATCAGCTTCGAATGGATGTGCTCCAGCTCGGGAGCGTACTCCTGTGCCTCATATACCTTGATCTGATTGAGGAAAGTCCCGGTGGTCACATGGCGGATCGCCGCCACGACCTGCAACTGCGAGGTACCCTCGTAAATATTGGTGATGCGCGCGTCGCGGTAGATGCGCTCGATCGGGTAATCCTTCATATAGCCAGAGCCACCGTGGATCTGGATCGCGTCGTAGGCCAGCTGGTTACAGTACTCGCTGCTCATCAGCTTCAGAAGCGGCGTGAAGGCATCGGCCAGACGGGTGTACTCTTTCATCTCGGCACGCTCCTCGGGCGTGAGCTTGCGCTCCTGGCTGATGTGCGCGTAGGTCTTGTAGATCTCCACAAAGCGGGTCGTCTCGTAGAGCAGCGCGCGCGAACCCTGCAGCTTGGCCTTCATGTTGGTCAGCATCTCGTATACGGCCGGGAACTCGATGATCGGCTTACCGAACTGCTCGCGCTCGTGGGCATACTTGAGCGCCTCGCGGTAGGCCGCCTCCGAAAGGCCGGTCGACTGCGCGCCGATCCCGAGGCGGGCAGCGTTCATCAGCGACATCACATACTTAATGAGGCCCATCTTGCGGTCGCCCACCAGCTTGGCCGGGGCATTGGTGAACACCAGCTCGCAGGTCGGCGAGCCCTTGATACCGAGCTTGTTCTCGATGCGCCGCACTTTCACGGCATTGCTCCGCTTGTCGTAAACGAACATCGACAGGCCGCGGGCATCGGCCGTCCCCTCCTCGGAGCGGGCCAGCACGAGGGCCACATCGCCGTCGCCGTTGGTGATGAAACGCTTCACGCCGTTAAGCAGCCACGTACCCCGGGCCTCGTCCCACGTAGCCTTGAGCATCACGGCCTGCAGGTCCGAACCGGCATCGGGCTCGGTGAGGTCCATCGCACAGGTCGCCCCGTCAGACACCATCGGCAGGTACTCGGCCTTGAGCTCCTCCGAGGCAAACTCGTTGAGCGTCTCGGCACAGTCCTGCAGGCCCCAGATGTTCTCGAAACCGGCATCGGCACGGGCCACCATCTCGTTGGCCATCACGAAGCAGACGAGCGGCATGTTGAGCCCCTTGTACTTGCGCGGGAGCGTCATGCCGAACAGGCCGGCCTTGGTCACCGCCTCGATATTGCGCGCCGTACCCTCGGCATAGACCACACGGTCGTTCTCGACCCGCGGACCGTTGTGATCGACATCCTCGGCGTTGGGGGCGATCACATCGCCGCACACCCCGCCGGTGATCTCCAGCACGCGACGGTAGTTGTCGATCGCATCCTCGAAATCGACCGGAGCATAATCGTAGAGGTCCTTGTCAGCAAAGCCTCTCTCCTTGAGCTCCACGATCTTCTTCATCAGCGGATGCTCGAGGTGGAACTGCAGGTCTTTATTGTCTGAAAAAAAGTTAGCCATAATTCTCTTTGTTTGTCGTTGTTAAACCTCCTTGCGGGTTCTCCGGCCCTCCACAGCCTCGCGGCCCGGGCGCCGGCAACCGGCCTTCCTGCCTATTTCGAGTTCTGTTTGTAGGATTTGATCATCTTGGGGATAACCGTCATCACGTCGCCCACGATGGCGTAGTCGGCGATCTTGTTGATCGGCGCGGCCTCGTCGTTGTTGATCGAAATGATCATCGCCGACTGGTCCATACCGGCCGTATGCTGGATCTGGCCCGAAATACCGCAAGCGATATAAAGCTTGGGACGCACCGTAACGCCCGTCTGCCCCACCTGGCGGGCATGCTCGGCAAACCCGGCGTCGACCGCCGCACGCGAGGCGCCGACCTCGCCGCCCAGCACCGAAGCCAGCTCGTACAGCATCCCGAAGTTCTCCTTGCTGCCCATGCCGTAACCGCCGGCAACGACCACCGAGGCACCCTTGATGTTCACTTTGCGCTCCTCCATCTCGCGCTCGATGATCTTCACCGCGAGGTCCGTATCCTTCAGGTACTTCTTGTAGTCGACCGTCTTCACCTCGCCGGCTCCGGGCTTGGCCGCCTCCTGCATCTTCATCACGCCCTCGCGCACGGTCGCCATCTGGGGCCGGTGGTCAGGGTTGATGATCGTCGCAATGATGTTACCCCCGAAGGCCGGACGGATCTGGTAGAGCAGGTCCTTGTACTCCTTGCCGGTCTTGTTCTCGGTGTGGTCGCCGATCTCGAGGCTCGTACAGTCGGCCGTCAGGCCGCTGTGCAGCGCCGACGACACGCGCGGAGCCAGGTCGCGGCCCACGGAAGTCGCGCCGAACAGCGCGATCTGCGGCTTCTCCTCCTTGAAAATCCCGCAGATGATCGCAGCGTGCGGCAGCGTGCGGAACGGAGCCAGGTCGGCCGCATCGGCCACCCATACCGTATCGGCGCCATAGGCGGCCAGCTTCTTTTCGATACCCTGCAGCCCGTGGCCGATAGCCAGCGCTTCGAGCTTGCAACCCAGCTTATCGGCCAGCTCGCGGCCCTTGGTAAGCAGTTCGAGACTCACATCGGCAACGGCGCCGTTCTCGATCTCGCAATATACAAATATGTTGTTCATCTCTGTTCTCATTAACTGTTTACGAATTAACCGAGCGTATGGCTGGCGATCAGCTCCTGCATCAGTTCGTTGATATCGGCATCCGAGCCGGTCAGCTTCTTGGCCTCCTTGGCCTGGAACACGACGTTCTCGATCTTCTTGACCTTCGTGGGCGAGCCCGTCAGGCCGAGCTGCTGGTCATCAGCATCGACGTCGGCCACGCTCCACTCCGTAATATTGAGGTACGGACGCGCATCGCGCAGCGAAGTGTAATAATCTTCCTGCAAGGCCTGGATCTCGCTGATGGTCTTGGCATGCTTGTACTTCATCACGAGCTTGGCGTGCTGCGGGCGGCACTCCGGGGCAGACGCATTGACCGTCATCACCATCGGGAGCGGGCACGACACCACCTCAACACCGCGCTCGAGACGCCGCTTGATGACGATCTGCCCCTCATCGACCGACAGGATCTGCTCGGCGTAAGTCACCTGCGGCAGACCGAGCTTCTCGGCCACCTGCGGGCCCACCTGGGCCGTATCGCCGTCAATGGCCTGGCGGCCGGCCACGATAATATCGGGATTCATCTTACGGATCGCGCGCGACAGGGCATACGAAGTGGCCAGCGTGTCCGACCCGGCGAACTTGCGGTCGGTGAGCAATACACCCCCGTCGGCACCGCGGAACATCGCATCGCGGATCACATCGGCCGCGCGCGGGGGACCCATCGTGAGGACCTCGACCGTACTGCCCGGACACATATCCTTGAGCGTGAGCGCCTGCTCGAGCGCGTTCAGGTCCTCGGGATTAAAGATGGCGGGCAGCGCCGCGCGGTTCACCGTACCGTCGGCCTTCATCGCGTCCTTACCCACATTGCGGGTATCGGGCACCTGTTTGGCCAGCACAACGATCTTCAACGTTTTCTTCATTTCGTTGGATTTTATACATTAAGTTATTCGGTTCTCTCTGACAATCACTCCGCAGGGCAGGAGCAAAGTATTTGCAAAGATAAAAAATTTTACCAAATGACAAACCCCCGCGCCGCCGTTTCCTCGCGTTGCGCGGCAGTTCCATATCCCGCCTGCCGCGTCGTCCGGAGTCCGGCCCGTGCGGAATCCGGCACCGGCGGGCGAACTTTTTTGCGCGGCGAGAGACAAAATCGCCAAATATTACTATTTTTGTCTTATTGGAACAATTATTAACCAACCCGTCCGCATATAGACACATTACGGAATTACGATCATACAATATTACCTCATAAGCGACAGACACTCTCGAATCGGCAAATTTCACGGTACTCCAGTCGCCTGCACACTCGTTTCTCCGACGGTATGTCGAGACGTTTTAGGTGCAGGATGGTTTTGCCGAACCAGAGAGTGACGAGACTGACCGACATACCTTTTTTTATGGAAATCGTCAATTTACCCTGGTTCCGGATCGAAACCGTCATGAAGCATACGGGCCTGACGACGATGGCACTGGCCCGGAAAATCCGCCACCCGCGCGCAGAACAGCTCTATATGATCAAGCGGGGCGAGGCTGACATCAGCGAGGAGCTGGCTGCGGCCATCCACCGCCACCTGCCCCAGATCAGCAAGTCATGGCTGCTGACCGGGCACGGGCGGATGTTCCTTCCCGAGCCCCCGTCCATGCCCCTCTGACCCGCCCGGCTGCGCTATTCGAGCAGGCCCAGTCGCTGCGCATAGCGCACCGCCTCCATCGAGTTATCGGCATTGAGCTTTTCGAGTATACGCTGCCGGTGCGTATTGACCGTATGCACACTGATGGCCAGCTGCTCCGATATCTCTTTGCTGAGCAGTCCGTCGCGCACCAGTGCAAGCACGCGCCGCTCGCGGGGCGAAAGCCGGGGGGCATCGGGCGCCGCAAACTCAGGAAGCAGATACACAGCGCCGGTCCGGCAATTCATCAGCTTGCTCTGCACGCCGTTGAGCGGTGTCTGGTTGGGCGATACGTCGAGTACGCTGAGCGAGAGCCATACATTGCCCCTGGTGTCGAACTCAAGTACGCGGAACTGTTCGATCACCCGCACATACCGGCCCTGGGCCTCGATGCGGTACTCGTTGATCATCTTGGTCTGCGCCAGCTCCCGGCGGTCGGACCGCTCCATAAAATAGCGCAGCACCGCCGTTCCGTTGCGCATCAGCTCCGGCATATCGCCGGGATGGATATGACGGTTAAAATAAGCCGTGTCCTCCTCCGCCACCCGCTCCATATCGTACCCGAACAGCCCGGCAAAGTTGTACGACGTGAACACGTGCCGGCGCCGGCACATATCGAACACGCTCACACCGCTGTTCGACACCCGGGCAAGCTGCGCGAGCATCTCCACATGCCCGTCCAGCACACCGTAGTCGAGCTCCTCCTCGACAAACACCTGAGAGGCCAGCAGCGCCTCGTAATCTGCCTGAAACGTCTTCATTACTGATTTTTCAGTATTGCCCCGACGGACAAAACTCCGGTCCTTTGCAAAAATATTCATTAAATGATTAGGACCATGAAAAAAATGCTTCTCGCAGCGTTTCTGCTGTTTCTCTCCACTCAGACGCTCCGCGCGCAGCTCACCTGGGACCTGCGCATCGGGGCGAACGTCAGCGGCTTCACCGAGGGCGACACCCAAATGAAGATCGGCGTCAAAGGCGGGCTGGGCATCGAATACGGCTTCACGCGGTTGTTCGCCCTGCGGCCCGGCCTCTACATCTCGACCAAAGGCGCGACGGTCGCCGGCAACTCTCTCGGATTCAACCCCCACCGCACATTCAACCTGACCTACCTCGAACTCCCGGTCCTGGCCTCGTTCCGCTTCTATCCCGGCCCATGCGTGACCCTCGCGCTCAACGGCGGCCCGTACGCCGCCTGCAGGATCAGTCGCGATCCGGCGCAATACGACCCCAAGCGGGCCGACTTCGGCATCATGGCCGGGCTCGACTGCATCGTCTCTCACGTTGTCGTCGGCGTCGAGGCACAGTACGGCCTCGTCTCCCTCGAACGCAGCGGCGGCTCGCTCCGCAGCATGAACTACTCGCTGACGCTGGGCTACCGCTTCTAACGGGACCACGCACCGGTCCGGCCGCCGCGGACCGGACAACACTCCGGAGCGGTCCTTCACAAACAGGAGATGGCCGCCGGCGCAGGAACAGCGCCACGGATGGGACGGCGGCCCGGTGGCGAGCGACCTCCAGCGGAGCGCGGCATAAACCCCGGCCACAGCCACCGAAACGAAATGGGCGGCCCCGTATTTGGGGGCCCGCCCTCCGTTCCGTCCGAAGCCTCAGGCCTATTGCAGCGTACCGGCCTCGGCCTGCTTCACCATCTCGGGGCTGGCCGTGATGAACACCTCGACACGGCGATTGAGCGCACGGCCCGCCTCCGTATCGTTATCGGCCACTGGCGAGTCGTAAGCAAGACCGCGCGTCTTGATCCGCGCATCGTCCACTCCGCGTCCGATCAGGAAATTAGCTACCGCGCGCGCACGCTCGGCCGACAGTCTCTCGTTGACCTCGCGGCTGCCCGTATTGTCGGTATGGCCGTACACCGAAATATCGGTCGAGGGGTTATTCACCACCGACTCGGCAAACTTGCCCAGCGCGTCGCGCGAGGCGGCGCTCAGCTCGCTCTTACCCGTCGGAAAGAGGATGCCGTTGTCGAAAGTCACCTTGATGGCCTTGAGGTTGTTGACATCGGTCACCTCCTCGACCTTCACCTCCTCGATCTTCTCGAGCTCGGCCCGCTGCTTGTCCATCTTGCGTCCGATCAGCGCTCCGGCACCGGCACCAACGCCGGCACCAACGGCCGCCCCGATCGCAGCGCCCTTACCGCCCCCGGCCAGCGCCCCGATCCCCGCGCCGAGCAGCGTCCCGCCGCCCCCGCCATACAGGGCGCCCTTCTGGGTCTTGTTCATCGTGCCGCACCCGGCCATCATCAGCCCCGCCGCGCAACATACCGCAACGGTCGCCATCCTCAGGTTTTTCATCGTCTCTATCGTTTAAAGTTCTACAAAAATCGTCTCCGCCGCCCGGGCGACGGTCTCCGTGTGCCTTATGCAACAACGGGGCCGGAAACCGCCTCATTCCCGTACCCCGTCGCCTGTGCATGAAACTCCGGCCTTACCGGATAATAGTCTCCTCGCGGTCGGGTCCCACCGAGATGATCTTTACCGGCACGCCGGTCTCTTTCTCGATAAACTCCACATACTGCTTGAACTCGGCCGGAAAATCCTTATAGTCGCGAATGCCGTTGATATCCTGTTTCCACCCCTTGAACTCCTTGTACACCGGTACGATCTCCTCGTTGGTCTCGTACGGGAACTCGGTGGTCTCCACGCCGTTGACCTTATAAGCCACGGCCACTTTCAACGTATCGAAGTCGTTCAGCACATCGGCCTTCATCATGATGAGCTCCGACACGCCATTCATCATCACCGTGTACCGGAGCGCCACGATGTCGAGCCAGCCGCAACGGCGCGGACGGCCGGTCGTAGAGCCATACTCGCGGCCCACCTCGCGCATCTTCTCGCCGTCGGCATCGAACAGCTCGGTCGGGAACGGACCGCTGCCCACGCGGGTGCAGTAGGCCTTGAAAATGCCGTACACACTCCCGAGCCGGCTGGGCGCCACGCCCAGCCCGGTGCAGACACCGGCGCAAAGCGTGTTCGACGAGGTGACGAACGGATAGGTGCCGAAGTCGATGTCGAGCAGCGAACCCTGCGCGCCCTCGGCCAGGATCGCCTTGCCCTCGTCGATATACCGGTTGACCACATGCTCACCCTCGATAAACTTGAGCTGCTTGAGCACTTCGATCCCGGCGAACCACTCTTTCTCGTAAGCGGCGATATCGTATTCGTAATCATACTGTCCGAGCATCTTGACATGCTTCTCCTTGAGCCGGTTGTAGCGTTCCTCAAAGGCCGGCGAGATGATGTCGCCCACGCGCAGGCCGTTGCGGCCCGTCTTGTCCATATAGGTCGGACCGATCCCCTTGAGCGTCGAGCCGATCTTGGTCTTGCCCTTCGAGGCCTCCGAAGCCGCATCGAGCATCCGGTGGGTAGGCAGGATCAGGTGAGCCTTCTTGGCGACCAGCAGCTTGCTCTTGACATCCACGCCGCTCGCCTCGAGCTGGGCGATCTCCTGGGCCAGGATCACCGGGTCGATCACCACGCCGTTGCCGATGATGTTGATCGAGCCGTCACGGAAAATACCCGAGGGAATCGTATGCAGCACGTAGCTCTGTCCGCCGAAATGGAGCGAGTGTCCTGCGTTCGGACCGCCCTGGAAACGCGCGATCACCTGATAGTTGGGAGTGAGCACGTCGACCACCTTGCCTTTGCCCTCGTCACCCCATTGCAAACCTAATACTACATCTACTTTTTTCATCTTGGGTTATAAGATTTGATTGATTGTCGGGTCATACGCAACCTGCACCCCCTCGCCGGGCTCACCCGCCTCGGCCCGGAAACCACGCGCCCGGACACGCCTCCTCCCGCACGCACGCTGCCCGATGCAGGGCGTGGCGGACCGGAGCGGCCGGCACAAATTGCTGTCAAAATTACACTATTTTTTCGACAATTGAGCCGATCCGCACCCAAAATATGTCCGGGAAGCCGCTCCGGGGTGGCGGCACGAGGCCCTGGTCCTCCGCAAACAGGCACTAAACCGCCGCAGGACACCGTTATTTAAGTTAAAAATCTCCGTGCTTTTCCGGCTTTAATTTGTATCTTGCGCACTCAAACGATCGATCCATGCGAAAAATCCTCTGCCTGACACTGCTGATGCTCGGCCTCTGGTGCAGCGACCTGCAGGCACAGCTCAACAAGGAGTATTTCTACTACGTCGGACGGGGACAGCTCATCGGCAACCGCTACCGCGAAGCGATCGAAACCCTCAATATGCTGATCAAGGCCGACCCCAAGGGGTACGAAGCCTATTTCATGCGAGGCATCGCCAAGTACAACCTCGACGACCTGATCGGGGCCGAGGCCGACTTCACCTCGGCCATCCAGTACAATCCGGTCTACACGCTGGCCTTCCAGTACCGGGCCATCACGCGTTCGCGGCTGGGTAACTACGACGACGCACTGAAAGACTTCCGCGAGGCGATCAACCTGCGTCCCGACCGTCCAGGCGCCTATTACAGCCGGGGCGTCACCTACCTGCTCAGCCATCAGTACGAAAAGGCGATCGCCGACTTCGACCAGTTCATCAAACACGAGAGCCGCGTGGCCGAGGCATACCTCAACCGGGGCACCAGCTACCTCTACCTCAAGGATACCACGCGTGCCTTCGAGGAGTACAACCTCGCGATACGGACCAACCGCGAGAATCCCGACGGATACAACCGCCGCGGCTCGATCTACATGATGCGCGGCCAGACCGAACAGGCGCTCGCCGACTTCGACAAGGCCGTCAGCTGCGACACCACATACGTGCCCTCCTACTTCAACCGGGCGCTCGCCTACTCGGCGCTCAACCGGCCGATGCAGACGCTCGCCGACTTCGACCGCGTGATCGCGCTCGACTCGACCAGTTCGCTGGCCTACTTCAACCGGGCCATCGTCCGCTCGCAGATCGGCGACTACAACCGCGCCCTCGAAGACTACGACATGGTGGCCCGTTACAGTCCCAACAACGTACTGGTCTACTACAACCGGGCATCGCTGCAATCCCAGCTGGGCAACCTCGAGGAGGCCATCGCCGACTACTCGCGCGCCATCGAGCTCTATCCCGACTTCGCCAACGCCTATCTGGGCCGTGCCCGCCTGCGTTACCTGACCCGCGACGTCGAGGGCTCGCGCGAAGACCAGGCAACGGCAGCCAGCAAGATCGCCGAATACCAGGCCCGCCTGCGAGACAGCACGTTCTCGTACTCGGCCTATGCCGACACGAGCCGCCGGTTCAACCAGTTGCTCGCCTTCGATGTCGAGAGCGGAAACCGCTTCGAGCGCATCGCCAGCAACGAGAACGAGATCGCACTGCTGCCGCTGTTCAAGTTCACGCTCACCAACGAAGGCATGGCGCGGGCCACCGACCCCGAAACACGCCACTACATGCAGCGCACGTACGACTTTATCGGCCAGATCGACAGCCTGCACCTGGCACTCACCAACGGGCCCTCCGACATTCCGGCCGACTCGCTCGTGGCCCGCGACCGCCGACTGGGCCAGGCCCTCGACACGCGCATCGCCACATGGCAGAAGCTCTTCGAGCGGGGCGTCACGCAATCGCTCATCCGCCAGTACACCGGGGCTATCGCCAGCTACACGGCGGCCATCGAGGCCAACCCGTCCAACCCCTTCCTCTACATCAACCGCAGTACGACGCAGTGCGAGATGATCGACTTCATCTCGTCGATCGACAACAGCTACCACCGCATCTCGGTCGAGAAAGACCCGGTCAACCGGCTCAACAACCCCGCGACGCGCACCTACAACTACGACGAGGCGATCGGCGACCTCAACAAGGCTGCCAAGCTATACCCGGGCTTCGCCTACATCTATTATAACCGGGCCAACCTCCAGTGCCTGTCGGGCAACCTGCCCGAGGCGCTCGACGACTACACCCGGGCCATCGAGCTCGACCCCGGCTTCGCGGAGGCCTATTTCAACCGCGGCCTGGTCCAGATCTACCTGAAGGACACGCGCAAGGGGTTCCTCGACATCAGCAAGGCCGGCGAGCTCGGCATCCCGGAAGCATACACCGTACTCAGGCGCTACGGCCAGTACGACCGATAAACCACGCGATGCATGCGGTCCCACGGGGATCGCATGCATCTTATTTTAAAGACATACCGCCGGAGCACGGCACGGACCCAAGCAGGCTACAAACCCCAACGGATAACAAATAATGGTAGAAACAATCAAACGTAAAATCAGCGACTCGCCCGCGGCACGATGGACCGTGCTCTGCCTCGTGTCGTTCACGATGCTTACGGGCTATGTCATCACCGACGTGATGGCCCCGCTCAAAACGATGCTCGAGCAGCAGCTCGGCTGGGACAGCAGCGACTACGGCATCTTCACCAGCGGCTACGGCCTGTTCAACATCTTCCTGCTGATGCTCGTCTTCGGCGGCATGATCCTCGACAAAAAAGGCGCCCGCTTCACCGGCGTGCTCTCGGTCGGGGTGATGATCGCCGGGACGCTGCTCAAGTACTGGGCCGTCTCGACCGACTTCGCAGGCAGCGTCTCGACGCTCAATATCCTGGGCTGGCACGTCTTCTCGATCAAGACGCAGGTACTCTACGCCACGCTCGGCTTTGCCGTCTTCGGCGTCGGCATCGAGATGATCGGCATCACGGCCAACAAGGTGGTCGTCAAATGGTTCACGGGCCGCTCGCTGGCGCTCGCGCTGGGCCTGAACGTCGCAGCCGGACGTATCGGCACGGCCATCGCCCTCTCGGGCGCCTATCCCTACGCCAAGCTGATGGGCGACAACCCGGGCTCGCCGCTGCTGCTCTGCCTGGGATTGCTCGTGATCGGGCTGCTCGCCTTCCTCGTGTTCAACATCATGGACGTGCGCCTCGACCGGCAGACCCGCGCCGGTGACGCCGCCGACCTCGAGGCCGGCAAGCCCCGGGAGGCCGACGAGGAGTTCAAGCCCTCCGACATTTTCGTCATTGCACGCATCAAGGCCTTCTGGTACATCACCATCCTCTGCGTACTGTTCTACTCGGCCGTCTTCCCGTTCCTCAAGTTCGCCTCCGAGCTGATGATCCAGAAGTTCCACATCTCGACCGACTACGCGGGCCTCATCCCCTCGCTGCTGCCTTTCGGCAATATCCTGCTCACGCCGCTGTTCGGCAGCATATACGACCGTAAGGGGCGCGGCGCGACGATCATGCTCATCGGCGCCGCATTGCTGGTGGTCGTCCATCTGCTCTTCTCGATCCCGATGCTCACGGCCAGCTGGGTGGCCATCGCGCTGATCCTGCTGCTCGGGGCGGCCTTCTCGCTCGTACCGTCGGCCATGTGGCCCTCGGTCCCCAAGATCATCCCCTACAACATGTTGGGCACCGCCTACTCGATGATCTTCTGGATACAGAACTGGGGGCTGGCCGGCGTCCCGCTGCTGATCGGCTGGGTGCTCGACCGTTACTGCATCACCGGACAGACTGTGATCGACGGGGTCCCGAGCACACAGTTCGACTACACGCTCCCAATGCTGATCTTCACCGTGTTCGGCGTGCTTTCGATCCTGTTCGCCTTCCTGCTCAAACGCGAGGACAAGAAGAAAGGCTACGGGCTCGAACAGCCTAACATCGTCAAGGCGGACAAGGAATAACCCGCACGTCCCGGGCGGGGTCCGTTCCAGCGGGTTCGCCCACCGCGGTCTCCCGGGCAGTCCGGACTCATCCCGCACGGATAACAGAAGCCGCCGGCCACGAGGCCGGCGGCTCTGCGTTTGCAGACGACCGCCGCACATCGGACAGGGCCGGCTATCCGCAAACCACCGGGTATTTCCAGCGTGCCCACGACAGGGTCCCCGCCGGCACGAGCAACGCCCGACAGGCTCGCAGGCCGGGGCCGGCCCCGAAACCGGCCCCCGGCCGTCCACCGAAAACAAGAGGCGTCGCCGGCATGGCAACGCCTCTCGTACTGTTCAACCCGCTGCGAAACCGCCCGCACGCACGCTATATATCGTCCGAATTGAACTTATAGCCCATGCGCTTGCCGGTCTGCATCTTCGAGTTCTCGATCTTGGTATTCAACTGGTCGACCGTCGCCACCTTCACCACATCGTACGGCGGAACGAGCAGGTCGAAGTCGAGCGCATAGCCCACGGCCGTCTCGACAATATTGAGGATCGCCGCCTTGTCGATAGCCCCGGTCCCGAAGTTATTGTGTTTAAGGCTGATCTGGCGCTTACCCTCGACAAAATACTGCATCTCGCGGTTGATGAAGATACGTCCGATCAGGTAACCCTCGTCGGCATTGCGGTTATACTTGAACGAATCGGTCAGGAAATTATAGATATTGATGATCCCGCAATACGAATTATCCTTCTCATGCTTGACATACGAGTTCTGCCAGATCATATGCTCTCGGTTGAACTCGAACACGTTGGTGTGCATGCTGAAGATCAGGATGTCGCCGGCCACCTGCAACTGGGCCTCGAACTTGCCCCGGTCGCGATACTCGATGCGTACGCGCTTGTCGATCTTATCCTCGAGAGCGTCGTTGAGCTCCGACGACATCTCGTGCAGGATCTCCTTGAGTTCGGTGAATACGGCGAACGTATTGTCAAATACCTGCTGCTGCAGGCCGGACTTATGGCCGAGCGTCTCGATGATCGAGGCTCTCAGCGGGGATGGGGAATCACTCTCCATTTCCATGCTTGTCGTACTGTATTTAAGGTTTAAAGTTAAAACGCCGTCCCTTGCACGGCGGACACCTGCACAGACCAGGCCATACGGGACCGGACAGCACGGGGCGCCACCGCCGATGCCGCCTACATCAGCCGGATCTGCTGGCCCTCCCTGACCTGCGAGTCGGCCGAACGGTGATTGATCTTCACCAGGCTCTGCAGACGGATACCGTACTGCTGCGAGATCGAATGCATCGTATCGCCCGGACGCGCCACGTGTATCATCTTGCCGTTGGTCGCGCGCTTGCCCTTGGCCTTGATATAGACCATCTCGCCCGGAGCCACGGCCGCAGCCGGATTCACGTCGTTGATCTTACGCAGCTTCTTGGCGTTCGTCCCGAACTCGCGGGCGATCGTCTCGTACGTATCGCCGGGCTGGGCGATGACAAACTGGCTCTGGTTGTTATGATAGATCGGACGTCCGCTCTTCGAGGTCACCGACGAGATCATGTAGTTGTCCACGTCGATCTTCTCCTTGCTCTCGACCACCTCGACCGGCACCACGACCTCCTCGGGCTGCTTTTCAGCCAGCGTCGGCAGCTGCTCACCCTGGTCGAGCAGGTAAAGCTCGTTGTCCTCGATGATCTTGATCAGCACCTCGGCATACTTGGGGTTGGTCGCATAGCCGGCCGCCTTCAGTCCGTAGGCCCACCCCTTGTAGTCGAGCGGATCGAGCTTGAAAAGGGCCTGGTAACGCGGCGAATTGTCGAGGAACTCCGAATGGTCGCGCCACGACTCCTCAGCCGAGGCGTACTTGCGGAAGCACTCGTCCGGAGCGTCGTCCGTGTGCGAGATCGTCTCGCCCTTCCAGTCAGACTTGCACTTGATGCCGAAATGGTTGTTGGCCACGCGGGCCAGGCGGCTGTTGCCGTTGTCCGACTCGTGCAGCGCCTGGGCCATCTTGATGCTGGCCGGAATGCCATACACCTCCATCTGCTCGACGGCAAGCTGCTTGTACTTGTCGATATATTGCCGGCGGGTCATCTTGGGCCCGTCCACGCTGTACTGGGCCGACGCCGAGAAGGCCGCCACACAGGCCACCAGCAGCATCAGGGTTTTGCGCATCAGATTCATAGTGTCTCGATCGTCATTGTGATACGGACAAAAATACAATTTAATTGCAATTTGCGCAAAATTCTGTTAGCTTTGTCTAAAATAAATCATTCCGGGCCTTCTGCCGTTATTTTATCAGGCTCCCGGAGGGAGATTGCGTTGCCTCTGCCATGTCCCGGACAACAGCGTCACGACACCCGGGGTCGGGTGCGGAACGGTCCGCCGAGAACCCGGAGCAGCCCCGGAGCCGTAACGGGACAAGCCCGGGGGCATCACAAGCGGCAGACTTTTGGGGGTTACCGGCGCGGCCCCGGCCGCAACAAAACGATTCACCTAATCGAACGGGCAGCGGCGGCAGCCGCTTCCCGGCCAAAACACCGACAAACTATGTTTACCGAAAAATGCCACGAGATCTTCACCCGCTCGATCACCGACTACCACCGATATGACGACGTCGACCAGCCGATCGCAAATCCTTATGCGACAGGCAGCATCGAGCACCTGCTCTACCACAAGAACTGGATCGACACCGTGCAGTGGCACCTCGAGGACATCATCCGCGACCCGCAGATCGATCCGGTCGGGGCGCTGAAGATCAAGCGTCGTATCGACGCCTCGAACCAGGAACGCACCGACATGGTCGAGTACATCGACAGCTACTTCCTCGACCGGTACAAAGCAGTACAAGTCGCCCAGGACGCCCGGATCAACACCGAGACGCCCGCCTGGGCCATCGACAGGCTGTCGATCCTCGCGCTCAAGATCTACCACATGGCACAGGAGGTCAACCGGCCCGACGCCTCGCGCGACCACGTAGCCGCGTGCGGGCGTAAGCTCGACGTGCTGCTCTCCCAGCAACAGGATCTCTCGACAGCCATCGAGGAGCTGCTCGACGACATCGCCTCGGGCCGCAAGTACATGAAGACCTACAAGCAGATGAAAATGTACAACGATCCGGCGCTCAACCCGGTCTTGTACGGTTCGAAATAGCACAGCGGATGACCAGTAAGAACAAACCGTGCCGGCACATGCTGGTGATCCGGCTTTCGGCCATGGGCGACGTGGCGATGGCCGTCCCCGTGGTCGCCGCCCTGCGCAGCGCCCATCCCGACCTGCGCATTACCGTGCTCACCCGCCCCTTCTTCAAGCCTTTCTTCCTCGACATCGAAGGGATCGAATTCTTCGAGCCCGACCTCCAGGGACGTCACAAGGGGCTCGGAGGCCTCATACGGCTCTTCGGCGACCTGCGTGGGCTCGGGATCGACTGCGTGGCCGACCTGCACGACGTATTGCGCAGCAAGGTGCTCCGCACGCTCTTCGCCCTCACGGGCCACGAAACGGCACGCATCGACAAAGGGCGCGCCGAAAAGGAGGCGATGACGCGCAAGTTCCGCAAGAAAGTCGTACCGCTCAAAACGACTTTCGAACGCTACCGCGACGTTTTCCTCGAGCTGGGGTGCTACCTTGACCTGCCCCCCCGCATGCCGCGCCGCGAGCGGCCCATCCCCGAGCAGATGACCGCACTGGCCGGCGCCAAAACGGGTAAATGGGTCGGAATCGCCCCGTTCGCCAAGCATAAGGGCAAGATATACCCCACAGTCAAGACGGACGAGTTGATCGGCCTGCTCTCGGCACGGTACGAGAAGGTATTCGTGTTTGGCGGCGGCGTCTACGAGCAGCAGTTCGGCGAGTTCATGCAGACGCGCTACCCCAACATCGTCTCGGTGATCGGCCATGTCACGCTCGACGAGGAGCTCGACCTGATGGCCAACATGGACTGCATGATCGGTATGGACTCGGCCACGATGCACCTCTGCTCGCTGGTCGGTACGCCCGTCGTGTCAATCTGGGGCGCCACGCACCCTTACGCGGGCTTCTACGGCTACGGGCAGGACCCGGCAAACGCCGTGCAGCTCGACCTGCCGTGCCGTCCCTGCTCGGTCTACGGCAACAAGCCCTGCATTTTCAAGGACTACCGCTGCCTCGAGGGGATCGCGCCGCAGACGATCGCCGACCGCGTAGCCGTCGTTGTCGGAGCATAGCGCGCCCAAACAACGGCAAGCAGTCCGGCTCGCGGCGCTCTGTCATCAGGGGGAAGCGGCGGACACGGGCGCATTACCTGCACATACCACGTTAAGCGGCTGTTGAGCCTCCTCGCAGGATTACAGGGCAACGGATGCGATAAGAAACTGCTTGTCAAAAGAAAAGCCGGAGTGCCGGCAAAGTCCAGCACTCCATGAAATGACCGGTTCGCCACGAACGGGCCCAGGCTCCGAGGAAAAGCCGGACCGCCATAAAAGACCGGGCACCCGGGAAAAGCGAACCGTCGCGAACAGGCCGTCGCCGTACGGAAAGACCGGTTTGCGCATCCGGCCGGTTTATGTCGGCATGCCACCGCTATATTTCATTCCGATGTACCTTACGCCGATAACACTCCTGCCATGATCCCTCACCACCGTCCCGTCGCACTCCGCTTCCTGGGCGGGCTGCTCGGCCTCGCGCTGACCGCCGTCGTGCTGTTCTTAGCGTTCGCCATGCTGACCGAGTACCGCCCCGCCCCACGCCAGGTGATCCTCTCGGGCCACAGCACGCCCCTCGCCCCCCGCGCTGCGGGCGCGCTCCCGTTCGCCCCGTCGCCGGCCGACACCGCAAACTTCGCCGCAGGCACCGCCGCCGGACCTGACACGCTCACGCTGCTCTCGTGGAACATCGGCTACGGAGGCCTCGGCGACGACATGGACTTCTTCTACGACGGCGGGACCCGCATGCGGACCAGCCGCCTGCGCACCGAACACAACCTCGTGCGCATCACCCGCGTCATCGACAGCCTCGACGCCGACATCGTCCTGCTGCAGGAGGTCGACACGGCATCGCGCCGCACATACCGGATCAACGAACTGGCGCTGCTGCGCGAGCAGTTCCCCGAGTACCACACCTACTTCGCAGCCAACTACCGCGCTCGTTTCGTCCCGCTCCCCCTCACCAACCCGACCGGCCCCGTCACGGCGGGGCTCGTACTGATGAGCCGGGCCCGGCCCCGCGAGGTCGTGCGCGTCGGCTACTCGGCCCAGCTCCCGTGGCCCGTCCGCCTGTTCGAGCTCAAGCGCTGCTTCATGGCAGCCACCTTCACGCTCGCCGACGGACGGCCGCTGCTGGTGGCCAACACCCACAACAGCGCCTACGGCAAAGGCGGTATCCGCACGGCCCAGACCGCCGAGCTGGAGCGGTACCTCGCCACGCAGTACGCCGACGGCATCCCGTCGATCGCCGGGGGCGACTGGAACCAGTACCCTCCGGGCTACACGCCGACGCCGGCCGAGCTCTCCGACCCGGACTTCCGGCCGATGCCGGTGGCCGACTCGCTCTTCGGCCGGGGATGGCAATGGGCCGCCGACCTCTCGCGCCGCTCGCTGCGCTATCTCCGCGAGCCGTACGATCCGCAGACGACCACCCGCACGACCACCGACTTCTTTGTCCTCTCGCCGGGGATCGAACTCATTGACGTACGGACCGTTCCGCTCGGATTCGCCAACAGCGACCACAACCCCGTCGTGCTCCGCGTAACCGTCCGTTGATTTTTTGTTACAAAATTCACAGTAAAGTTGACACAACCAAATAAAAGCGCTATATTTGACACCTCAAAAAACAGTGACCACACCATGAAAAACACACCCTCCAACCTCCGGTACTCGAAGGACCACGAGTGGGTCCGCGTCGAGGGCGACCAGGCCGTCATCGGCATCACCGACTACGCACAGAGTGAGCTCGGCGACATCGTATTCGTCGACGTGACCAGCGTGGGCGACACGCTCGCGCAGGGCGACGTGTTCGGGACGATCGAAGCGGTAAAGACCGTTTCGGATGCCTTCATGCCCGTCGGCGGCGAAGTGCTCGAATTCAACGAAAGCCTCAACGACGACCCGGCACAGGTCAACAAGGACCCCTACGGCGCAGGATGGATGGTCAAGGTGCGAATGAGCGACGCGGCGCAGCTCGACACGCTGCTCACGGCCGAGGAATATGCCAAGTTAACCGAATAATATTTTAAGCGAATCAAAAACATGGGAAACAAAGTAACCGTAGTCGGTGCAGGTAACGTAGGAGCTACGTGCGCCAATGTCATCGCCACGCGCGAGCTGGCCAGCGAGCTGGTATTGCTCGATATCAAGGAAGGCTTCGCCGAGGGCAAGATCATGGACATCTGCCAGACCTCCACGCTGCTGGATTTCGACACCAATATGATCGGTGTCACCAACGACTACTCGAAGACCGCCGGCTCGGACGTGGTGGTCATCACCTCGGGCATGCCGCGCAAGCCGGGTATGACGCGCGAGGAGCTGATCGGCGTCAACGCCGGTATTGTCAAGACCGTTGTCGAAAATATCCTCAAATACTCACCCAAGGCCATCATCCTGATCGTCAGCAACCCGATGGACCCGATGACCTACCTGGCCAGCAAAGTCAGCGGCCTGCCCCGCAACCAGGTATTCGGTATGGGCGGCGCGCTCGACAGCTCGCGCTTCAAGTACTTCATGAGCAAGGCCCTGAACGCCAACATCAACGAGGTGGAGGGCATGGTGATCGGCGGCCACGGCGACACGACCATGATCCCGCTGCTGAGCAAAGCTTCGTACAAGGGCATGCCGGTGAGCCAGTTCGCTGACGCCGAGACGCTGAAAAAAGTAGCAGCGGATACGATGGTGGGCGGCGCAACGCTGACCGCGCTGCTGGGCACTTCGGCCTGGTATGCTCCGGGCGCAGCCGCAGCATCGGTCGTCGAGGCCATCCTGCGCGACCAGAAGAAGATGATCCCGTCGTGCGTATCGCTCGAGGGCGAGTACGGCATGAAGGACATCTGCATCGGCGTTCCGGCCATCATCGGCAAGAATGGCGTCGAGAAGGTGGTTGAGATCGAGCTCAACGCCGAGGAGAAGGCTCTCTTCGAGAAGAGCGCCGAGGCTGTCCGCAAGACCAACGCGATCCTCAAGGAGATCAAGGCGCTGTAATCAGCAGCCGCACTCTCATACAGGCGAGGCGACCCCGACGGGCCGCCTCGCTCTTTTAGGGCGTAACGCATGCCGGTCCTCCGTCCGGAGGACCGCGGCGGAGCGACAGGAACAGACCGGCGGTGAGGAACAGGCAGGACGGAACAGCAGTAAGCAGAGCGACTGGAGGGCAAGGAAACGGCGACAGAGCGGAGCGGCTGCGGGCGAAGCAACAGGAGGACAAAGAGACGGCCACAGAGCGGAGCGGCAGGCCGGCACAGGCCGGACATGGGCCGGGCGCCCTAAAGCAGCGGGGAGAACAGACGCGAGAAAGCCTCGTAAATACTCTGCCGGGCCGGACGGTCGTCCCATGACTCGGGGGTAACGAACTCGCAGTCGTTGAGGTCGTTGATAAACTCGGCCTCGAGCTGGGCGGTGATCTGCGCATCGTACATGATGGCCGACACCTCGAAATTGTCGTCGAAGCTGCGGATATCCATATTGGCGCTCCCGACCGAGCTGAATACACCGTCGATCATGATGAGCTTCGAATGGTTGAAGCCTTTCTTATAAAGGTATATCTTGACCTTGGCATCGAGCAGCTCGCTGATGTACGAGCGGGAGGCCCAGTAAACGATGCGGCTGTCGGAGCGGCTCGGGATCATCACGCGCACATCGATGCCGCTGAGCGAGGCCACCTTGACCGCCGTAAGGATCGCCTCGTTGGGCAGGAAGTAGGGAGACGCGATGTAGATGTGCTTCTGGGCCTTGGTGATGGCGGCGAAGAAGGCCTGCATGATCGAAGCCCAATCGGAGTCGGGACCCGAGGTGACGATCTGCATCAGGCACTCGTCTTTGATCCGCACGCGCGGGAAGTACTTGGCCGGATTGTCGGGCTGGCGATGGCTGACAAAGAACCAGTCGGTGATGAAGACCGACTGCAACATGTGGGCCGCCTCGCCCTCGACGCGCAGGTGCGTATCGCGCCACATACCGAGCTTCTTGCTGCGGCCCATGTAGCGCTCGGCAATGTTGATGCCCCCGGTGAAGGCCACCGTACCGTCGACCACGACGATCTTACGGTGATTGCGGTAGTTGATCTTGCTCGTGAGCCACGGGAAGGCCACCGGCATGAAACAACGCACCTCGACACCCGCCTTGCGCAGGCGGTGGATGAACTTGGGACTGAGTCCCCAGCTGCCCACGTCGTCGTAGATGAAGCGTACCTCGACGCCCTCGCGGGCCTTACGCATCAGGATGCGTGCGATCAGCTTGCCCAGCTTGTCGTTGGCAAAGATGTAATACTCGAGGTGGATGGACGACCTGGCGGCCTTGAGCGCCTCGATGATGCTCGCAAAGGTCTCCTTGCCGTTGTTGAGGATCGTCACCCGGTTGCGCACGGTGAGCAGCGCCTTGCTGTTGTTCAGCAGCAGCGTGATGATGTCGCGGTTGTCGGCGATCAGCCGCTTCTGGAGGACATTACTGTCGTTGATCTCGCCCAGCTGTCGCTGGGTCATGCGCTCAAGCTGCTTCTGGTCGCGCAGCTCCTTGCGACTGAAGAGCTTCTCCTTGCGGTGGTTACGGCCGAAAACGATATAGAACACGAAGCCCACGACCGGAACCAGGGCGATGACGGTGATCCACGCCAGAGCCTTGACCGGATCGCGCTTGTCATGGACGATCACCACGATGGTGAAAGCAACGAAAAGCACGTACACCAGCGTGAGGATCGCCTTGAACTCGGTCATCAGGATGGTTGCGGGATAAAGTGCCATAGGCTCTCGGGGTTAGCGAAAGATAAGTTGTGAAAGTCGGGCGTCAAACCGGAGCCTGCCCGGAAACCCGCCCAAGAAGTATCCCATATTCTCAATACAGGCCGAAAGTCGGACGGCAGGGCGGCACCGGAGCAAAAGCCTCTCGGGGAAAGGTCCCATATCGTGCAAAGATAAGAAAATCCGGCGAATCCGGTCCGGCCGGGATGCGGTCCCGGCGACAGCCCGCGGCACCGGCTCCGGGCTTGGCCGGCGCGACGCCGGCGGACAGCGGGAAACGGTACAGATTCTGTGCCAAAGCAAGGCCGGAGCCGTCCCTCCCTATGCCCCCGGACAAGACAGGCCCCAAAGACGCAATCGCCTAACAGCCTGCAATGTATGATTTGCGACCGGAAATATTTGCTTTTTCGGAATATGTTGTCTATCTTTGCTTGAAACGTGGAAGAGTTCTGGCTCGGGAGAGTCAGGATTCTTTCTTTTTGCTTTTGTTAAAGAATAAAAACAGAATTTAATTTTATAGTTATGGCAACCAAAGTAACCTATTTGACTGAGGCTGGTTTTCAGAAGCTCAAGCAGGAACTCGAACAGCTGCGTTCGGTCGAGCGTCCTGCCATCTCGGCCATGATCGCTGAGGCGCGCGACAAGGGCGACCTGTCGGAGAACGCAGAGTACGATGCGGCCAAGGAGGCGCAGGGCATGCTGGAGATGAAGATCGCCAAGCTGGAGGCTACCATAGCCAATGCCCGGATACTGGACGAGTCGAAGATCGACACGAGCTCGGTGCAGATACTCAACAAAGTGACGCTCAAGAACCTAACAACGGGCAAGACCGTAGTCTACACGCTGGTGTCGGAGAACGAAGCCAACCTCAAGGAGGGCAAGCTGGCCATCGGCACGCCGATCGCCAAAGCGCTGCTCGGCAAGCGCAAGGGCGAGGAGGTGGACGTGACCGTACCGGCCGGCGTGCTCCGCTTCGAGATCCTCGACATCTCGCTATAGGCTCTGGGACCGGGCCGCGACCGGCTCCGACCCCGCACATACGCATACAGCAAGACCCCGCTCGGTTGAGCGGGGTCTTTTGCCGTATAGGAGCGGTCCGGCAATGCCGGAGGGTGTGTGCGGCGATCGGCATGCCGGCCGGAGGTACCGGCCTGCGGCAAGGCCCGCCCGTTAGCCGATCGGGTGGACGGCGTCAGCCGCACCACGGGGTTACCGTCCGATACCGAACCGCCAGGCTGCGCCGAGCTGGAATACGCCGTTCTTGTTATTGCCCTCTGTGAAGACCTTGGTCGTACCGATATTGTAGCGCGCCGAGACCATCAGCCGTTTGAAAAACGTATAGGAGACACCGACGGCGATGCTCAGGTCGGTCGAATGGGTGCCGCTGATCTTCTCGGTCTCGCCCGAATCAGAGTGGTGCACCTTGGAGTTCAGCATGAACCCCACCTGAGGCCCCAGGTCGATGCTCAGGCTACGGAACACATAGAACTTGGCCAGGACCGGAATATTGAGGTAACCCAGGCGGAGTCCGGCATGTCCAACCACCTCCTTGGCGCGTGCGCCCTGCATCGAGAACATGAGCTCGGGCTGGATGCCGATGATCGAACCCAGGCGGAACTCCGCAAAGCCGCCCACGGCCAGGCCGGCCCGGCTCGACGTGTTGCTCGCGCCGGTCAGTCCGGCAACATTGAGAGATGCCTTGGGGCCGAAAGTAATTCCGGTCTGGGCATGGGCTGCTGTTGCGGTCAGCGCTCCGGCAGCCAGAAGGGCAAGTACCATTTTTTTCATATCGTCTCGTTTTTGGTGAAGTGCTTGGCAATGAAAACTGCCTTCGCGAAAAACAACAACTATACCAAACCGGGCAGGAGGCCGCGGCATCCCGGTCCGGCCGAGGCGATTCCGGACCGGGATGACGCGGCCGGGCGCCGGTTGTGCGCGCATACGGTCACGCAGGCGGTGCGCCGCCGCAACCGGAAGGCGGGAGCGCGGCGGAATGCGCAGAACCGAATGTGCGATGGCGAGTGACAGTCCGAGAGAAGAGGCATACAGGGAGGAGCGACGCACCGGACGGCGCTGCGGGCAGGAAGCATGGCAGCTGACGGTCCGTGGACAGAAAGGCCGTACGGGAATAAGGGGTATACCAGAGGGTACCGGCAGACGCCTGCGCAGCCGAGCCAGCCGTGCAGGGCACATACCGCGCCTATACAAGCCGGAGGGTCGATCCAGCAAGGATCGACCCTCCGGTGTCTCGCCGCCGGGCCGGTCAGGCCGGCATCGTCCGGCGGCGCCACGTTCCTATTCCCTTCCGCCCCGGCCTTTCCTCCGGGCCGGAGACACCGGACGGGACTCAGGGACGCGGATCAGCCTCGAAAGCGGTCTCGCCGAATGCCTGTATCCGGCCGTTGATATAGACTTCGACCGAAACCGGCGCGATCCGCTGCATCATCAGCGACACGCCGCAGTATTTGTCATGCGTCTTCTGCACTGCGGACAACACCTTCTTATAATCGCGCTCATCGGCCACCCCGACCATGAACACCGTGTTGATCGCCACGAAATGGCTCCAGCTCACCGGGGGATCGTCGGAAAGATCGCCGCTCACCTCCATGCGGTAATCAGAAATGCGGACCCGCATCTTCTCGGCCAGCGAGAGGAACGTGAGCGACGAACACTTGCCCAGCGCATAGAGCATGAGCGACTTGGGCCCCAGCTCCTGACAGGGTGTCCCGTCGGGTGCCGGGCCCAGCACCCCGTCGCGATATTCGAGCGAAACTTTTACCATGGCGAAAACGGTTTTACGGTACGGAACGTGCAAAGATCGTTCCCAACTCCGGGCGGCCGGCGGCGCATCTTCTTTTTCGGGGCGCCGCACCGTTCGTATGGATATTTTTTTGTATTTTCGCCCCGACAGCGGAAAGCCGTCAGCCGCCGCTCCGGCCCATGCCGACAGCGATCCGTAACGGCTTCGACGCCTGTCTGTCGCGTTCTAATCCCAATCGGTTATGCAAAAACTCATCGTCACCCTGCTGCTCTGCCTCGCCGTCGTCCAGTCGCACGCCCAGAGCGTCGCCGGATCGGGCCTCCGCGAAGTGCGCGGCGCCTATGAAAAGGGACTCTCCCTGTTTGAAAAAGAGAAATACGGTGCGGCCGAGGCCGAGTTCCGCCGCGCTCAGTCGCTCATCCGCGGCGACGCGCAGGGATACGACACACGTATCGCTTACCACATCGCGCTCTGCGCCGCCGAGCTGGGCGCCGATAACGCCACGGAGCTGCTCAACGGGTTCCTCGAAGAGTATCCCCACACGATCTACACCAACGACGTGAAGTTCGCGCTGGCCGGCGAGTACTACCGCGAAGGCGACTACCCGCGCGCCGCGGAGCTCTACACCGAGATCGACCCCTACAGCCTGAGCAAGCTCAAACTCGACGAATACAACTACAAGCGGGGACACGCGCTGTTCATGACTGACGACCTCGACGGGGCGTACAATGCCTTCGCGCAGGTCGACGGACGTTCGATCTATGCCCCGCACACCACGTATTACACGGCATACATAGACTATACGCGGGGCCAGTACGACAAGGCCAAGAAAGGCTTCATGGCCGTGGCCTCGGAGCCGGCCTACGAGCCGCTCGTGCCGTTCTACCTGCTGCAGATCGAGTTCCTGCAGCATAACTACGACTATGTGGTCGAGAACGGCCCCGACCTGCTGGGCAAGGTGACCGACCGCCGCCGGGCCGAGATCGCGCGTATCGTCGGCGAGTCGTGGTTCCACCTCAAGGATTACGACCAGACGCTTGGCTACCTGCAGCTCTATGCAGACAACGACGGCCAGATGGGGCGCAACGAGCTCTACCTCACCGGGTACAGCCGATACATGACCAGCCAGTTCGAGGCAGCGGCCAACGACCTCGCGCAGGTGTGCGGCCCCGACGACGAGCTGAGCCAGAACGCCTGCTACCACCTGGCCGACTGCTACCTGCGCCTGGGCGACAAGCCGCGCGCGATGCAGTCGTTCGCGCTGGCCGCCAGCAGCACATACGACCCCAACATCACCGAGGATGCGCTGTTCAACTACGGCAAGCTGCAATACGAGCTGGGCGGAGGCGCGTTCGGCGAGGCGATCAAGATCCTCACCCGTTACATCGACGAGTACCCCTCGTCGCCCCGTCTGGGCGAAGCGCGCGAGTGCCTGCTGGCCGCCTACTTCAACTCGCACAACTACGACGCCGCCTATGAGGCGATCCGCCTGATGAAAGACCCCGACAACAACGTCAAGGCCGCCTTGCAGAAGATCACCTATTACCGCGCCCTTGAGCACTTCTCGGCCGGCGACATGGACAAGGCGCTCGAGTTCTTCAACATCTCGCTTCAAAACCCGTACACGGCCAAATATACGGCCCTGACCAAGTACTGGATGGGCGAGGTGTACTACCGCAAGGGCGACTACCGCCGGGCCATCCCGCTCTACAAGGAATACGTCGCCGTATCGCCGCGCACCGAAGCCGAAAACCGTATGGCCAACTACAACCTCGGGTACAGCTACTTCAACACCGAGCAGCGCGAGCCGGCCCGCGAGTCGTTCACGCGCTTCCTCGCGGTCTACCCCGCGAAGGACCGCTTTCGCGCCGACGCATATAACCGCCTGGGCGACCTGAGCATGGCCGACCGCAAGTACTGGCAGGCTATCGAGGAGTATGACGACGCGATCAAGCTGGCAACACCCGAGGCGGACTACGCCCGGTTCCAGCGCGCGATGATGCTCGGCCTCGTGGACCGTCCGCAGCGCAAGATCGAGAGCCTGCTCGACATCGTCTCGGCCAGCAAGGGCGGGTATGTCGACAATGCGATGTTCGAGCTGGGACGTACCTACCTCGGACAGGAGCGCTTCGCCGACGGCGCAACGATCCTCAAAAACCTGATCGCCCAGTACCCCCAGTCACCGTTCTACCTGAGCGCGCTCACCGAGCTCGGCCTTATCTACCAGAACATGGGACAGAACGACGAAGCCCTCAAATACTACAAGATGGCCGTAGCGAAAGCACCCGCAGCGCCCCAGTCGAAAGACGCGCTGCTCGGCATCCGCAACATCTACGTCGACCAGAACAACGTCGATGCCTACTTCGACTATGCCAAGGGGGCCG
Source organism: Rikenellaceae bacterium (assembly GCA_017415005.1). Classification (GTDB taxonomy): domain Bacteria; phylum Bacteroidota; class Bacteroidia; order Bacteroidales; family Rikenellaceae; genus RGIG1874. The sequence goes on from JAFQJK010000067.1 coordinate 26,189, forward strand.
GCATCGAAACGAACGTAACGGTGACCGAGCGCGACTCGCTGACCTTCACCGCCGCCGAGCGCGTCTACCTCTCGGGCGACGCGGCCAAGAGCCTGCCGCTGATGCAGAGCTATCTCAGCCATTACCCCAACGGCGCGTACAAGCCCAACGCCTATTACTACATCGGCGACTGCAACCTGCGCCTGAACAAGCCGGCCGAGGCGCTCGTCGCCTTCGAGGAGGTCATCAACCTCTACTCGAACCCGTTCACGGTCCGCGCGCTGCAGCACGGGGCCAAGATCAACTTCGACAACCAGCAGTATGAGCAGGCCGCGGAGAAGTACAAACGTCTCGCCCAGACCGCCACGCAGGCCGCCACGGTGGCCGAAGCCCTCTCGGGATACCTCGCATCGGCCGTCGCCACCGGCAACAACGACCTCGTGATCGCGGCTGCCGACGAGGCGATCGCCTCGCCTTTCACGACGGCCGAGATCACCCGCAACGCCAACTTCGCCAAAGCCAAAAGCCTCGCGGCACAGGGCTTCCGCGCGCAGGCCGAAGAAGCCTACCGCAAGGTGGCTTCCGAGTCGAAGAGCCGCGAGGGTGCCGAAGCCCAGTTCCGCCTGATCCAGATACACTTCGAGGACGGCAAGTACAAAGAGGCCGAAAAGGAGGTCTTCACGCTCTCGGAGCAGAACTCGCCGCACACCTACTGGGTGGCCAAGTCGTTCCTCATCCTGGGCGACATCTACGCCAAGGACGGCGACGCGTTCCAGGCACGCGCCACTTACCAGAGTATCATCGACGGCTACGGAGACACCTCGGACGGGGTGATCGAAGAGGCCCGCAACAAGATCAACGCACTGAAATAAACCACCGTACCGATTATGAAAAAAACACTGATATTCTGTCTGCTGCTCGCGACCGCCACCGCAGCGCAGGCCCAGCAGGACGAGCTCAACCGCAGTATGGAGGTCACCCGTGAATACGAGCCCACGCTCCGCACGGCCACGAAGCTCGGCACGACGCCCAACTTTACGGACACGGTGGCCCTGCGTCCCGACCTGCGATACGGCATCCGCCCCAATCCGCTGGGTTACGGGTTCGAGGTGGCCCCGATCCGCGCAGCCAACGTCGACGCCTCGGTCTACCGGCCGCTCACGCCGTTCTACCTCAAGGCCGGGCTCGGCTACCCGCTGCGCAGCGTGCTCGACTTCAACTACTCGCCCGAGATGAAGGGGCGCGGCACGCTCGGCGCCTACCTCAACCACCTCGGGTCGTTCGCCGACATCAAGAACACATACGGGATCAAGCAGTTCGCACCCCACTCGTACAACCGAGCCGGCATCTACGGCGAGCACCACTTCGGCCGGCTGATGGTCGGCGGCGAGGCAGGCTACGACTACGACCTCATCTCGCGGTACGGAGGGCAGGCCACGCGTCCCGGCGATGTTCGCCTCCCCTACCGTCAGACCTACAACACGGCGCATGCGGGCATCGTCTTCGGGACGCCGTTCACCGACCTCACGTATTTCAACTACCGGGTCGGCGCCAAAGGCTACTACTTCTTCGACCACTTCGACAACCACGAGACCAACATCAACCCGTACTTCGAGCTGGGCAAGCGCTTCGGAGGCCAGCACCAGGTCACACTGCTCGGGTCGTTCGACAACTACTCATTCAAGCCCAAAGCTGACGAATACACCAGCTACAAACACACCAACCGGATCTACCACGTAGCGCCGCAGTACGAACTGGTCGGCCAGCGGTTCGGTTTCACGCTCGGCTTCGAATATGTGCATGCCAACTCGGGACTGGACGATCTGGTAACGAACATTCCGGATCTATCGATCCCCCGTGACAAGAAAAGCTACTTCTTCCCGAAGTTCCATATGAAAGTCGATGCCTTCGAAGGCGCCTTCGTCCCGTATATCGACATCGACGGACGCCTCTGGGCAGGGGGATATCGCAGCGCGGCGCGGCTGAACCCCTATATCCGGACCTCTTCGTTCGTCCCCAATACGGCCGAATATACAGGCCGGATCGGCCTGCGCGGCGACATCGGGTCGGCATTCTCGTACAAGGTGTTCGGTGGCCTCTCGATCTACAAGGACATCGCTTTCTTCGAGACCGACCGCAGAATGAGTCCAAACCTGATGCGCCCCATCGTGTATGACGCTAACCAATGGACGATCGGCGGCGAACTCGCAGGACGCATCGCCGGCGCGTTCGACCTCACCGCCGCATTCCAGTATTACGGCTGGAACCGTATCAAGCAAAGCGGGATGAAGTTCGACCATGCCGGCGGAATGCCCAACTTCGAGGGATCGCTGGGCGTGCGGTACAGCTATCGCGACAAGTTCACCGCCCATCTCCAGGGCACCGTGTACGGACGCAGTTACTGGTATTCCGCGTCGATGAGCCAGTCGCTCTACGAAGAGAAAGTCTCGCCTCAGTTCGAGCTCAACCTCGAGCTGCAATACAATATCAGCCGGAAGGTCGGCATTTACGTCAACGGGACCAACCTCACGGGCAGCAAGCTCTACTTCTACGGCCCCTGCTACCCGATGCTCGGCGCCGGCTTCGACGCGGGTGTCAAGCTCAGCTTCTAACGAAGACGGTGCACGGGGTCGGGCCCCACGTAAAAAGCAAGCGCGGTACTACACTCGGGTAGTACCGCGTTTTATATGGGAGAAAGTCGCGGACCGGACGGACC
>JAFQJK010000068.1 GCA_017415005.1 Rikenellaceae bacterium
CTTCCGTCACGATATTGCCGCTCAGGATATCGAAGGCCGCGCCTTCGATGGCCGGGGTCTCCATGTCGACGATATAGATACGCATCGTGCCGCGTCCGCAGTTGGGCCCGGCAAAGGTCATCCAGAAACGGACGATGGCGCCCGGTCCTTCGGTGTCCATCATTACGTATTCGGTACGGCCGTCGTGCTGCTCGGTACGGATAAACTGTGTCCGGTCATAGTTGCTGAACCAGAGCGGCTCGTTGTGGGTCTTGGCCTTGTCCGACGCGCGATCGTAGCTGCTGAACTGCTTGCAGGTGTACTCGGGCGACGGGAAGCGGGCCAGCGCATCGCGGTCGATCATCTCGTTGAGCAGGGTCTGGATCGAAATGCTCTTCTGGGCCGAAAGGCTCCCGGTTGATACGAAAAGCGCGAGGGCTGAAATAATTAAAAAATTCAGTTTTCTCATCGTGATTTTTCTGGTTTTTGTAAAATTTCAGGTTATTGATGCGTGTTCTTGGGTCTCGTGGGTGTTGGTATCGAAAATATCTTGATATATTAGCCGCGGAACGGCGTAAATTATCTCGCAGGCAAATATAAGAATATTATGAAAAAAAACTATTTTTGCTGAACTGAATTCTAAAACTATACCTACTGTAACCTATGAGAAAAATGACGACCGTAGCGGTAATGCTGGCCTGTTGGGTGGCCATGTGCGGCTTTCCCACGCCCTTGCGGGCCGGTGATGCCGGATGTTTGAAGAAGATCGACACGTTTGTGGCCGATATGCAGTTCGACGAGCTCGGGGGGATGAAGCCCGAGGTGAGCTGTGAGCGTGTGGCCAGGGATATATATAAGGTCAACCTGAGCTGGAACCTGCCCCAGGAGGTGAAGCAGGACGACTGGCAGGCGCGCATAACGCCTGCTTTCGCGCCGACCTTCAACTGGGCGCCGCATCTGACTCCGACCGACCAGAACATCATCGATCAGCATGTGTTCCGCTCGCCTGCGCTGATCGTGCAGGACGGCAGCCGCACGCTGATGCTGATCCCCGACATCGACATCATGAAGGCGGGCACCCCGGTGCGTTTCTATATGGACATGAACGCTCCGGAGAACGAGCTGACGCTCGGAATGAGCAATTACTACGTTTCGGACCATGTGCTGTTCAGCCGGGCCGCGGGGGCCGTCTATCCGGCCGGGACGGTGAACTTCGGTTTCTATGTGGTGGCCACCCGGGACAAAGAGGTGCTGGCCAATCCGTTCCGTAAGGTGCTTGCCTTCCTGTGGGAGAATTGGGGCCATGAGCAGTATCAGCAAGACTTTGCGCAGCCGGTGCCGTTCGACAAATATGCCGGACACACCTATAATTGGGCGTTCAACAACTGGAAGGATGCCGTATGGCAGGAGTTCGAGATCGACGGCAAGCGCGTGGGCGCCCCGGTGTTCATCGTCAACACGACGCAGAGCCCCAACTACCCGGGCGAGGTCAACGAGCGCGAGTTCCGCTCGATCTGGAACCAGGCCTGGTTCAGCTCGCTGCGCTCGGCCAGTGGCCTCTATCGCTATGCGCGGCGTACGGGCGATGCGGAGCTGAAGCGCAAGGCCGAGATGACCAAGGAGCTGGCCCTCTCGTTCCCGCAGCGGGACGGCCTGTTCTACGGGCTGATCGGTGCGGAGATGGAGCAGAAGATGATCGACGGCAAGCCGTACAACCGCTCGAAGGGGTGGGATACCTATTACTGGGGTAACTCGAACCGCAATCCGGTGACCTGGGACCCGAGCCAGTCGCCCTTCCACATTCTCGACATGAGCTGGACGGCGCTGCTGATGACCCGCTGGTACAATGAGCTGGAGAAGGACCAGCGGCTGGTCGACTATGCCACGCGCTATGCCGACCGGCTGGTCGAGTTGCAGGATGAGAAAGGGTATTTCCCGGCCTGGATCGATGTGAAGACGGGCGCGGTGCTTCCCGAGCTGACGGAGTCGCCCGAGAGCTCGATGTCGGTCACGTTCCTGCTTGAACTGGCCCGGGCGACGGGCAACGAAAAGTACAAAGATGCTGCGCTCAAGGCGATGGATGTCATTGCGCGTGAGATCGTACCCGAGGGGCGCTGGGAGGACTTCGAGACCTACTGGTCGTGCAGCCGTCTCGGAGGCGACCACCTGGGCCGCAAGTTCGAGCGTAACAATATGTACAAGCAGTGCAATTTCTCGATGTTCTGGACGGCAGAGGCGCTGCTCGAGAGCTACCGCGCCACGGGCAACAAGGAGTACCTCGACCTGGGGCGCCGCGTGCTCGACGAGCTGCTGATGACGCAGGCCTCGTGGCAGCCCCCCTATATCTATGTGTCGACGCTGGGCGGCTTCGGCGTGATGAACGCCGACGGCGAGTGGAACGACTCGCGCGAGAGCCTGTTCGCCGAGCTGATCATGCAGTACGGCCGCGAGCTGGGCGTTCAAGAGTACGAGGAGCGCGGGCTGGCTGCGCTCAAGAGCTCGTTCTCGATGATGTACTGCCCCGAGAACCCGCAGGAGAAACGGCAGTGGGAGTATGCGTGGCCGTTCTTCAACGAGAAGGACTATGGGTTCACGATGGAGAATTACGGCCACGGCGGGGCCACGGGCGACAAGGGCATGGGCATCGGCGAGTTCACGATCTACGACTGGGGCAACGGGGCCGCAGCCGAGGCCTATAACCGGATCGTCGACCATTTCGGCGAGGAGCTGCTCGCCAGCCCCGTTAAGTAAGGCGACGAAATCATCTGTACGGAGCAGACAACGAAGATGGATTTTGCTATCTTTGTTGCCTGCTCTGCTGTTTAATCGTACGCGTGATGAAAAAGGCGATCATTCTGGGTGCCGCGTTCCTGCTGGCGGGCGGTCCGTCGGATGCCGGGCGCCCGGCATCGGCGTGGCTTCGCGGCAATACCCATACCGCTGCGAGCGACGGGGATACGCCCGTGCAGCAGGTCGTCGACAGGTATCACGACCACGGCTGCCGCTTCCTGCTGATCACCGACCACAACGTGACGTTGCGGCCGGGCGAGGTCGATATGACCGGCAGGCGTGCGGATTTCGTGCTGATCCCCGGCAACGAGATCAGCGAGAACTCGATCCACGTCACGGCGGCCAACGTGACCGCGCCGATGACGCCCGTCTCGATCCGCGAGGCCTGTGGGCGCGACGGAGCCGGCGGCGAGGGCGAGACGGACGGGGCCGGGGCCAATCCCGGGGCGGTGACGCTGTTTGCCAGCCACATTGCGGCTGCGGGCGGCATGGCCTTTATCAACCACCCCAACTTTGCCGACGGCGTGGAGGTGGCGGATATCCTGCCCGTACGGAACATCACGCACCTCGAGGTATTTAATCCCGACTCGGTATGCTATAACTGGGGTAACGAGCGTTTTATTCCTGTTGAGGGCAAGTGGGACGGGCTGCTCACGGCAGGCCGGCTGATCTACGCCGTGGCGGTCGACGACGCCCAGCATTTCCGTGAGATCAGGCGGCAGAACTGCTGTCCGGGCCGCGGGTGGATCATGGTCGATGCCGGTTCGGCCGATCCGGACGAGATCCTCGGGGCGATTGCCGAGGGCCGTTTCTATGCGTCGAGCAGCGTGTTGCTCGACCGCTGCGCGCCCACCGGAGGCCGGATCGCCGTGAAGGCGGATGAAGCGGCGACGCGAGCCGAGGTGACCGGGGGCTGTCCCCGAACATTACCGACGAGGGATGCGAGGGGTTCGCGGTCGAGGCGATCGGCCGTGGGGGACAGGTGCTGAAACGCACCGGCGGTCCGGCGATGAACTGTAAGCTCCGGCCCGGCGACGGATATATGCGCATCCGGGCGACCTATTGCGAGAAGCGGGCGATGAGTATTGCAGCTATTATGCCTGGACGCAGCCGGTGATGGAGACCGGACGTCATGACAAACCATAAATTAATTATAGAATAATGCGAAGGATGATACGGGTCGCGCTGGTGGCGGCCCTTGCAGTAGTGGCCGGCGCGGCTGAGTGCCTGGCAGGAGGAGGTAAGTTGCGCACGGGCGCGAGCTGGGATTTTCCCGAGATGGACGAGCGTATCGAGGCGCTGCGGGCCAAGTACGACCTGCCGGGAGTGACGGTGGCCGTGGTGCGTAACGACAGGCTCGTGTACCTGAACTGCTACGGCGTGCAGGAGATCGATACGCAGGAGCCGACGGTCAACAGCAACCTGTTCCGGATCGCGAGCATCTCGAAGCCCGTGACGCTGGTGGCGTTGCTCCGGTTGATGGATGAGGGGAAGCTGTCGATGGACGACCGGGTGTTCGGCCCGGATGGGGTGCTCGGCGAGGATTTCGGACCGGTGCCCGCGGGCTCGGGATTCGATAAGATCACGGTGCGCCACCTCATCGAGCATAAGTCGGGTATACAGAACGATCCCGGCGACCCGATGTTTTCGTATCCGGGGCTCGACCAGGCGGGCGTGATCCGCGAGGTGCTGGCCCACCGGCCGCTGAGCACGAAGCCCGGCGCGAAGTACTACTACTCCAATGTGGGCTATTGCATCCTGGGGCGCGTGATCGAGAAGGTGACGGGGCGCCCGTACGAGGAGTACGTGCGGCACGAGGTGCTCACCCCGTGCGGGATCACCGGTATGCGGATCGGCGGCAATACGCTGGCCGAGCGGTTCCCGGACGAGGTGACCTACGACCAGCCCGACGAGGCCGGATGGCCCTACCGGATCGACGTGCACCGCATGGACTCGCATGGGGGATGGATCGCCTCGGCGGCCGACCTGGCGCGGCTCATGGTCCGCATCGACCGGATGCCGGGGGTGCCCGACCTGTTGCCGGCCGAGCTGCTGTCGACGACCTACTTCGGGTTCGACCGGTGGGAGCACTCGGGGTCGCTGGCCGGTACGGCGACGATCCTCGTGCGGCTCGACGACGAGTTCTCGTTCGTTGTGCTGGCTAACCGGCGCTCGGGCAAGGCGGGGTTCTGGCATGATATGTCGGCCTTCCCCGAGGCGGCGATCCGGGCCCGGGCGGAGTGGCCCGAGCGCGACCTGTTCCGGAAGGTCAGGTGGTAGGTGCCCGAGCGGACGTGCGGCGGAGGGTGCGGGTCGGCGTGCAGGGACCGGGAGAGAGGCGCCGGACGGATGACGGACGGGGCCGTAGTCGCGGGGTGTACGGCAGGCTTTCCGGCCATGATTTTGCAGGGCATACGTTATTTGCAGGGTAATACGTTAATTGAATAATGGACAGTGTCCGGAATTGCAGTTCCGGACCACAAAGAGAACAGACGATATGAATGGAATAGAACGGATCGCGGCCCGGTGGCTGGGGCACATGCTGATCGTACTGGCGATGGCCGGCGCGGTCGCTTGCTCGAAGGACGGGGATGAGGCGCCTCCCGTGGCCGAGCAGACGCGTACGGTGCTCATCTACCTCGCGGCCGATAACAACCTTGATTCGTATGCCAAGCAGAACATAAAGGAGATGGCGTATGGCAGCCGGGGTATTCCGGCCAACTGCGATCTGGTCGTGTATGTCGACCCGGCGGTCGCGGACCCGGAGAACGGATTTGACGATAGCGCGCCGCGCCTGCTGCATTTCGGCTACGGAGATTCCGAGGCGAGGGTGCTGAAGATATATCCGGAGCAGAACTCCGCTTCGCCCGAAGTGCTGGCCTCCGTGATCGACGATGCGTGCAGTCTCTATCCGGCCGAGAGCTACGGGCTGATCCTCTGGTCGCATGGCGAGGGCTGGCAGCCCAAGGGGGTGGCGGCCTATCAGAGCATGGTCCTGCGTGCGGCCGGACCGGACGACGATATGCCGCCGGTCAAGTGGTTCGGCATGGACGGCACTTCGATGATGGACGTCGGCGAGCTGCAACAGGCCATTCCCGACGGCAGGTTCCGCTACATCATATTCGATGCCTGCTTTATGGGGGGTGTTGAGGTGGCCTATGCCCTGCGCGACAAGGCGCAGTACATCATCGGCTCCCCGGCCGAGGTGATCGCTACGGGCTTCCCCTACAACGGGCTGATGCCGGCCCTGTTCGGCAAGGAGAGCGAGCGGGAGATCTGCCGCCGCTTTTTCGATTACTACAACGGCCGGTCGGGATCGTGGCGGACCGCCACGGTGGGGCTGGTGCGTACTTCTGAGCTGGAGGCGCTTGCCGGTGAGGTACGGGCGATCGTACAGGGCCGGGGCGACCGGATCGCGGCGCTCGACCTGTCGGCGATGCAGTCGTTCTCACGGGCGTTGAGCCCGCTCTGGCAGTTCGATCTGGACGAGTTTATGGAGTCGGTGGCGACGCCCGACCAGTATGCGCGGTTCAGCGCGCAGCTTGCCCGCACGGTCCCGTATGCCGCGGCGACCCCGATGCTGTTCGACAAACTTCCGGTCGATCGGCACTGCGGCGTTGCGTCGTACATCTTCCGGGGAGGCAGTCTCAATCACGACAATTATTACAAAACCCTGGAGTGGTATAAGAGCGTGTACGAGTAGTGCCGTGAGCGCGACGGCCCGATGGCGCGATGCCGGGTTCCGCCGGAGACGGGGGCGACTGGCCGGGAGGGGCTCCGGGAGGTTGCCAGGCCGGGCGAGGCTTGTGCTGCCGGCAGGCGCCCGCCGGGTTGGAAAGACAGGCGGGGATATGGACAGTCGCCCATATCCCCGCTCTCATGTCTGCCGGACGGCTATTCGAACCGTTTTACACGGCGGTGGCAGTACGGTTGCGAGCCCTTGCGCTCGTAGTAGTCCTGGTGGTAGGGCTCTGCGGGCCAGAACGCGGTCGCCGGCGTGACCTTCGTGACCACCCGGTAGCCTTTGGCTTTCAGCCGGGCGATCAGCTTCTCGGCCGCGGCCTTTTGCTCGGGGCTGTTGTAGAAGACTTCCGAGCGGTACTGGTCGCCGATGTCGGGGCCCTGGCCGTCGGCTTGCGTCGGGTCGTGGATCTCGAAGAACAGGCGTGCCAGCGTCTCGTAGTCGGTCTTCGACGGATCGAACGTCACGCGCACGGCCTCGGCATGGCCCGTCGTGTGCGAGCATACCTGCTCGTAGGTGGGGTGTGCGGTCCGGCCGCCGGTGTAGCCCGATTCGACGGTGAGGACGCCCGGCGCCTGCTGCATCAGGTGTTCGACACCCCAGAAACACCCTCCGGCAAAGATCGCCGTATCGGTCCGGGCGGTCTTCGCTTCGTCGGCCGGGACAAACTCCATCGATACCGAGTTGACGCAGTGGCGCGTGTTCTTGGGCGTGAAACCCTCGCCCTCGAACACGTGGCCCAGGTGGCCTCCGCACTGCGCGCAGACGATCTCGGTGCGGCGCCCGTCGGCATCGGGCAGGCGTTTGACAGCGCCCGGTATCTCATCGTCGAAGCTGGGCCACCCGCAGCCCGAGTCGAACTTATCGTCCGAGCGGTAGAGCGGGGCCCCGCACTGCCGGCATACGTAGGTGCCCTTCTCTTTGGTTTTGTAATATTGGCCGGTAAAAGGGGCCTCGGTGCCTTTGCCGAGGATGACCCTCCGTTCTTCTGCGTTCAGTGCTTTTTTCATGGTTTGACCGTGTGCGTTGAGGCTCATAAGGCCGATCAGGGCGATCAGCGCGATTTGTTTCATAGTCGTCGGTGTTACGGGTTGTCAGGCGCAAGGTCTGTGCCACGACGGCCGGGCGGTCCCGGCACCGAAGTCTGCGGTTACGGCAATGTGCGCTCCCGATATATGTGTGTGAATAAAATGACGGGGATTAACCTTTTTTTAACAAACCGTTGATTCGAAGAAAAAAATATTATCTTTGTAAACGATAGGGTACGCCTCGGCAATCTTCCGGACATAAATTGTCCTCCGGTTGCGCCCGGCTGACTGATAGGATGCGGTTCGGCAATCTTTTGGAAAACAGGTTTCCCTCCGATTATTCTCGGCTTTCACTGTCTTTGTGGAGGATCGACGCCGAAGGCGCCGGTTTTTTGTGAAAATGAGAGGGGGTTCGGAGACCGTCCGTTGATATTGGGATTTTTGCATGTGCTTGCAGCGTTCCGGAACCTAAAAGTGTCACAATAATATTGTATTTTTAACTAAAAACTGGACTATGAAAAAATTTCTTCTTGCCCTGGCCGTTGTGTCGGTCGCTGCGGTGGCTTGTAACGACGATGATGATGCGCCGGTACCCGTATCGGTGACGAGTGTGACGATCAATCAGGGGCCTGCCATGTACGCTTCGATGGCTGTGGGTGCCGCTATGCCGACGCTGAGCGTGACCGTCAAGCCCGACGATGCGACCAATAAGACGATGGAGTGGTCGGTCAGCGCCAATACGGCGGTGACGATCGATAAGAATACCGGCAAGCTGACCCGCACCGATGCCGCACTCACCGAGCCGATCGAGGTTACGGTGCAGGCCCGTTCGGTCAATGGTGTCGATGGTACTGCCAAGCTGTACCTGACTCCCGAGGCTCCGGCCGGTTATGGCGTGATCGACTCGATCAAGCATCTGGCGAACTTCTACATGCTCGACCGCAATGTGGGCGCCAGCGCCGTGGGAACGAGCGGTAACTATTACCAGTGGGGACGCAATGCCGTTGTTGCCACCGAAGGCGCCACGGCCGTTAACGGTAGTTTCGATTACAATGTTACTTGGGCAGCACCCGCGTCGTGGGCTACGGCCGCAAGCCCCTGCCCCGACGGCTGGCGTTTGCCGACCCAGGCCGAGCTTGAGCTGATCAAGTCGCTGACTCTGCCCTATTTCGATAATCTGGCTATGGAAGATTTCGGTATGGATCCGTCCTACACGGAGGAGCAGGCCGCCGAGTCGCTTCGTATCTATAACATGCTGAAGATGGCCAATAGCGGCATGTTCCAGGTGAAAGATACCGACGGAGACGGCATGATTTCGGCAGGCGAAGTGTCGAAATATATGGCTTCGGCTCCCACGTTCTGGAGCTCGGACGTTGTGACCGGGACGACCGGGTTGCTCGGTATGTCGTTGGCTTACAATTTTGCCAACAATCTGATCCCTGCAGTGGAGAAGACCCGTCCGGTTATGTTTGCCATGCCTGTTCGTTGCGTAAGATAGTTTGCGCTGATTTTTGGACGATAACCCATAAACCGACCTGTCTGCATGAGTACGGCTCATTGGGGGCAGGTCGGTTCCTTTTTCTCGTACCGCGGTCAGCGACCAACCGGCTGATCCTGCGCTGTTAATATGGAACGACGAGATCTTTACTTATCTATGATGGAGAAATTCCGATTCGGACGGAGGCTGTTGAGGGTCCCGTTTATACTGGCTGTGCTTTTGGCGCTGTCAGTTTCTTTGTCTGCGCAGACGCCCTCCAGGGGCAAAGGGGCGCTGACCTATACGGGCTATGTGTTCGACAAGGCGACCAAAGCCCCGATGGTGGGCGTTACGGTCAACCTGCCCCAGTACGGTATCTGGGCGGTTACGGACGTCCGGGGGCAGTTTACGATGCAGAACGTCCCGGCGGGCGAGACGCAGATCGAGCTCAACTTCGTCGGCATGGTGCCCGTCGAGGAGAAGATCACGGTGGCGGCCAAGGCCGAACCGTCAAAATTTTTCATGGAGCAGGAGAACTTCGGATTGGACGAGGTGACGGTCGTGGCCAAGAGCAACAAGGTGGGCGCGTCGACCGCTTCGTCGATCTCGCGCTCGGCCATGGACCACCTGCAGGCCACCTCGCTGGGCGACGTGATGGAGCTGCTGCCCGGCGCGCTCGCGTCGAACCCCACGCTCAACTCGCCGTCGAAAGCCACGCTGCGCCAGGTGCAGGGCGATGCGATGAACAGTCTCGGAACGTCGATCGTCTACAACGGCGCGCCGATCTCGAACAACGCCAACCTCCAGATCGGCAATACGGCGACCGAAGGCTCGCTCAACACGGGCTTCTCGTCGACGGCCGGCTCGGGCAAGGACATGCGCCAGATCGCGGTCGACAACATCGAGTCGGTCGACGTGATCCGGGGTATACCCTCGGTCGAGTACGGCGACCTGACCTCGGGCGTGATCATCATCAATCCCAAGGCGGGCAGCTTCCCGTGGCAGGTGCGCCTGAAGATCAACCCTACGCTTACGCAGGCATCGCTCGGCAAGGGCTTTTACCTCGGCCCCAAAGCGGGCGACCTGAGCTTCGACTTCGACTATGCCAAGTCGCTCAGCGACGAGCGCCGCCCTTACCAGGGTTTTCAGCGCTTCACGTCCAACCTGCTCCATACGGTCAACATCACCAGGGAGCTGCGTGCCACCACGGGCTTCGGTTTTTTCTCCGACCTCGACGCGACGAAGCTCGACCCGTCGGATGCCCGATACATGCGCGAGCGGCGGGCGGAGAACATGGGCTTTAAGTTCAATACCAACGTGGTGTGGAGCCCCAACCGCAAGTTCCTGAAGTTCGTCCGTTTCAACTTCTCGGCCGATTACGAGAACCAGAAAGGCTATACGCAGGAGATCAAGAACAATTTCGGCTACATGATCACTTCGGCCATGCAGGACGGGACGGTGACCTCGAACCGGAATGAGATCATCTATGACAAGGACGGCAATGCGCTGACCAACAATCATATCCTCGACCCGTCGGCGATGACCAACATCCTGCCGTACGAGTTCCTGACCAAGATGCACACCTACGGTAAGCCGCTCAATATCTTCGGCAAGGTGACAGGCAGCTTCCTGGGCGATATCGGGTCGGTCAGCAACCGCATTATCGTCGGGGCCGACTGGCGGACGGACGTCAACTTCGGCCGCGGCCGCGTGTTCGACCCGCTGATGCCGCCCTCGTCAGGGCTGCGCATGCGTCCCTATACCGATATTCCGGCGCTCAACCAGCTCGGGGTCTACCTCGAGGACAACATCAAGGCTACGATCCTCAAGCGCGACTTCAAGGTGCAGCTCGGTCTGCGCTTCGACCTGATCCAGCCCGGCCGCACCGAGGGCGGGTCGGTGTGGTCGCCGCGTGTCAATGCTTCGTACGACATCGTGCCCCATGTCTTCACGATCCGTGGCGGGTGGGGGATCACGGCCAAGGCGCCGCCCCTGATGTTCCTCTATCCCGACCGGGCCTACTTCGACTTTGTCAACTACGACAACCTGGGCGAGGGGCTGCCCGAGTCGCAGCGCCTGAGCATGATCACGACCAAAGTCTACGACACGTCGAACCCCAACCTCAAGATCGCCAAGAACCGCAAGGCCGAGGTGGGCTTCGATCTTACGCTGGGGCAGATGGCTTTTGCCGTGACGGGCTTTATGGAAAAGCTGACCAATGGCTACTCCTTCGGATACGACTTCGGGTCGTACCGGTTGTTCGATCTGGTTAAGTATAAAGGTACCGCGCGGCCGGGCGACTATCCGCTGCTCGAGGTCGATCCTTCGCAGTCGAGCCGGGTCGTGCTGGGCTATAACCGGCCGCTCAACGACAAGGTCAATAAGACGAAGGGGCTCGAGTTCGACCTTAATTTCGGGCAGTTCAAGGCCATCCGCACCTCGTTCGTGCTCAACGGCGCGTGGATGCAGTCGAAGCTCTACTCGACCAATTACAGCTTCTACCAGAAGAGCCCCGAAAACGGCGTATACAAGAATATCGGCGTTTACGGGACGGGCGACGGCAGTGCCTACGAGCGGTTCTCGACCACGCTGCGCATCATCCACAATATTCCGCGCATCAGTTTCGTCGTCTCGCTCTCGATCCAGACCATCTGGAAGGACGAGCAGTGGTTCCTCGGGACCGAAAACAAGCTTCCGATCGGCTACCTCTCGGCGACCGACCTGAGCTACACGGCTTTCGGACCTAATGATGTGATTCCGGAAGATGTTAAAAAGACGATCGACCTCAGGCGCGAGATCAGGGACTGGTACTCGCCGCTGTGGCTGTTCAACCTGCGGGTTACCAAGGAGATCAAGCAGAAGCTCGGCTTCGCGTTCTTCGTCAACAATATGTTCATGCACTGCCCGCTCGAAGAGAGCAAGCGCTATCCCGGAAGATACAGCACGCGCAATCCGCGCCAGTTCTTCGGGGCCGAAGTGTGGGCCAAGTTCTGATCTGAAAAATTTTAAGGAGACCGATGATGAAGAGAGTAAATCGCATATTTGCAGGGTTGCTGGCGACGCTGATGCTCGCGGGGTGCCGCGAGGACACGGCGCCTGCGTCGCCCTATGCCGATCCGTTCGACGTACACCTGACCTACTCGGTGTTCGGTGACACGAAGCCTTTCTCGACGCCGCTCGAGCTGACGCTCACCAACAACAGCGAGCAGTTTGAGTACACGCGCACGACCGACCTCTGGGGCAAGGTACGCCTCGACGGGCTGCTGCCCGGCGAGTATTCGGTCAGCGTCACGGGGCGGCTGACCGCGGCCGAGGTGGCCGAGATCACCGGCGGGCCGGCCGATGCGGGCTGGACGCTGACGGGCTATGCCTCGTCGGTGCGTCTCCGGACCGGGGCGGGCAACTCGCTCGGAACGCTGACCCTGGCTTCGTCCGAGTCGGGCGCGATCGTGTTCAAGGAGCTCTATTACGCCGGGTCCCGCACGCCGAGCGACGGGCAGTACCGCAATGACGGCTTCTACTCGATCCACAACAATTCGAAAGTGCCCGCGCCGCTCAATAACATCTATATCGGCGTTATGGAGCACTATGGCGGGTTCAACCAGGCGCCCCCGCTCTGGGAGGGCGAGGAGGCCGGCAATTACAGGAACGTGTATGTGAAGGCGCTGTGGAAGATCGTGGCCGACGATGCTGAGCCCGTGACCCTCGAAGCGGGCGCGACGGCTGTGATCGCCGTGATGGCCGCCCCGCACAACAAGGATGCGCAGTACAACCTCAATTCGCCGGTCGATCTCTCGGGGGCGGATTATGAAGCCTATGTGATCGATCCGCAGAATCCCTATCCGGATTTTCCCGCGCCGAACATGAAGATGGTCTTCTGGCCCGATTACAGCTACCTGTGGCGCATCTCGGTCTTCGGGCGCGGCATGGTGCTGATCGAGGCGTCGGCGGCCGATGTGGCCGGGTTCGAGCAGGTCGTGCTGCCTTCGACGTTCTGGGCCGGCGGCGAGACCGAGGAGTACTACACCTGCCTCAAGGTGCCCAACAGCTTTGTGATCGACGCGGTCGACCTGATCCAGAACAAGACCACTTCGGTGACCAAGCTTTTCCCGCCGTCGCTCGATGCCGGGTTTGCGACCGTCGAGGGGACCTATGTGGGTAAGAGCGTGATCCGCAAGGTCAAGAGCGACGAGGGCGGCGTGGTGGTCTACCAGGATACCAACAATTCGACGGCCGACTTCGAGGTCAACGACGCGCCGCTCAGTAAGTAAACATGCCGGAAACGAGAAAATGAGAACGATCCATGAGTAATTTTATCCAGAATCTATATCGCTTATCGCTGGTTGCCGGACTGGTGCTGCCCGTTGCCGCGTGGGCTCAGGCCGGCGCGGATGGTGCGGGCGCGGCGCTCGCGGATACGGTGTCCGATGCCCGGACCGTGCCGCTCGATGCCGTGCCGGTGGCCCGCACGGCGCTCAAGCTCACGCCGCTCGATGTCGCCTATTTCAAGGAGACGGCCTATACGCTCGCTGCGGGCAACGCTTCGGCGCTGGTTCTCGGGCGGCAGGTGGCCTACTCGGACCTCAGCCTCGGGCTGGGCATCGAGAACGGTTCGTTCCACCGCCCGCAGCAGGCCGCCCACATCTTCAACTACGGCCTGGACGCCGAGGGGGCGATGACGCTCGGCAAGCTCTATGTGAGCGGGGGCTTCCGTTTCCTGCAGTCGAAGGAGGACGACGTGAAGTTCAACTCGATCCTCGACCCGTATCGCGGGACGCCCTATATCATCGCCGACAGTACGGGGGGCGACTGGACCAAGCAGGCCTACGACCTCTGGGCGCAGGGGACTTCGCCGCTGATCGCCGATGTGGTGGCCTTCGGTCTCCGCGCGGGGATCAATGTCAACCGGGGGGCCAAGAAGATCGACCCGCGCCCGCAGTCCAACTCGAACGCGATCAGCGTCAGCCCGTCGGTGACGCTGCGCTACCGGGCGCACGCTCTCAGCGGCGACTACACCTACCGCCGCTTCCGCGAGAATACCAACCTGATGCTCTACAACTCGTCGGAGGCCCAGAAAATTTACCTACTCAAGGGTATGGGGCAGTATATCTACGACATTTTCAGCGCCAATGAACGCGAGCGCCAGTACAAGGGCGACGGTCATACGGCGGGTGTGGAGTACCATTTCGACATGCGCCGCTTCCACCTGCTCGTGCGCGGGACCTATGAGAACTATGTCGAGGAGGCGTCGGACATCGAGAACAACAAGCCCCGCAAGCGCGGCCGTATCTATGAGAACAACTACGGGGCCCGGCTGGTGGCCAGCTATACGGGCGACCGGCTCACCCACCAGTTGGAGGCGGAGTACCGCGACGACGAGCGCTCGGGCCGCGAGATCATCCAGGTGTTCAATTCCGACGCCGGGGTCAATGCCTGGCAGACCGACTCGGAGGCTCCGCGCCGCAGTGTGGTGACCAGTCGGGCGGCCGAGCTGCGCTACGCGCTGATGGTGATGGCCTCGCCCGAGCGCTACAAGTGGCGCGTGGCCCTCGACGGGCGGATCGAGAGGTTCGCCGACGAGTATGCCGTGCTCGACTCGTACAACCGGTTCCGCCGCGGCGTGGCCGGATTGGAGGTCGTGCGGACCCTCGAGGCGCGTAAGTGCTACTACCGGGTGGGGCTCAACGGGATGGTCAACCGCGTGTGGGACAAGAGCATGAACTATGTGACGCGCGAGAGTGAGGACCGGACGATCGAGAACGGTTTCGTCCGTCCCGACATCGCTATGCTGTGGCAGAATTATTACGGTCTGGGGGCCGATCTGATGTGGGGCTACCGCTTCAGGCGGGGCGAGAGCGTATACGTCCGCGCGGCGTATGGGTACAAGCATGCGGCCGACGGCTTCTCGCGCCACGCCACCGAGGTGCGGGTGGGGTATAGTTTCTGACCGGCGCGGTTCCGGTCTCCGGGCATGGAGGTGTGATCGGCGGGCAGGAGCGGTCCTGTACACGGGACGATGGAGACGGCCGTTGCCGTGGCTGTGTTGCACGATCCGGGGCCGGACGGATTTGACAGTATGGGCCCGCCGCGCCGCGGGCCAGTAAAAGACAGACGAACATATGAAAGTATTGAAGATCGCCGCCCTTGCGCTGGCCCTCTGCCTGACCGCAGGCGGTTCGGCCGTGGCAGGCAAGACGGAGAGAGCGGGCAAGCCGTTCCGCTACGAGCCGAAGAAAGAGATTCCGGTCGATACGGAGCACATGGTCAAGGGGCAGCTTGCGAACGGGCTGACCTATTATATCAGGCACAACGAGACGCCCAAGGACAAGGTCGAGCTGCGGATGATCGTCAACGCCGGGTCGATCCAGGAGGACGAGAACCAGCGCGGGCTCGCGCACTTCCTCGAGCATATGTCGTTCAACGGGACGCGTACGTGGCCCAATGCCGAGATGATCGGCATGCTCGAGAGCATGGGCGTGCGTTTCGGCTACGAGCTCAATGCCTATACCTCGTTCGACGAGACGGTCTACTACCTGCCGATCGCGGCCGACAAGATCGACGTAGGGCTTAACGTACTGCAGGACTGGGCGGCTTATCTCAACCTGGCCGAGGCGGACATCGACCGCGAGCGGGGCGTGATCCTTGAGGAGATGCGCCTGGGGCGCAGTGCCGGGACACGCCTGCGCGAACAATACCTGCCGGTGCTGATGGCCGGGTCGCGCTATCCCGAGCGCCTGCCGATCGGTAAGGCCGAGGTGGTCTCGAATTTTACCTACGACGAGCTGCGCGCGTTCTACCACGACTGGTACCGGCCCGACCTGCTGGCCGTGATCGTGGTGGGCGACATCGACCCTGCGTATGTCGAGGAGCAGATCCGCGAGCGCTTCTCGGGGATGACGGCTCCGGCGACGGCCCGTCCGCGCATTGTCAGCCATGTGCCCGACCATGACTCGCTGCGCGTGGTGGTGGCGACCGATCCCGAGACCTCGGGCTGCTCGGTCGAGATATCATACAAGCATTTGCCTAAGAAAGTCGTCACGCAGCGTGACTATGTCGAGCAGAATATCTACGATGCCCTTTATGCTTCGATGATCAACGCGCGCCTTGCGGAGCTCGCCGAGTCGGACAATCCGCCGTTCTTCGATGCCGAGTCGGGCTACGGGGCCTATTTCCGCGGCGTGAGCACTTATTCGAGCTATGCGCGCTGCTCGCCCGACAGCGTGGCCCGGGCGCTGCGCACGCTGGCCACCGAGGACGAGCGTGTGCGCCGCTATGGGTTTACCCCGGGCGAGCTGGAGCGGGCCAAGGCCCGGATGACGGCCCGTTACGAGCGCTATTACAACGAGCGCGAAAAGACGGCGTCGGATCTTTATGTCGACGAGTATCAGGTCAACTTCCTCACGGGCGAGCCGATCCCCGGCATCGAGTACGAGTACGAGCTGGTGGGGGCGGTGCTGCCCAAAGTGAAGGTGGCGGACATTAACAAGTTGGCCGATAAGTATATGACCGAGCGGAACCGCACGGTGGTGGTGACGGGTCCCGCGAGCCGCGTCTATTCGTCTGAGGATGAGCTGCGGGCCATCGTCGAGGGTGTCCGCACGGCCGAGGTCGCCCCGTACGACGAGGGTGAGGTGGTGACCGAGCTGATGGACTTCACGCCCGAGCCGGGCACGATCGTCTCGGAGCGGACGCTTCCCGGGCTGAACCTGACGGAGTGGAAGCTCTCGAACGGCTCGACCGTCGTGTTCATGCCCACCGATTTCAAGAACGACGAGGTGCTGTTCCGCGCCTCGTCCAACGGCGGCTATTCGATGTACGGCCCCGATGATGATATGTCGGCGCTCTACGCCACGGCGATCCAGGACGAGAGCGGCGTGAACGGGATCAACAATATCCAGCTCAAGCGCCTGCTTGCGGGCAAGACCATGTCGCTCACCCAGTCGCTCGTGCTCTACAACGAGTCGATGTCGGGCCGTTTCGCCCCGCGCGATGCGCAGGAGTTCTTCGAGCTGCTCTACCTTTACCACACGGCGCCCTATTTCGATTCGGCGGCCTATGTCCGCGTGATGCAGGCCGAGCGGAGCGAGTACGCCCACCTGCTCGACAGTCCGAACAACTATTTCGGTTATGAGGTGACCAAGATCATGAACAACGGCAACCCGCGCCGCAGCCGCTGGCCGGTGCCCGAGAACCTCGATCAGGTGCGGTTCGACCGGGCGCAGCAGATCTATAAGGAACGCTTCGGCAATGCCGCCGGGTTTACCTATGTTTTTGTCGGCAATGTCGATCCGGAGGCTATGAAGCAGCTGGTGCTGACCTATCTGGGCGGTATCCCGGGCGATGCGGCCGCTAAGCCCGGCTATGACGAGCAGGAGTTCACCTCGCCTGCCGGGCCGGCCGAGTATGTATTCCACAAGGGAAGCGAGCAGAAGGCTAACGTGACGCTCCGCTTCGTGAAGCCCGCCGACTGGGACAAGGAGATGGCCAATGCCTACTCGGCCTTCGTTGAGGTGCTCAACACGCGGCTGTTCGAGAGCCTCAGGCTCGATATGAGCGGTGTGTACGGTGTTTCGGTGAACGGAAGCGTCAATCGCGAGCATGAGCGCGAGGCGCGTCTCAACATTGCGTTCGGGACCAATCCCGGGTCGTACGAAGCGCTGTACGAGCGGACGATCGCCGAGGTGAAGAAGCTGATGGCCGAGGGGCCGACGACCGAGGAGCTCGACAAGGTGAAAGAGAAGCGGCGCGTGGCGCTCGATGCTTCGCTCCGGCAGAACGCCAACTGGCTGCTCGGCATCATGTACGCATACCGCTATGGTGTGGAGCCCGACAGCGCCGACGAGCAGCGGCGGCTGATCGAGGAGCTGACGCCCGGGCGTGTGCGCGAGGCGGCCAACGCCTATGTCGATCCGGCGACGGTGCTCAAATTCGTCCTGTTGCCCGATCCCGATGCCGAGCCGGCTGTGATGGAGTAGGGATACAGCTCCTGACGGATAGCGGCGGCGACCTTTGCGGGGCGCCGCCGCTTCCGTTGCGGGCGTGACTGCCTGCGGGTGCGGAGCTTATGGGCGGGCAGGCGCGAGGTGCGCGCGCTCTGCTGTGGACCGGGCGGCCGGTTGTGCGCCTCATGGCCGGGCTGGCCTCATGGTCTTCTGGCTGTTCTGCGGCGTGTCCGTTTGCGTGCAGTCGCGTTGCGACGGGCGGCAGGGCGCCCGGTGAGGGCAAAAGAATGGCGGCCCGAAAAGGGCCGCCATCGCTTATCGTGTTCGATCCGTCGTTACCGGGTCTCGTAGGCTACCAGCATCCAGACCAGTTTCTCCTGCTCGCGGATGTAGTCGCTCATCAGCGCCACCGTACCTTCGTCGTTGTTGTCCGAGGCCAGCGAGAGGACCTTGCGCTCCTCGCCGATCAGGTAGCCGTAGGTTTCGAGGATGTTCTTGAGCGCCTCGCGGCCGTTCGTGACCCCCGTTACCTCCTTGACCGAAGCGGTCTTCAGGTAGCTCGAGAACGTGTTGGCTGGCTTGCCCCCGAGGGCGAGCATGCGCTCGGCGATCTCGTCGACCTTCCCGGCCGCATTGTTGTACAGGTCTTCGAACTTGGCGTGCAGTACGAAGAAATCGGGACCTTCGATGAGCCAGTGAAAGCCGCGCAGGTTGGTGTAGAAGACCTGGTAGTCGGCCAGCAGCTTACCGAGTGATTCGACCACTTTGTTCGCGCCCGAGGCGTTCAGTCCGATAAAATCCAGTGTTTTCATAGCAGTATGTTTTTTAGTTGTTTGTTTTTCTTTGATTTCTGTATTACAAATATAGGGCAAATACGATTATAATCAAAACTAATTATTTTTATGATAGTATAAGAATATCTGATGTGTGGCCGGGGACGGTCCGCTCCGGAGGGTTGACCGTGTCGTCCCCGGAGTTCATGTCAGGCAAAAACAGGGCCGGGACAAACGGCGGGGACCAGATCCGCGTAGAAAAGCCGGGCCGACTGTTTTAGATGGGCGAATCGGGCCTCTGTGTATGATTTTTGTTTAAATTTATACGGACGTAACTCCTTTTGCTATGGATATCACGCGAAAAAGGCTTTCGGGCCGTACCCGGACCGAACACGACCTGCTCGGAACGATGCAGGTCCCCGTCGAGTACTATATCGGCATCCAGACGATGCGGGCGCTCGACAACTTCCATATCAGCCGCGTGCGGCTTCACTTCTTTCCGCAGCTGATCCGCGCGCTGGCCGACGTCAAGCAGGCCGCTGCGCTGGCCAACCGCGATCTGGGGTTGCTCGACCCCCCGGTCGCCGACGCGATCATCCGTGCCTGCCGCGAGATCGGGCAGGGACGATTGCACGGCCACTTCGTCGTCGACATGGTACAGGGCGGTGCCGGGACCTCGACCAACATGAATGCCAACGAGGTGATCGCCAACCGGGCGCTGGAGCTGCTCGGTCACGAGCGCGGCGAGTATCGATATGTCCATCCCAACAACCACGTCAACCTGTCGCAGTCGACCAACGACGCCTATCCCACGGCGGTCAAGATCGCGCTGGTGCGCAGCATCCAGCAGCTCGTCGAGTCGCTGCGTCAGCTGGTGGGGGCTTTTGCGGTCAAGGGGCGCGAGTTCGCGCACATCATCAAGATGGGGCGTACGCAGTTGCAGGATGCCGTGCCGATGACCCTCGGGCAGGAGTTCGACGCCTGGGCCGCGACGCTGGCCGAAGAGGTCGAGCGGCTCGAGCAGAACATGAACCTGTTTTACGAGGTCAATATGGGCGCGACGGCGATCGGCACCGGGATCAATGCCGATCCCGACTACTCGCCGCTTTGTATCGGTTACCTGCGCGAGATCACGGGGTTGCCGCTCGTGGCGGCCTCGAACATGATCGAGGCGACGAGCGACACGGGGTCGTTCGTGATGAACTCGTCGGCTCAGAAACGGTTGGCTGTCAAGCTGTCGAAGATATGCAACGATCTGCGCCTGCTCTCGTCGGGGCCGCGCGCGGGGATCGGCGAGATCAACCTGCCGCCGATGCAGCCCGGATCGTCGATCATGCCCGGCAAGGTCAACCCGGTGATTCCCGAGGTGGTCAACCAGGTGGCCTACCGCGTGGTGGGCAACGACCTGACGGTGACAATGGGGGCCGAGGCGGGGCAATTGGAGCTCAACGTGATGGAGCCGATCATCGTGCACTGCCTGTTCGAGAGCATCGAAATGCTGATCAACGGCATGGACACCCTGCGCAAGAAGTGCATCACGGGTATTACGGCCAACGAGGAGGTGTGCCGCGAGGAGGTCCGCAACAGCATCGGGCTGGCCACGGCGCTCAATCCCTATCTGGGTTACGAGACGGCCTCGGCGCTGGCAGCCGAGGCGCTGCGTACGGGGCGGAGCATCTATGACCTGGTACTCGAGAAGGGACTGATGTCGCGCGGGGAGCTCGACGAGGTGCTGCGCCCCGAGAACATGGTCAGGCCGCATAAGCTCCACCGGACAGAATAGCGCGGCACGCCTGCCCGGCTGCGCGTGGGCGGCAACTGCGTGCATGGATTCCTGTTGCCGCTTACCGGATGAAGACCGACGGGGCGCCTCCCCGCCTTTGCGTTGCGCGCTGGGTCTTCCTGTGCGTACGGCGTTGGAGCGGAGTGTCAGGAGCAGGCGGCGCTCCGGTCGGAAGGAAACAGGGGCTGCGGGGACGATCCCCCGGAGGGGGTAGCGGCCGTTAGGCCGGGATGAGCTTTGGTCGTCCGGGGTGGTGTGCCGGCCCAGGCGATACAACCGGCCGCATAAGGGGCAAGCGTTGCCCCGGCATTTCGCCGGACCCATAGCGGACAGCCGGGAGGCTTTAGTCTCCTGGCTGCTTTTGTTTCCGGCCGGGTCCGGTCTATTTCAGGTATTGTGTGAGCAATGTATCCATTTCCTGCCGCAGTTCGCGGGCCTTTTCGCCGGCGACCTCGGCAAAGCGCTCGCTGCTGTCGGCGTAGATCACCCCGCGCGAGCTGTTGACCAGCAGGCCGCAGCGGCTGTTCATGCCGTGGCGGGCCACCTCGGCGAGGCTGCCCCCCTGCGCCCCCACGCCCGGTACCAGCAGGAAGTGGTCGGGGACGATGGCGCGTACGCTCCCGAGCATCGCCGCCTGCGTGGCGCCCACGACGTACATCGTGTTATCGGTCGTGCCCCAGGCCGACGAGGTGGCGAGCACCTGCTCGTACAGTTTCCTGCCGCCTGCCAGCTCGAGCAGCTCGAAGTCCGAGGCGCTGGCGTTGGAGGTGAGTGCGAGGATCACGGCCCACTTGCCCGGGTAGCCGTAGAACGGCATCACCGTGTCGCTGCCCATGTAAGGCGAGAGCGTTACGGCATCCACGAGGTCCTGCTCGAAAAAAGCGCGGGCATACATCTGCGACGTGTTGCCGATGTCGCCCCGCTTGGCGTCGGCGATGATGAAAATGTCGGGGTGCTTCTCGCGGATATAGCGGACGGTCTTTTCGAAGCTGGCGAAACCGGCGGCGCCGTGCTCCTCGTAAAACGCGAGGTTAGGCTTGTAGCAGACCGTGTAGGGAGCCGTGGCGTCGATGACGGCGCGGTTGAAGGCGGACTGCGGGTCGGCCTCGCCGCCGAGGCAGGCGGGTGTCTTGCGGATATCGGTGTCGAGTCCCACGCAGAGGAAGCTGCGCTTGCGGAGTATGGCGTCGAAAAGTTGCTGGCTGTTCATGTGCTGAGTGTTTTTGGATTGGCTTCCTGCAAAAGTAGTGATTTTCGCCGGAATCGGAAAGATGCCGGCTGGGAATGGAGATCGTATTTTACGGGGGATGCCCTGTCGGGCAGTTGCTTTTGCCATTGCCGCAAAAGTAATCCAAAGATTACCGCGTATAAAACCGGCTGGATCCGCTGGTGTTACGCCGGGAAAGGGCTTACTCCTCTTCGGCGTGTCCTTAAAACCATGCAGCAAGTCAATTATCAACTCGGTGCACTTTTCTATTGAGGAATGAGGTAATGATTAGGCAACGGTATTGTTTTCTGTGTGACGCAACAAGGTCCGCAGCCTCGAATAACTGATAAAAAGGAAATGGAACTTCTCGTGAACGCAGAATCGGGTATAACCAGCTCATGATGCTGAATTCCTGCTCGAAATGAATTGGCATGGCCCAATGAACGCATAATCGGTTTACTATGGTTGTTTGTCCTCAAAAATACGATAGTCATTCTCGTATCTTGTATTTATGACCACCAAATCCCAGTTTCCGGTCCGTCCGGCAGATGCGCGCAGCGGAAATGTACGGCACCGGTCAGCATCGGTGCAAATCCATTGGCGGTCGCCGGGATACACGATCCGATACACCGGACTGCCGGAATCATTCGTACTACCTCGACGCTTTTGAGAAAGTCAGAATCGAAAAACCCGACAAAACACTTCGGGATTTAGTCTGCGAGCAGGATTTTGAATACGTGCATGAGGTACAGCATTTTTTACGCCGACGGTATGGAAGTGATGACCTGAAAATCAATTATACCATCATACCGCGCAACAGGAAGGCGAGTATCGATTAGTCCTGCGTCGCATCGGCGACCGTCGGCGGCAATCATTTCGACCGGGTACAAATTGTACCCCACTGGTCGTTTAGTTCAAGGTCACGCTGGCGCATCCGCTTGATATATTCTCTGTCAATGAGGAAAGAATCACAATATTCCGGTATTATATGAAAGTCTGTATACCGCGTTGATCTTGCTTTCCGTAGAAACGAAAAACAGGTTTGAACAGCGGAGCGATTCGTACCAATGAACGGCTGATTTTTTTCGGCAGGATCTATTTTCCGCTCCGGGTGCTGTTGAACTTGTAGCCCAGGTTGACCGTGCAGTAGCGGCCGAACGAGTAGCTCCAGCGGTTCTGCACGTAGTCGGAGTACATGCCCGTCTGGAAGCCCGTGTTGCGGTTCAGGACGTCGTAGACCACGACGCTCAGGTCGGCCCGCCGCTTGAGGAACTTGCACCCCAGCGCGAGGTTGAGGATATGGTCGGCGGTATTGTAAGCCCGGCCGCCGAAGCGGTTGTAGAACGCGGCATTGTAGCGGGCGTTGAAGTAGAGGTGTCTGAGGATGGCCGGCAGTTCCAGCCCGGCCGAGAGCGATGTGCGGCAATACTTGTCCGTCTCGCTGGCCGTGTTCTCCGAGTGGACATAGGTGGCCGCCGCACCGAGAGTAAGGCGCACCTTGTCCGAGAAATTACTTTTGAGCCCGAGATCTGCGCCGGGAATATGGCTGCGCGTGCGGTTGGCCCGGTCGCCGATATAGCTCGGGACGTTCTCGTAGGCGTACCGGAGCGAGGCGTCGAGGTTGCACTTAATGGCCTTGATAGGCCGCTTGAATTGGATACGCCCGTCGGCCGTCGTCGCCCCGCCCCCGTTCTCGTAGGTGGTCAGCGTGCTCTGGGCCGGGGCCGTGTAGTCCCACTCGGGCAGCCGCGTCGCCTCGGCGAAGAACTGCGTCCGCCACACGATGGGGTTGCGCGTAAATCTTGCGCTTGCCTGAATGTTGATGGTGTTCAGGGCCTTGCCGAATATTTTTTCATATTCGCCGAGCATATTGTGCACATAGTTCTGCCTGAGAGACGGATTGCCTCCGGTCAGCCAGTAGGGATTTGCATTATCAAGTCGAGGACGAAGTTGTTCAAGCGATGGCAGTAAGGTACTTGTCGTATAAAATAGGTTGACGCGCCGCCTTTTGCTGTCATTCCTGCTCCACAACGTCACGGCGGGTAAAACCGACTGAAACCGATTGTTGTATAGGTCCGTTTCGGGGAAGCTCTCGTCCCGGTCGAGTGTCGCCGCCTTGTAAGTCAGATCGAGTTTCACATTGAGATTGATCGACGTAAAATAAGCCTCCCAACTGGCGGTGGCACGATGCTCGTGAGAACGGTTGGTAAAATCATGGGTATTGGTCGTATCGGTCAGCGGCAGACCTGGCTCCGAAAGGTCGAGCGCCATTTGCCGGCTGCGACTGTTATCGTATGAGTAGACATAGGAAAGCCGTAAGTCATTTTTTCGTTCTTTGGAGAATTTGTAGTATACATTGGCGTCGAGCTGATAACCGGTGCTCAGACCGTCGGAGGCAATGTGCACGATCTGTCGCGTTGTCGTCGAAGTGAGTGTGTCGATCCGGGCCGTTGTCCCGTCACCGTCCTGTCGGTGGTACCATGCGCCTACGCCTGCGCTAAACCGTCTGTCGGTTGCCATGTCCCATGCGATATGCTCTTGAAGGTCATAACCGTTTTGACGCCCCATCGACTGTTGCCGGTTCCCGGCGGACCGATTGCCGTCCAGTATCGAGACTGCCGATTGCAAGCCGCCGGCATCGTCACTTGTGAAATTAAGTATCTGATTCGCGCGGAGCGTGCCTCCCCAAATGTTGGGATGATCGAGCGACAGGTCGGTCCGATGCTTTCGTGAGGTCGTAACGTTACGTGTGGTATCGGTATAGGTCCGGCTCGTGTAATCGGCCGCGGGGAAATAAAGCCGCTCGATGGTGGACTGCGCACGTGAGTAGTCGTCCGAGAAACGGTAGAAACCGCTGACCGATGCAACTTCTTTAGTCTCGGTTTGCCAGTTGCGCGACAGGTTGATATTGGCCTTGGTCTGGCGCATATAGGCGTCCGGCGGGGTTTGTGCCTGCACGAGCCGGCTGATCGAGGTTTCGGAACGCCCGACATTGTTAAACGAGGCCCCTGCAAACGCCTGCAAGGCCTCCGAGAACGACTTTACTGTGAATCCAGCCGCATACCGGCTGCGGCTGTCCCGTCCGGTCTGTCCGATGTCGGCCCCGTAGCTGCCGATCACCTCGCCGTTGATCTGCCCGATCAGCTTGCTACGTGTCTCGATGTCGAATACGCGTTCCTGTTTGTCGCCCCGCCGGTGCTTGCGGTTGACGTTCCGGTCGGCATACTCGTTATAGGTCCTGATCCTGACAACATCCGAGGCTTGCAGGTTCTCCAGCGCGGTCATGGGGTCCTTGCCGAAGGTCAGCCGGCCGTCGATATAGGTGCGGGCAATTTCCTCCCCGAGCACCGTGACTTTTCCGGCAGCGATCGCAACGCCCGGCAGTTGTTCGATGATATCGAGCGCTACGTCGCCCTCCAGTGTTCGGATCGCCGCCGCATTGTAAATAAGTGTATCACCGTGCTGCGTCATAACAGGGATCACGCCGTTGACCGTGATCTCTTTGATTTGATTAACCTTTTCCTCCAACCTGACGTTGATATTGCAGACTTCTTCCGGCTTAATCTCGCAGGTAATAACTTGCGGCTTTATATTGATATGGGTGATCCGTAGTGAGGCACTGCCTGCCGGGACCCGTTCAAAAAATGCGATACCTTGATTGGCAACCTGATGGAGCGTATCGCCTGTCGTGCAAATTTCTGTTACCACGTTCGCAGGAATCCGGTCGTTGTCCTCGCCATGCTGATCGACTGTATATAGCCGGACGATCACCGTGCCGTATCGCTCCTGCCCCCGGACGCTTTCACATACCAATAGCAGACCCGCAAGGCAGGCGATATATAGCAGGCACCTATTCATCGGGAGGAATGTTGATGGATAAGAAATATACAATAATTCTTAAATATTGGCAAATTAAAGTATATGTAATTTTATTATAATGAAATATTTAAGTTGCTATATATTGTAAATGTATGGTTTGTTATGTAATGTTAAAGCATTGTTCAGCAGTTTAATGTAATTTATTATGACAAAACTATGTCTGCAGGCCGGATTGCTTATGTTGTTGCTAATACCGGTCTCTAACAGTTTTGCGGGTCATACAGCCGCAAAGAACAGTAGCGCTGTGATGCGCTATAACGCATATTATATCAAAATTTACGATCCGGCTACTTCTTCGGATGCGAAACGCTTACGTTGGAGTGCGATCCGTCTGACACCATAGAAAATGTCAAGAATAAGATCATAGAAAAGGAGTGGGCACCTATGATAGATTGTCATTATACTTTGCCGACAAACGGCAGGAAGATGGTCGCACACTTGCCGATTACAACATACAACCCGGATACATAATAATGTGTATTGTCCGTTAGGTAAAACAAATTAATACCGATTTAATGATGAAAAAATAATATTTCTTTTCGGAATACTGTGTTTGCTGGCATTTAGTACCGACTGCATGGCCGCGAACGGGATAGGAGTGAACTCTGTTCCATCAGAAACAGGCGTGATGCTGCGCCGGGCGGGCAGTTATCGGATTTTTGTGAAAATTTATTACAATAATCCGACAAGGCCGATCAACACAGTTACTTTCCCTGTGGATGCGTCCGACACGATTGAGAACCTGAAGGCTAAAATGTATGACAAAGAGGGTATTCTTGCAGACCAGCAAGCTCTCAGTTTTGCCGATAGGCATTTGGAAGACGGCAGGACATTGTCCGGTTACAATATTATACGCGGGAGTACGGTGATATGTATCGAACGGTAAAGACGGCATGATTCGTCCAACATTAAAGCAGCGTTTGATACGCTGCTTTTTTAGCGACAGAATGTCCCCGCTTTAGCTGGTTCGCCGGGTCTCCTGGCCGGTCGCGCCGCCTGCCCGGACTGTCTCCGCGATGCCGACGCGCTGGAAGATGCCGAGCCCGAAGAGCGGAGCCACGGCCAGCAGGTTCTCGTATATGCCCGAGACCACTTTTTCATAGGGGATCAGGTCCTTGCGGATCGAGAATCCGTACAGTTCGAGCGTGAGGCCGTGTTCCGACTGGGTGACGTATTTGACGGCGAACGGCTGTCGCTGGTCGATAAGCGGATGAGCGGCGGCGAAGGCCTCGATGTAGGCGTGGAACAGGCGCAGGTTGGTCATGAACGGGCTGGGGTTCTCCTCGGCGGCCAGTGCGGCCATCTTCGCGGCATATGGGGCGATGGCCCCGTGCGCGTACAGCGTTTCGGCCTCAGCCTCCGTGAAGACGCGGATCGAGCCCACGTCGAGCAGCAACTGGCGCTTGAAGCGGCGCCCGTCGCTCTCCTGCATGTTGCGCCAGTTGGTGAACGACTCGCTCACCATCGAGTAGATCGGAACCATCGTCACCGTGTTGTTCCAGTTGCGCACCTTGACGCTGTTCACGTTGATGTCGGTCACCACGCCGTCGGCGTTCTTGCTCGGCATCTCGATCCAGTCGCCGGGGCGTACCATATCCTGGGCCGAAAGCTGGATCGAGGCGACGAAACCGAGGATCGTATCCTTGAACACGAGCGTGATGATGGCTGCCGACGCGCCCATGGCGATCAGCAGGTCGTTCGGGCTCTTGCCCAGCAGTACCGAGAGCGTAATGATGCTGCTGATGACGTAGATGACGATTTTGGCGCTCTGGATGTAGCCTTTGATCGACTTGCGGTGGGCTTGCGGCTTGGTCTCGTAGATGTCGTTGGCCGCGTTGAGGAACGCGCAGACGAGCAGCGTGACGATCCAGGTCAGCAC
This sequence comes from Rikenellaceae bacterium, assembly GCA_017415005.1. Taxonomy (GTDB): domain Bacteria; phylum Bacteroidota; class Bacteroidia; order Bacteroidales; family Rikenellaceae; genus RGIG1874. Next base: position 27,480 of record JAFQJK010000068.1, read on the forward strand.
GATGTTGATCAGTGAGCGCGTCTCGCTGATCACTTTCGGGTCGTACCCCTTGAAGATAACGCCCACGGAGGCCTGCACGGCGATCACGGCCAGCAGCCGGATCAGCCGGTTGAAAAAACGGCGATGGTAGAGGAAGTCGTCCCACTTGGTCGCGCTGCGCTTGATGAAGGCGTGCAGGAAGCCCATGAGCAGCCTGGTCCCGACGAAGTCGATGAGCCAGATGAGCCCGACGAGCAGCGCGCATGCGGCGATGAACGTGATGAGGGCCGAGAGTCCCGGCCCGACGCCTATGTGTTCGAGCAGTTGCTGTATGTGCTGGATGATCCAGAATTTTTCGGTCATGGTCCGTTCGAGAGGTTTAGGTCCGTATCGAGCGCGCAAAAACCGTGCGCGACGGGGTCTCCCGGGCGGGCCGGAGACCCGTGGCTAAAGTAGGTAAAAATTATTTATTTAGGTGGGCCGCTGTTGGTTTTCGCAAAAAAAATGCGTAGGTTTGCAGGCCTAAACTGTATCCGCCCGAAGAAACTTCAGTAAAATAAATAACTCTACACAAATGCAGAATAAAGGTGCAATAAAATTTCTGGCAATTGTCCTTGCGATTGCCTGTGCGTATCAGCTGTCGTTTACCTTCGTAACGCAGCACGTCGAGAAGAAGGCGGCCCGGTACGCAGCCGGCGACGATGCCAAGGAGCAGGCCTATCTGGACTCGATCAAGTCGGTGACCGTCTACAACCTGGGCTTTATCAAGTTCAATTACAAGGAGTGTAAGGAGAAGGAGATCAACCTGGGTCTCGACCTCAAGGGCGGTATGAACGTTATGCTCGAGATCTCGGTGCAGGACGTGGTGCGCGCTTTGTCGAACGACAGCAAGGACCCGATCTTCAACCAGGCCCTCGCACAGGCCGAAGCTGACCAGAAGAATAGCACGGCCGACTACCTGACGCTGTTTGTCAATGCTTACGAGAAGCTTTCGGGCGGCGGTAAGCTGAGTTATATTTTCAATACGCCGGAGCTCAAGGAGCTGATCACCCCCTCGTCGACCAACGAGCAGGTGATCCGCGTGCTTCGCAGCCAGGTCGACGGTGCCATCGACAACTCTTTCAACGTGTTGCGTAACCGTATCGACAAGTTCGGCGTGACCCAGCCCAATATCCAGCGCCTCGAGAACTCGGGACGCATCATGGTCGAGCTTCCGGGTATCAAGGAGCCGGACCGTGTGCGCAAGCTGCTGCAGGGTACCGCCAGCCTTGAGTTCTGGGCGACCTACAACAACACCGAGATCTATCCGCTGCTCGTCCAGGCCAACCAGGTGATCAGTGAGATCGAGGCTGCCAGGAAGGGCGAAGAGGCTCCGGCCGAGGTGGTGACCGAGGAGGTCAGCGAGACCGTTGTCGAGCCGGTGACCGATTCGACGAGCCTCGTGGCCCAGCTCGACCAGACGGTGACCGATTCTCTGGCCGGTAACAATGACCTGGCCACGCAGTTCCCGCTTTTTGCCAAGCTGAGCCCGATCGCCGATCCGCAGAGCGGCATGGTGGGCGACGGTCCGATCGTCGGCCGCGCCATGTCGTACGATACGGCCACGGTGAACAAATACATGAACCTGCCGCAGGTCAAGGCGCTGATGCCGCGCGATCTCAAGCTGATGTGGGGTGTCAAGGCCATCGATCCGGCCGGGTCGATCTTCGAACTGTACGCCATCAAGGCCAACACGCGTGACGGCAAGGCTCCGCTCGACGGCGGCGCGGTGGTCGAGGCCCGCGAGGACTATGTGGACCGAGGCTCTTCGGCCGAGGTGAGCATGACGATGAACGCTGCGGGTGCCCGTACGTGGGCCCGCCTGACGGCTGACAATGCCGGAGGTTTTATCGCCATAGTGCTCGACGGCTATGTTTATTCGGCCCCGTCGGTCAAGGGTGAGATCAGCGGCGGCCGCTCGTCGATCACCGGTAACTTCACGATCCAGGAGGCCAAGGACCTTGCCAACGTGCTCAAGTCGGGTAAGCTGCCCGCTCCGGCGCGCATCATCCAGGATACCGTGGTGGGTCCGTCGCTCGGACAGGAGTCGATCCATGCGAGCATGATCTCGTTCATCCTGGCCTTTGTGCTGGTGCTGATCTATATGATCTTCTTCTACAATACGGCCGGTATGGTGGCCAGTGTGGCGCTGATCGCCAACCTCTTCTTCCTGTTCGGCGTGCTCGTCTCGTTCGGCGCGGTGCTGACGCTTCCGGGTATTGCCGGTATCGTGCTGACGATGGGTATGGCCGTCGATGCCAATGTGATCATCTATGAACGCGTCAAGGAGGAGCTGAGGGCCGGCAAGGGGCTGAGCCTGTCGATCTCGGAAGGCTTCAAGAACGCCATGTCCGCCATTATCGACTCGAACGTGACGACCATCATCACGGGTATCGTGCTGTTCCTGTTCGGTACGGGTCCGGTGCAGGGCTTCGCAACGACCCTGATCATCGGTATCATCACCTCGCTTTTCTGCGCGATCTTCATCACCCGGCTGATCTTCGTCGGCATGTTGAACGCGGGTAAGAACATCCGTTTCTCGAACCGCTTTACGGAGAATTTCCTCAGCAATACGCATATCAACTTCATCAATATCCGTAAGATCTCGTACGCTATTTCGGCTGCGCTGATCCTGATCAGTGTCGTGTCGCTCTTCGCGCGCGGCATGAACTACGGCGTTGACTTCTCGGGCGGCCGCGCCTTCGTGGTCAAGTTTGACCAGAACGTGACGGCCAACGAAGTGCGTACGGCCTTGGAGGCGGGTTTCAGCGATGTCGAGGGCGACGATGCGACCAAGAGCTTCGAGGTGAAGCAGTTCGGCCGTGACGACCAGATGCGCGTGGTAACCCAGTACAAGTTCGACGACCAGAGCAACGAGGCGACCGCCGAGGTGGAGAACCTGCTCTACGAGTCGCTCAAGCCGCTGTTCGAGCAGCCGCTGACCTTCGAACAGTTCGCGACTACGGCGACCAGCCAGTACGGTATCATCTCGGCCGAGAAGGTCGGCCCGAGCGTGGCGCACGACATTACGGTCAACTCGTTCATCGCCGTCATCTTCAGCCTGCTGGCCATCGGCCTCTATATCATCCTCCGCTTCCGCCGTTGGCAGTGGGGCGTGGGTAGCGTGATCGCGCTGGCTCACGATGCCTTCCTGACGATCGGCCTGTTCTCGCTGCTGCACGGCTTGCTGCCGTTCCCGCTCGAGGTCGACCAGTCGTTCATCGCGGCGATCCTGACCATTATCGGTTACTCGATCAATGACAAGGTGGTGATCTTCGACCGTATCCGCGAGTACCAGCACGATTTCCCGAAGCGGAACATCAAGGATAACATCAACAATGCGATCAACAGTACGCTGTCGCGTACGATCAACACCTCGGGTACGACCATCGTCGTGCTGCTGGCGATCTTCCTGTTCGGCGGCGACGTGATCCGCGGTTTTGTCTTCGCGCTGATGTTCGGTATCGTTGTCGGCACGCTCTCGTCGATCTTCGTGGCCACGCCGATCGCCTACGACCTGATGACCAAAGGCAAGCAGGTCAAGGCTCCCAAGGCAGGGAAGGCCGAAATGGCCGCAGAGTAAGTTCGATCTGTTATATCCGTATAGCGAGGTCCCGGACAAATAGTCCGGGACCTCTTGCTGTTTGTCGGCCGGTAGCGTAACGCCCGGGCCGGGTGCTTTCGTCTCCCGGGGGCCGAATGGACCGGGCCGGAACGGGGCCTGCTGCTGCGGGCCGGTTAAAAAATCGGGGGATACGTCCCGGGGGCTCGGATTTCTCGTGAAAAACACGTAGCTTTGTAAGAATGATTAACCGACGGTCCCGGGCATGGATTTTATTCAGATCACGATCATAGATATCATCGACATCCTGGTCGTTGCTATCATCCTCTACCAGATATACCGGCTTACGCGCGGAACGCATACGCCGAGCATCCTGATGGGTATCCTGATCATCTACCTGCTGTGGGTGGTGGTCCGTGCGCTCAACATGGAGTTGCTGTCGGCCATCCTGGGCCACATCATCGGCATGGGCGTGCTGGCGCTTGCGATCGTTTTCCAGCCTGAGATCCGCCGCTTCCTGCATATGCTCGGCACGAGCAACAACAATCGCCGCGTAGCGCTGCTCAGCCAGCTTTTCGACCCCAAGGAGTACCAGGACGAGCATATGGAGGTCGTGCACCCGATCGTCAAGGCCTGCCTCGATATGTCGCACACGAAGACCGGCGCGCTGATCGTGATCCAGCGCGAGAGCGACCTGACGACGATCGCCGAGACGGGAGTCCTGATGGATGCCAAGCTCACCTCGTCGTTGATCCGTAATGTCTTTTTCAAGAACTCGCCGCTGCACGACGGGGCGATGATCGTCTCCGAGGGGCGGATCAAGGCGGCCAAGTGCATCCTGCCGTCGACCGCCGAGCCCGGCGTGCCCGACTCGTTCGGCATGCGCCACCGGGCTGCGCTCGGCATGGCCGAGCTGTCCGACGCTGTGGTGGTAGTGGTGTCGGAGGAGACGGGGGCGATCTCGATCTTCCATAAGTCCGAGGTGCAGTACGACCTCAATCCCAACGAGTTCCGCACGGCACTCGTTCAGGCCCTTTCATAGCGGCTTACGTCTGGCGACGGCGGCCCGTCGTGTTCTTCCGATCATAGTCTGATAGTGGGTGGTCTGCCCTGCGTTGCCCTTATTCTGCCCTGAGACAAGCGGTATGCGGTCGGTGGCGGCGGTTTCAATGATCGGTGGCGGTTGCTCGCATTGCAGAATCTTTGATCTCTTATGTTCAGGCAGACGGGTTGAGAAACGATCCGTGCGTTCCTCTTTTGCCTTGATGCAAAGGGAGGCCGCTCCGGCGACTCCGAATGATGAGGCCGCGTTGTTCAGGGGCCCGCATTGGCGGGGCCCGGGCGCCTGAGTCGGAAAACCGCTTTGGGACCCGGACAGCTTGCTGCGCCGGGCGGCACCCTTCGCCGGGGTACACCACGCAATCTTTGGGGGCGATCGCCTGCCGGACGGGCGGCTACCCCTGTAATCCGCCTGATACAACCGGGTTTAGCCGCGTTTTAAACCGGCAGACCCCGGGTGTGCTGGTGCGGCGATGATAAGAGGTGGTCGGCCGGAGGGCGGCAGAAACGATCATCTTTGACATGCTTATTCCCGGCAATGGTAAGACGTGTTCTGAGAACGGTCGACCCATAGCTGCCCGGCGACGTTGCTATTCGCCGGGCAGGAGCGGTTCGTCGCTGTCCGCGTCGTCGAAGTCCGACAGTTGTGCGGGCAGTGTCTTCGAGGCCTTGACGCCCAGCTCGCGCAGCCGCTCGGTACGGCTCACGAGGTTGCCTTTGCCGGTCTTGAGCTGCGACATGGCCTTGTCGTAGTTTGTATGGGCCGCTTCGATGTTCTTGCCGACCGCGCCCAGCGTTTCGGCAAATCCGACGAACTTGTCATAGAGGGCGGCGCCCTGCTCGGCGATAGCCAGCGCGTTGCGGTTCTGGCTGTCGCGTTTCCAGAGGTCGTCGACGATCTTGAGCAGCGCGAACAGGTTGGTCGGGCTGCTGATGATCACTTTCCTGTTGTAGGCGTCGGTCCAGATGGCGCTGTCGTTCTGGAGAGCGGTGAGGAAGGCCGGTTCGTTGGGGATGAACATGATCACGAAGTCGGGCGAGTCGAGCAGTTTCTGGTAGCTTTTCCTGCCCAGTTCCTCGACATGCGCGCGGACCGAGCGCAGGTGTTCCGAAAGCAGCCTTTGCCGCTCCGAGGGGTCCTCGCAGGCCGTGTAATTGACGAATGCCTTGACCGACACCTTCGAGTCGATCACGATCTGCTTCTGGTCGGGCAGGCGCAGGATCACGTCGGGGCGCAGGTTATTGCCTGCCTCGTCCTTGAGGTTCTCCTGGATCAGGTAGTGGATGCCCCGGCTCAGGTTCGAGCTCTCGAGGATCGTCTCGAGGATCATCTCGCCCCAGTCGCCCTGCACTTTCGAGTTACCCTTAAGGGCGTTGGTGAGGTTGGTCGTCTCCTCGGTGATGCGGCGGTTGAGCTCGGCCAGGCGGCCGATCTCGTTGCGGAGCGCCCCGTGCTGCTCGTTTTCGGTCTTGTAGATCAGCTCGACGCGCTCGCGGAAATCCTTGATATTGTCGCGGAACGGCTTGAGCAGCCCTTCGAGCGACTCCCTGTTCGTCTCTTTGAACTGGCGGCTCTTCTCCTCGAATATCTCGGCGGCCAGGTTACGGAACTCTGCGCGGAAACGGGCTTCGAGCTCCTCCTGTTCGGCCCGTTGCGTGCGCAGCTTCTCCTCGAGCGCCTCGCCGCGTGTGAGTGCCTCGGCCTTCTCGCGGATCAGTACGGCGGTGGTGTCGCGGCTGGCCGCGAGGGCCGCCTCGCGCTCGGCCAGCGCCGCCTCGTAGCGTGCGGTCGTCTCGGCCAGTTGCGCCTGCTGGCGCTCGATCTCGGCGGCGGCGGTGCGGTACGCCGGGCGCAGGGCCAGGTAGGCGATACCGGCCCCGGCGGCCAGCCCGATCAGCAGGTATATGATTTCCCAGTTCATGGTCCACGGTTTTGTGTTCAGGCAAATGTAGCGATTTTTACCGGATAACGGGAGGCTCTTCGGAACGCCGGGTGCAGAATCGGCCCGATGGGAGCCGGGCCGGCCGTGCATCCCATCACTGAGGAGGGGCGGTGCCTGTGCCGACGCTTTTGTGTCGGGGGCCCTGCGGCCTTGTGCCGTCAAAAAACGCGGCTTGCGGTACTGTACTGTACGGCCGTTCCGATAAGTTTTCTATCTTTGTGCAAAATAGGATGCGGTTCGGCAATCTTTAGTCGAAAAGTATTCGTTACTTCGCTTCGCTGATCCCTGCCGACCTGACGGCTGACGGCGGGGCTCCGCTCAGTGGGCTCGTTTGCTTTCACAGGCTCGGGTCACTGTTTTTACTGGATAAACGCACCGTAGCATTTTAAAATCAACGCAATATGGCACGCATCATCTCGCCTTCCATGCTTTCCGCCGATTTCGGCTACCTGGCCGACGATACCCGCATGATCGACCGCAGCGCGGCCGAGTGGCTGCACATCGACGTGATGGATGGCGTTTTCGTTCCCAACATATCGTTCGGCTTCCCCGTACTGGCGGCGATCGCCAGGGAGACCGCCAAGTTTCTCGACGTGCACCTGATGATCGTCGAGCCTGAGAAATACATCAAGCGCTTTGCCGAGGCGGGCGCCTCGCTCGTTACGATCCATGCCGAGGCGACCGGCGACCTGCCGGCCGCGCTGCGCTCGATCCGTGCGCTGGGCATCAAGGCCGGGGTGTCGATCAAGCCCGCGACGCCGGTCTGGGCGATCGCCGATGTGCTGCCGCTGTGCGACCTGGTGTTGGTGATGAGCGTCGAGCCGGGCTTCGGCGGGCAGCAGTTCATGCCCGCGAGCGTCGACAAGGTGCGTGAGCTGCGCAGGCTGATCGACGGGCAGGGCCTCGCCACGCTGATCGAGATCGACGGCGGCGTCTCGCCTGCGAACGCGGGGATGCTGTTCGGGGCGGGTTGCGACGTGCTGGTGGCCGGCAGCTCGGTGTTCGGGGCGCCCGATCCGCTGGAGGCCATCGAGCAGATGTTGAATGCAGAGTAGATTAGAATTTCATGATTTCCATAGATGATCTGACCGTCAGTTTCGGCGGTTGGGACCTTTTTAGCCATATTTCGTTCCTGATCAACCCGCGCGACCGCATCGGCCTGGTGGGTAAGAACGGGGCGGGCAAGTCGACGCTCCTCAAGGTGCTGATCGGCGAGCAACAGCCCACCTCGGGCGCGGTGACGCGCAACGGCGAGTGCACGGTGGGCTACCTGCCCCAGCAGATGAAGGTGGCCGACACGACCTCGCTCCGTGAGGAGACGGCCACGGCCTTTAAGGAGGTGCTCGAGCTGGAGGCCCAGATCGAGCACCTGACCGAGCAGATCACCGTGCGCACCGATTATGAGAGCGACGGCTATGCAGAGCTTATCCACCGGCTTAACGACGCCACCGACCGCTACCATATGCTCGGGGGCGACAACCGCGAGGCCGAGATCGAGAAGACGTTGCTCGGGCTGGGGTTCAAGCGCGAGGATTTCGACCGGCCGACCCGCGAGTTCAGCGGCGGCTGGCGCATGCGTATCGAGCTGGCCAAGCTGCTGCTGCGCCGTCCGTCGGTCTTCCTGCTCGACGAGCCGACCAACCACCTCGACATCGAGAGTATCGAGTGGCTCGAGAGCTACCTGAAAGAGTATAACGGGGCCGTGGTGCTGATCTCGCACGACCGGGCCTTCCTCGATAACGTGACGAACCGCACGGTCGAGATCTCGCTCGGCAAGATCTACGACTACAAGGCGTCGTACAGCAGGTACGTCGAGCTGCGCCGCGAGCGCCGCGAGCAGATGCTGGCCGCCTATGCCAACCAGCAGCGCATGATCGAGAAGACCGAGGAGTTCATCGAGCGCTTCCGCTACAAGCCGACCAAGAGCAACCAGGTTCAGTCGCGTATCAAGCAGCTCGAGAAGCTCGACCGCATCGAGATCGAGGAGGAGGACCTCTCGGCGCTCAATATCAAGTTCCCGCCCGCGCCGCGCTCGGGTCGCATCGTGGCCGAGGTCCGGGAGGCGGGCAAGAGCTTCGGCAGCAAGTTTATCTTCGGCGGGGCCGAGTTCACGATCGAGGCGGGCGAGAAGGTCGCGCTCGTGGGGCGCAACGGCGAGGGTAAGACCACTTTCGCGCGGATGCTGATCGGCCAGCTTGAGCCTACCGAGGGCGAGATCCGTATCGGGCATAACGTTCATATCGGCTATTATGCTCAGAATCAGGATGACCTGATGAATGGCGACTTTACGGTCTTCGATACGCTCGACCGCGTGGCGGTGGGCGACATCCGCACGCGCCTGCGCGACATCCTCGCGGCCTTCCTGTTCCGCGGCGAGGATATCGACAAGAAGGTCAAGGTGCTCTCGGGCGGCGAGCGTTCGCGCCTGGCGATGGCCCGGCTGATGCTCGAGCCCTATAACCTGCTGGTGTTGGACGAACCGACCAACCATATGGACATGCGCTCGAAAGACATTCTGAAAAAGGCGTTGCAGGACTACAACGGCACGCTGGTGGTCGTCTCGCACGATCGCGAATTTCTCGACGGACTGGTCGACAAAGTCTACGAGTTCCGCGACGGGGCGGTCAAGGAGTACCTGGGGGGCATCTACGAGTTCCTCGAGAAGAAACATATGAGCTCGCTGCGCGAGCTGGAGGTCAAGCGGGTCGAGACGCGCAACGACAAGGCCGTGCGTACCGAGCCGGGCAAGCTCAGCTATGAGGAGAAGCGCGAGCAGGAACGGCAACTGCGCAAGGTGCAGGGCCAGATCGCGAAGGCCGAGGAGGAGATCGCCGTGCTCGAGGCCCGGGTGGCCGATATGGACCGCCGGATGGCCGACCCTGCCGCGCACGGTATCGATCTTTCGGACGGGGCGGTCTACAAGGAGTACGAGGCCCTGAAGAAACAAGTGAACGACCGCGTTTCCGACTGGGAGCGCCTGCATAATGAACTCGAACAATTTAACCATCAATAGCTATGGCAGCATCAGACTCGGGCGATAACACCTACCGCAGCCGCACGTCCGGCCGCCGCGCCCTGCGCGCGGAACAAGAGAACGCCGGCGATCCGGCCGCAATGCGCGATGCGCCGGCTGGCGACAGCGCTTCCGGCCGGAAGGTCGTTCCTGCGGGGCCGCAAGTTCCGGATACCGGCCATGATGCCGGTGATGTCCGCGATACCCGCGATACTGGTGACGCGGTCGATCGTTTCATGGCCGATCCGCGCGGACGACGTCCGCGGAGCGTGCGTGCCGGGCGTGGCGAGCCCGGGCCGGGTGACCGTGAAGCGCGTCCGGCCCGGGTTGACCGTGATGGCGAGGACTTCGAAGGCCGCAACGAGCGTTCGCGCGATGATTTCCGTGCCGACCGCCGCTCGACCGGCGACCGGATCCGCGAGTGCTTTGCGGGCCGTGACGACCGTGACTTCCGGGATGAGCGTCCCCGCCGGGACCGTGACTTCCGCGATGCGGGGGATGGGGATGATCGCCGTCCGGACCGTTATGACGACGGGCACAACACCCGTGACGACCGCGATTTCGGTGTAGGCCGTCGTTCGGGAGGGGACCGCACGGCCCGTTTTGCCGATAACGATGCTCCGCGCTTCGGCCGTGCCGCTGCCGCGCGCAGCAATCGCCGCCGCGACGATAGCGGCCGCGGTTTCGACCGCGATGATCGTTCCGATGGTTTCGATCGCGATCTGACCGACCGTTTCGACCGCGATGACCGTGCGCCCCGCGATTTTGACCGCCGTGATCGCGGCGGCCGCCCGCGCGACGACCGTGACGGCCGCGGGCCGCGCGAGTCGGACGATTCGATCCTGTTCGGCATTCGTCCGGTGATCGAGGCGATCGAGGCAGGGCGCCGTCTGGAGCGGATTTTCGTGAAGAAAGGCGCCGAGGGCGTGCTCATCGCCGAGCTTCGCGACCTGTGCCGCGAGCGGAGGCTCAACGTGCAGGAGGTGCCGGTCGAAAAGCTCAACCGCATGACGCGCGGCAACCACCAGGGCGTCGTGGCGACCATCTCGCCGATCGAGTATGCCGACCTTGCGACCGTGCTCGAGGCGATCCCTGAGGATGATACGCCGCTCGTTGTCGTGTTCGACGGCGTGACCGACGTGCGCAACTTCGGGGCGATCGCCCGCAGTGCCGAGTGCGCCGGAGCCCATGCGCTGGTCGTGCCGATGAAGAATTCGGCGCCGGTCAATGCCGACGCCGTGAAGACCTCGGCCGGCGCGCTCAACCTGATCCCGGTCTGCCGGGTGGGGAGCCTGCGCAATACGCTCAAACTGCTCCAGCAGCGGGGAATGCAGCTCGTGGCCGCCACCGAGAAGAGCAATACGCTGCTGTTCGAGGCCGACCTCACGCGCCCTACGGTGATCGTGATGGGCAGCGAGGATACCGGTATCTCGAAGGAGATCATCAAGATGTGCGATGTGCAGCTGGCTATCCCGATCGTCGGGACCATCGCGTCGCTCAACGTGGGTGCCGCCGCGGCCGTCATGCTGTTCGAGACGGTGCGCCAGCGCAAGATGAACCAGTAAATTCCGTAACTATGTCGAACGAATCCACGGAACAGCTTTACAACGATGCGGTCGGCCTGCTCCGGCGGCTGATCGCCACTCCCTCGTTCAGCCGCGAGGAGCATGATACGGCCGGGGTGCTCGATGCTTTCCTGAAGGACCACGGCATCGCGACCCGGCGGCATAAGAACAACGTCTGGGCGTTCAACCGGCATTTCGACCTGTCGAAGCCGACGATCCTGCTCAACTCGCACCACGATACGGTGCGTCCCAACGGCGCCTATACGCGCGACCCGTTCGCGCCCGCGGTCGAGGGCGGCCGCCTCTACGGGCTCGGGAGCAACGACGCCGGGGCGAGCGGCGTTTCGCTGATCGCTGCTTTCCGTCATTTCTATGAGCGCCCCGACCTGCAATACAACCTCTGCGTGGCGATCACGGCCGAGGAGGAGAACAGCGGGGCCGACGGCCTCGAGTCGATCCTTCCGATGCTCGGGCCGCTCGATTTCGCCATTGTGGGCGAGCCGACGCAGATGCAGCTGGCCATTGCCGAGCGCGGCCTGATGGTGGTCGACTGCATTGCCCGCGGCAAGGCGGGCCACGCCGCGCGCGAGGAGGGCGACAATGCGATCTACCGCGCGCTGCCCGACATCGAGTGGTTCCGCACCTACCGTTTTCCCCGCGAGAGCGACCTGTTCGGCGCCGTGAAGATGACCGTGACCATTATCGGTGCCGGGACGCAGCATAATGTGGTGCCGGCCGAGTGCCGGTTCACGGTCGATATCCGCGTCACCGACCGCTATACCAACGAGGAGGTGCTCGACGAGATCCGCCGCCACGTGGCCTGCGAGGTCGTGCCTCGCTCGACGCGCCTCAAGCCCTCGTCGATCGACCCGAAGCACCCGATCGTGCTCGCGGGCCTCGCGCTGGGCCGTACGACCTACGGGTCGCCGACCACCTCGGACCAGGCACTGCTCGACATCCCGTCGCTCAAGCTGGGCCCGGGCGACTCGGCCCGCTCGCACAGTGCCGACGAGTGGGTGGGCCTGGCTGAGATACGCGAGGGGATCGAACTGTATATCAAGATGCTCTCATCCATACTTTAAATCGTAGTGAAGATGAAACTCTGGCAGAAAAACGAAGATGTCAACAAGGCGGTCGAGACGTTCACCGTGGGCCGCGACCGCGAAATGGACCTGCTGCTGGCCGAAGCCGATGTGCTGGGCTCGCTGGCCCATACGCGGATGCTCGAGACGATCGGGCTGCTCACGTCCGCCGAGCTCGAGGCCGTGCAGCGCGAGCTGAAACACGTCTACCGCGAGATCGGGGCGGGCCGTTTCCGTATCGACGACGATGTGGAGGATGTCCACTCGCAGGTCGAGTTCCTGCTCACCGAGCGTATCGGCGAGGCGGGTAAGAAGATACATAGCGGCCGCTCGCGCAACGATCAGGTGCTGGTCGACCTGCGCATCTTCCTGCGCCGGCAGGTGATGGAGGTGGCCGACGATGTGCGGAGCCTCTTCGCGCTGCTCCAGCGGCTGGCCGACAAGTATAAGGAGGTGCTGATGCCGGGCTACACGCATTTTCAGATCGCGATGCCCTCGTCGTTCGGCCTCTGGCTCGGCGCCTATGCCGAGGGGTTGGTCGACGACGTGCAGATGTTGCTGGCGGCCTACAAGGTGTGCAACAAGAACCCGCTCGGATCGGCTGCGGGCTACGGCTCGTCGTTTCCGCTCAACCGGACGATGACCACCCGGCTGCTCGGCTTCGACACGCTCAATTATAATGTCGTTTATGCCCAGATGGGCCGGGGCAAGACCGAGCGCATCGTCGCCCAGGCCCTCTCGTCGGTGGCGGCCACGCTGGCCAGGCTGGCGATGGACAACACGCTGTTCCTGAGCCAGAACTTCGGTTTCATCTCCTATCCTTCGTCGCTTACCACCGGCTCGAGCATTATGCCGCACAAGAAGAACCCCGACGTGTGGGAGCTGATCCGCGGCAAGTGCAACCTTGTCCAGGGCGTTCCGAACCAGATCGCGATGATGACCACCAACCTGCCCGTGGGCTACCACCGCGACCTGCAGCTGCTCAAGGAGGTGCTCTTCCCGGCCATCGCCGAGATCCGGAGCTGCCTGCAGATGGCGCATTATATGCTTGAGAACCTGTCGGTCCGGGAGAATATCCTCGACGACCCGAAGTACGACTACCTGTTCAGCGTCGAGACGGTCAATAACATGGCGCTCGCGGGCGTCCCGTTCCGCGAGGCGTACAGGAAGGTCGGGCTCGATATCGAGGCCGGGACGTTCAAGCCTGAGAAGAAAGTACGCCACACCCACGAGGGGAGCATCGGCAACCTTTGCCTGAAGGAGGTGGCCGATGAGATGGACGCGCTGTTTGCCCAGTTCGGTTTCGAGCGGGTCGAGGCGGCCGAGCGTGCGCTGACCGAGTAGGCGGCCGTCGCCGATGCGGGACGTGCGGGTCGGCAGGGTTGCGGGGCGGCTGCGAGCCGGGGGATATAAAGGCGGGCACCGCGTCGGACAACGTGGGAGATGTCCCGCATCCCGGCCCTTTGCCCGTTGCGGGCAGAGGGCCTGCTATGGCGTCGCCTGTCCCGGACAGACGGGTTCGCTCCGGCGTCACGTGTCCGTGGAGCTGTCCGGTGTCCCGCCCGGCGGTGCGGCAGGCATTTCCTGCCGGACGGTCCGGATGGGCGGCATGCACGCGGCGATATCGCCGGTTCTGTCCCCGGCCTCGTCGGTGCGGCATAGGTTTTGCCTTTCGTGCGGGTGAACCCTGAGCGGTGCCATGCACAGTCCCGGCACGCGGGCATGATCCCGGACGGTCCGTGACCAGTTCCGGGTTTCGTTTTAAGTTAACGGAGTATGAAATCTACATTCAGCCATCCGGTCGTCGGCGAGGTGACGATCTGCAAGTCGAACCGCTCCCGGCGTATTGCGCTCAGCGTGAGGCCCGACGGGTGTGTGCGACTGTCGATCCCGTTACATTTCCCGGTACGTGACGCGCTGCGCTTTCTCGACGAGAAGCTGCCGTGGGTGACGGCTACGCAGGCGCGCGTGCGCGCGCGCTTCCGTCCGCAGGTCATTACCGAGCCTTATGCCACGCGCTGCCATACGTTGCAGCTCGACGTCCGGGTCGAAGAGCGGATTACCGTTTCGTTGCGGCCGCCCCGCGACGGGGTGCCGGGCATTATCCGGGTCTGCTATCCGGCCCAGGCCGACCCGGCGGGCGAGGAGGTGCAGGAGGCGATCCGGCGCGGCGTCGAGCGGGCGTGGCGCGAGGAGGCCAAGGCCCTGCTGCCGCGCCGGGTCGAACAACTGGCCCGCGAGTCGGGGCTCCGCTACCGCTCGGTGACGGTCCGCAATACCCGCTCGCGCTGGGGCAGTTGCTCGGGCCGCGACGACATTTCGCTGAGCCTTCATCTGATGCGCCTGCCCGAGCATCTGATCGACTATATCATCATCCATGAGCTGTGCCATACGGTCCATCGCAATCACGGCCCGGGCTTCTATGAGCTGCTCGACCGGCTGACAGGGGGCCGCGCGCAAACCTACCGCGCCGAGATGAAGAAGTACTCCCCCCGCTGGTAGTTGCCATCCGCCCCCGAGGTGTCCGGTCGGTGCCTGCATGTGTGCCGGGTCTCCGGTTACGGCTGTCATGGTCGTGGCCGCTTCTGCGTGTTTTCCTGTGCGGGGAGTTTCTCATTCGCTGTCGGGCGTAGGCCTGCCGGTTGTGTGCCGGCCGATCGGAGGGTGCCGGTCATACGCGTGACTGGTGTTCCCCCCGCGCGAGTCCGGTGTTTACCGGCGGGGAGGCTTGGCCCCCAACCTTCCTTGGCTATTTTTTCCGGACGCTATGCGCTTGCCGTATGGACGCCCGTTATGCCCTGACCTTGACGATACATTTGCGAACCTCGCCCCGGCCGATGAGCGGGGCATGGGCGTCGCCGGGGAGGAAGATAGCCAGCATGCCGGGCACGAGCGTGAAGTACAGGCCGGGACGGTCGTCGAAGAATACGATGTCCCGTCCGGTGTCGAAGCTCCCGCGCGGCGCTGTGCACAGTGCCCGGCTCTGCCAGCCGTAGCGCTCGCTGCCCTCGATCAGCAGTTGGATGTCGATGTAACGGTCGTGTGCCTCGAGGGGAGCCGCATCCTCGCTGCGCAGCGGCGAGCGGGTGACAGTCATGAAGATGTCGTCGCCGTTGATCTCGTAGCGGCCGTCGGCGAGGGCTCCGATGTCGTGCGAGGCCAGGTAGTCGAGAGCCTCGGCCATGCGGGGGCCGAGCGTCCGGTAGGCTGCTGCCGCAGCCGTGTAGTCGATGATCATGGGTGTGGTGTTTCGTGCAAAGGTAGGCAAATCCGTGTCTTTTGCGCTTGTATTCGGCTTTTCGGACCTTATTTCGGCGTCAGGTCGTGCGATCTCAACCCCTTCCCCGCCTCTTCTCCGTTTCGTCTCATCCTCCTCCCTGTCTCCTCTCTGCCTTATTTCCGCTTTATCTCATCTCCCTCTCCGTTTTGTCTCATTCTCTTCCTCGTTTCCTCTCGGCTTCCTCCCTGTCTCCTCTCTGCCTCATTTCCGCTTTATCTCATCCCTCTCTCCGTTTTGTCTCATTCTCTCCTTGTGTCCTCTCGGCTTCCTCTCTCTCTCCTTTTTGTCTTATTCCCGCCGGATCGCTCCGGCTACCTGGTGCTGTCCTGCGGTGTATCCCGTTTCCCTCGCGTCCGGGTGTCGCCCGTCGCGACCGCCCGTCGTCCGCCGATGTCTGTTCACGGTCTGATTTGGACGCTTTACCCCTTTCCTGCTTGCATAACAGGCCGATAATCCGTATCTTGAGGTGGCTTTGCGGGCATTATGGCCGGCTTTCCGGAGCCTATATCCGTTATCCTTCCGGGGATACCGCGATGTATGGCCCGGGTCCCGGGCCGGCCTCGTCCGGGTGCCCTTTGGTATCTACCCTAAAGATATGAACATGAAGCACCGTTTGCGAATTATTGTGATTGCCGGGTGCGTGGTCGTTGCGACCGCCGCCATCGTCCTATACAACCATTTCAGCTCGCGTCCCGGGATAGGCGACGCCGGTCCGGTTTCGGATAAAGCGCCCGTTGCCGCGCCTGCGGCCGGTCGCCCCGTGCCGGTCGAGGTTCATGTCGCAGCCCTCGAGCCGATCGATGCCGGAATCGGCGGCCTCGGCAAGCTGCTGGCCAACGAGGAGGTCGAGATCGTCAGCGAGATCGCGGGCAAGGTTGAGAAGATTCAGTTCAGTGAGGGCGCGAAGGTCAGGGCGGGCGACCTGCTCGTCAAGGTCAACGACGATGACCTGCAGGCCCAGCTCAGCCGTGCCGAGTTCCAGCGGCGGCTGCTCAGCGATAAGCTCGACCGCAACCGTATCCTGTTCGAGAAGGATGCGGTGAGCGGTGAGGCGTTCGACCAGATCGAGACCGACTACAACATGGTCGAGGCCGACATTCGGCTGCTGAAGGTCAAGATCGACAAGACCGAGATCAAGGCCCCGTTCGACGGGGTGATCGGTTTCCGGTATATCAGCCTCGGCAGCTACCTGCAGCCCAGTACGCCGATCGCCCAGTTGGTCGATCATTCGAAGCTCCGGGTCGAGGTGGCCATTCCCGCCCAGTACCTCGATGCGTCGCTGATCGGTGCTCCGCTCATGTTCACGGTCCGCGGCGACGACACTCCCCGCCGGGCGCGCGTCTACGCGATCGATCCGCGCGTCGACGACAAGACCAAGACGATCATCCTGCGCGGCCTGTATGACAATGCCGACGGCCGGCTGCTTCCCAATATGTCGGTCACCTTTTCGATCAGCCAGCGCCAGGGCCGCTCGCTTCAGGTGCCGACCGAGGCGATCGTGCCCGAGATCGACCGGCAGCGCGTCTGGGTCGTGCGTAAGGGCCGTGCCGTGCCGGTGGCCGTTACCACGGGCGTGCGCAACGAGCGGATGATCGAGATCACCGACGGGATCGCGGCGGGCGACTCGGTCATTGTTACCGGACTGATGCAGGTACGCGACGGTGCGCGTGTCGAAGTGGTCTCAACCCGTTAATCCCGCCGGTGCCATGAGTTTAGCTTCAGTCAGTATAGAGCGTCCGGTGCTGGCCACCGTGATGAGCCTCTTTATCCTCATTATCGGTTTCATCGGTTTCACGTTCCTCGGCGTGCGCGACTATCCGAGCGTCGATCCGCCGATCATCTCGGTGAGCACCTCGTTCCCGGGGGCCAAGGCCGATGTGATCGAGACGCAGATCACCGAGCCGCTCGAAGAGGCGATCAACGGTATCCCGGGCATCCGCTCCATCTCGAGCGTGAGCTCCGACGGGTCGAGCCGCATTACCGTCGAGTTCAACATTGACGTTGAGCTGGAGACGGCGGCCAACGACGTGCGTAACAAGGTCTCGGGCGCGCAGTACCGTCTGCCACCCGATGTCGATCCGCCGGTGGTTTCGAAAGCCGATGCCGATGCGCAGCCGATTTTCAGCGTGACGCTCGAGAGCAACGGCCGCTCGATCATCGACCTGAGCGAGTTCGCCGAGGTCAACTTCAAAGAGCGCCTGCAGACGTTGCCGGGCGTTTCGACCGTCGACGTGTGGGGCTCGCGCCGCATGTCGGTGCGCCTCAAGATGGACCCGATGCGCCTGGCTGCCTACGGGCTCACGCCGATGGACGTGCGCGAGGTGGTCTCGCGCGAGAACGTCGAGCTGCCGTCGGGCCGTATCGAGGGCGACAACACCGAGCTTACGATCCGCACGCTCGGACGCCTGCGCACGATCGACGATTTCAACAACCTCATTATCCTCCAGGACGGCGAGCGCGTGGTGCGCTTCTCGGATATCGGCGAGGCGGTGGTCGAGGCGCAGAACACGCGTTCGATCCTCAAGCGCAACGGCATGACGATGGTCTCGTGCGTGCTGATCCCGCAGCCGGGCGCCAACTACATTTCGATTGCCGACAATGCCTACAAGGCGATCGACCAGATCAAGAAAGACCTGCCCGAGGACATCGTGATCCGTACGGGCTTTGACAATACGACCTTCATCCGCCAGTCGATCGGCGAAGTGCGCGAGACGATCATCGTCGCGTTCCTGCTGGTGGTCTTCATCATCTTCCTGTTCCTGCGCAACTGGCGCACGACGCTGATCCCGGTGCTGGCGATCCCCATTTCGCTCGTCGGGTCGTTCTTTATCATGTACGTGCTGGGCTTTACGATCAATACGCTGACGCTCTTCGCGATCGTGCTGGCCATTGGTCTGGTGGTTGACGACGCGATCGTGGTGATGGAGAACATCTACACCAAGATCGAGCAGGGGATGCCACCCAAGCAGGCCGGGCTCGAGGGCTCGCGCGAGATCTTCTTCGCGGTGATCGCCACGACCGTGGCGCTCGTGGCCGTGTTCTTTCCGATCGTCTTCCTCCAGGGCGTGACGGGGCGTCTGTTCCGCGAGTTCAGCCTGGTGATCGCCGGGGCAGTGGTCATCTCGTCGTTCGTCGCGCTCTCGTTCACGCCGATGATCTCGACCAAGCTGCTCACGAGCGGTGTCACCGAGGGGCGTCTCTATCGCGCTACGGAGCCTTTTTTCGCGGGCCTCACGCGTTTCTATGCCCGGATGCTCAACGGTTTCCTGCGCCGGCGCTATATTGCGATCCTGATCCTGGTCGCCTCGATCGGGGCTATAGGCTGGCTCTGGACCCAGCTTCCCTCCGAGATGGCCCCGATCGAGGACCGCTCGATGCTGACCGTCTCGTCAACGGCGCCCGAGGGGACTTCGTTCGACTATATGCTCCGTTATGCCGACTCGCTCTCGGGCGTGATCGACCGTAGCGTGCCCGAGCAGAGCGGTGGCCATCTCGAGATGGTGGGCGGCGGTAATGCGACCAACAGCGCGCGGTTCAATATCATGCTGGTCGATGCCGAAGACCGCGGGCGCACGCAGCAGCAGATCGCCGACGAGCTGATGCCCGTCGTGGGGCAGATGACCGGGGCCCGGAGCTACGTTTCGCAGCAGCAGACCTTCGGTGGCCGCCGGGGCGGCCTGCCGGTGCAGTATGTGATCCAGGCCCAGAACCTCGAGGCATTGCGTGCGGTGTTGCCGGTGTTCATGGACTCGGTGGCGGCCAGCCCGGTCTTCTCGGCCTCGGACGTCAACCTTAAGTTCACCAAGCCCGAGCTTACGGTCACGATCGACCGCGACCGCGCTTCGACGCTGGGGGTTTCGGTCCAGTCTATCGGCCAGACGTTGCAGCTTGCCATGGGCGAACAGCGCATCGGCTATTACATTAAGAATGGCAAGCAGTACCAGATACTCAGTATGTTCGACCGCCCCGACCGCAGCAAGCCGACCGACCTGTCGAATATCTACGTGCGCAACGGTGCGGGCGAGCTGATCCAGCTCGACAACCTCGTGACGCTCTCGGAGAACAGCATGCCCCCGCGCCTTTACCGGTACAACCGTTTCGTCGCTGCGACCGTTTCGGCGGGTCTGGCCAGGGGCAAGACGCTGGGCGACGGTATCGCCGAGATGGACCGCATCGCCGACCGGGTGCTCGACGACACGTTCCAGACCACGCTTTCGGGCGACTCGAAGGATTTCGTCGAGAGCTCGTCGAGCCTGATCTTCGCCTTTGTGCTGGCGCTCGTGCTGATCTATCTTGTGCTGGCCGCGCAGTTCGAGAGTTTCCGCGACCCGATGATCATCATGCTTACGGTGCCGCTGGCGCTGATCGGGGCGTTGCTGTCGATGTATGTCTACGGGCAGACGATGAACATTTTCAGCCAGATCGGGATCATCATGCTGATCGGCCTCGTGTCGAAGAACGGTATCCTGATCGTCGAGTTCGCCAACCAGCGCAAGCAGGAGGGGCTGGCCGTGGCCGATGCGATCCGCGAGGCCTCGGCCGCGCGCTTTCGCCCGATCCTGATGACGAGCCTCTCGACCGTGCTGGGTACGCTCCCGATGGCGCTGGCCACGGGTGCCGGTTCCGAGAGCCGTGTGTCGATGGGTATCGCCGTGGTCGGCGGCCTTGTCTTTGCGACCTTCCTGACGCTTTTCGTGATCCCTGCGATCTATACCTATATGACCAACCATAAGACCAAGGCCGCCGAGGCGTCCGGCGAGGCGAAGGAGTAGGGGCGCTCCCTTCCTGTCGTTCCCGTCCGGTGCTGCGCGGCCGCATTTGTATCTCCTGCCGATGAAACGTTCGCTTGTCCTGC
>JAFQJK010000069.1 GCA_017415005.1 Rikenellaceae bacterium
GGAACACTTCCGTTGTTTCCACTTCCTGCACAACGCCATACGCCGCAGCGCGGTAGCACATATCGTCGTGGTAACGCACCACCTACCCAGCTTCGAGTTACTGGCCCCGGAGTTTCTGGGCAGCCCACTCAACGGCGCCTTCGTCACGGATCTGCACGGCTTCATCAAAGCCAGCCCCGTCGAATACTGGATCTACGGACATTC
The DNA here is from genome assembly GCA_017415005.1 of Rikenellaceae bacterium. Lineage (GTDB taxonomy): Bacteria > Bacteroidota > Bacteroidia > Bacteroidales > Rikenellaceae > RGIG1874. Next base: position 205 of record JAFQJK010000069.1, read on the forward strand.
GCACCGCAATATCGACCGGATGATCGGCCGTACGCAGTGCCTTTCGAACCAGCTGGGCTATGTCTCGCACGGCGAACATCGCAGCTTCGATCCGGCCAAAGCGATCATACTCTGAGCGAACATGACGGAACACGAGCGGCAACTTTATAGATTGCCGCTCGTGTTTTATCCTCCGGTCTCTTCAGGGAGTTCCGGATCGGGCCCCTCCACGGAGGGCTGTATCCGTATCGCTTCGCGGTCCGTAGGGCTACGGTGCCTGCCGTGTCCCTCCGAGTCATGTTGCGGAGCATCGTTGTGATCGGTAAAAGGCGGCATGACGAGATAGCGTTCCACCCAGTTGCGGTACTTCCATGCGGATGTCTCACGGAACCATACCTCGTAGTCTACCCAATAGGCTTGCAGCATACTCGTCGAGGTAGGCATGTCAAAGTACAGCAACTGACACCGCTCGTTGAGCGCCGGCTCATGGTTCTTTGCATCTTGAATGGCCTGATTAACCCGCTGGAATACCTCGAACGGCCATGTCTCGACTTCCGGATCGGAATTATTCAAAGTATTGAGGATAAAGCGTACGCGCATCGTAGCACGCCCTTCGCCAATGCGCTGCTGTTGCACCAGATAGCGGACGTTGGTATAGTGGATGAATATGGCGGGGAAGGCTACTTCATACTCGGTGTTGTTTCCGAGGATGATGCGCGCGAACTGACCGTTGTCTATGGCGACGGTTTTGAAAAATGGCGGACTTTGCGGATCATCCTCTCGCTCGCGGATCGTAAGCAACGCACGTCGTACGGCGAAATACATCTCCGCAAGTGCGTTCTGCCTCACCTCTTCGGGCAACGTTACGTTGGGCGCTTCTGCCGCTTTTGTTTCTACGTGCCGTATCTCCTTCTTTTCTTTGATCATGGCGTAGGTGCGTTGGGTATTCCGGGGAGGCCGTTGAAAATGTATGCGTAGTAGCGCGCAATCTCGGCCGTGAGTCTGGAGTTATGTCCCATGAACTGCCGCTGCACGGACCGACTCTTGTGGTATTGGTTGCTCCAATAGGTCCCGTCCGGGGCATTATGCACGGCGGCATAGGTCGTGGAACCCGTGCGGCGCACCCCGCGGTGCCCCTTCATGGCCACGCTCTTGGGGGCTGCTTCGACAGTGTAGGTTATCCAGCGGCGGAAGGCGGCTTTGCGCCCCGGAGCAGGTCTCGTACTCTTGTTATCGCTGTGCAACGTTCCGTCGATACTCGACTTCAGCAGCCCCGTATGTTGCAGCACGGGATGCGATCGACGCCGTCCCCAACGTGAGGTACGTTCTTTCCATCGTTGCCCCGTGCCGTAAAATCCGCCCTGACGAAATGACTGCTGGAAGCGGTCTTCGGCGAAACGTCCGGCTTGATAAGTGAAGTCGAACACTTGACGCTCGAAATGGCTCACCGTAGCTGCGGCGGGCCCCAACCGCAGCCATTGTTTGAAAAACTGGTCGGGAGTCAGCTCTTTCATGCGATATTGAATTTTTGTTTGATCCTTCGTACGATCTGTCGTACGGAAGGAGACAACGGACGACGGAAATAGGGATGCTCTGCCGCAAAGATGCGTCCGCCCCGGCAGAGGCTTTCACGAAAGGTCGGGTTGATCCGTATTTCAGCGGACGTTTCACGAATAGCTCCGTTTACAGTTCCGAACCCTGTGGCCGTAAGGTAGCAGCGACATCCGTGCTCGATGGGCGGGATCAGTTCCGCAGGAAACACCCGTTTGGGGTAGCTCACGCCCTCCAACGATGCGTGCCACGGCCGCACGCGCTCATCGCCTTGTGTCATGAATGTCAATATGCTCTCTTCCGATACGGTAATCCACCATGCTGCCATCGCAGCGGCAAATCGCGCGTCGAGATTTTCCTGCTCGGCGGTGTAGCCGTTGTAGCGTTTGAAAATACGATCATAATGCTCCATGTCTCTTTCCTCGATATTTGCCGGGATCTCGCACAGCATGGTGTACTCTTCAGCCGCCGCAAAATCGATCATGTTCTCAAGTCCCGCAACAAGTATGTCGCGCCTATGGCGTTCCAGATCGGTTGTGAAATCATTCTTGCCGCGCAGAATCTCGATAGCTCCCTCCATGTCGATTCTCAAGCCATCGAGTACGCATCCGATAAGCGTTCCCGCTCGCAGTTCGATAAGCTCTTCGAAAGCCGAAAGCCGTGCGGCACTGTCCGTCCACTGGGCGAGCAGGCGATTGAAAGCTTCATAGAGCATCTCGTACGTGCCGTCGTCTTTATCCGGGAGCGAAGCTGCGGCCTCTACTTCGCTCCCCGGATAAAATTTACCACCTCGCGGGCGCCCCGGCTGTGGCCATAACGTTTGTAGTATTCCTCGTCGGACATGATATGGCGGTCGTTGGTGCTCACGCGCCCCTCGCCGGAGCCTCCCGCCGCGAGTCCCTCCGTGAGCTGCAGGACATTGAGCTGGCGGCCTACATGAATGCCGAACTCCTTCTCCACCTCATCCGGAGCGATCTCGTACTTGTCCGTCAGAAGACCGTAGAGTTTGATACGGTCTTCATTGTTCATTTCTATACGGTTGCTGTACTTGAACTCCAGCCCCGGCTCGATATAGTCCATGCTTACCAGACAGGGCAGCACCTCCTCGTTCATCACGTTCTCGATAAAACGGCGGTAGACCTCGATGCGCTCGCGGAAGATGTCCTGATGCGCTTTGGTCGAGCCCACATAGGACTGCGTGGCCCCGGCCATGGATTCCGAACCGAGGATCATGTTCGAAACCTCCTTGTTCACGAACTCGATAAGCCCCGTGTAGATCTTTTCCGAGTTGGACATCGTAAAGGCCTTGATATCGATCTCGTCGTCAAGCCCCGTGACGATGACCTTGTTCTGTGCGGCATTGACAATCTCGTTCGCCAGACGTTTGCGGTCGGCGTTGCTTTCCGATACGGTCTTGCCGTGAATAATCGGCTGACCATAAGTCGAACTGAAATTCACATAGTTGGCCACAGTGAACTTCTTGGCCAGAATCAGTGGTGTCGTGGCAGAAAAGAGCCCCAAATCGCCCGTATTGACGAGAATGTAGTTGCGGCGGTAGGCTTTGTCCGTCAGATCCCAACCGGGCGACCACATGCCTTGGCGTTTTACGACACGGCATTGGTCCGGCAATACATTGCGCCGCTCGACGATATTCACTTCCCGAAGGCGCCCCGTGCGGGGGTCCGTGCCGGGCATAATCTCCAGCAACGTATAGCCGTAGAGTTTAGCCTCGACGATACCGCGGATAATCTTGTCGAACTGTGTGCCCTGTACCTTCTGGGTTTGCGCCACGTCTTTGATGTACTTACCCTTCTCGTTTTGGCGCGCCAGCATGTAACGGTCACCGAGGATCTGGCTCACGAGCGTCTCCAATACGGCCCGAATGTGGGCATCCTGTTGTAGGCATGCTTCATAGAGATCGATCAACCGTGCGCGGTCGTCCAGAACGACACCTTCCGTGACGTTCGAGCGAACTGATTTGTAACGGTTCGAACGTTCGATTTCACGCACGTATTCCTGAATGACTTTCTTGCTCGTACTGAAAATCGACTCCAATAATTGGTGGTTGAAGCTTCCCTTCAGATTGTCCCCCTGCATTTTTTTCGCTTTGCAAAAGGGTAGGAAAAATAGGGCAAAATTGATTACGAGCGGTATTCGAATGCTGACCGTAAAATTTCAAATATCCGAGGTTCTACGAGCCGAAAAACAAATCGTGAATACTGACATACAAAAGCTTCGATTTCGCAATGTTGTTTTGTTGTAATGTATTCATATAAAGATTATTATGCAGATAAAATATCCGCAAAAAAGTATCTTATTTCCAAACTTAAAACATATATTTGCACCGACATCTATGATAGCACTATGATAAAAGAAACCATGCAAACCGCGGAACTGACCCCTTGTACAGAAAGTAAGTTCCCGCTCGTCGAAGGAATCAGATTTTTTCACGACCGGAAAACCGGTCTCTACTATTTCAATGCGTCGGAACCACTTCTTTGTGCAGACAATGCAAGTCTCAGTATCGAGGGGTTCTTCTCCCGGCTCGACTGTCTGATTACGCCTTTGATAGAAACCCACGGTCTCGAGCGGGAGATACTATCCGTGAAGGATGGCTCGGGAGAGGTTTATCTTGAAGAGTGCCTCGTCATTCCGTTTATGACTTATGTCGAACCATGGTTCGGCCCCTATATGATTTTACGCATGGAAGAGCTTTTGAGCCTCGGCGTCACGCTCAGTGACGAAATGACCCGATTACTCTATCAGGCCCGCTTTGGGCAGTAACTTACAGGATCGTTAAGAACTCTTGAATGAATTATGGTAGGAAAAAGTATTTTTCAGTATCCGAAAATCGTCTTGGTATTCAATAAGCAGGGCGTATTGGTCACCATGCACAAATCCCTGCATATCGCCTCCCAGTCGATGGGCATTCCGGCCCAGTCGATCTCCCTGTGCTGTCTGGGACACCACATCTCCTGCTACGGCTGCTATTTCCGGCATTACGATCCGAAGAAGGTGGAGATCGTGCCGCACGAGGATTTCGGGACGTTCCGCGTCGAAGAGTACGACCGCATGTGCGGCGAAGTGCGGCGCTATCACGACCCCAAGGAGATGTCGCGGCGGCGGTTGAGTGCCCAGCGACGAAAGAGGAAACCTAAAGACGAAATCTTATGAATCATATCGACTCGATTCCGTTCCGGCAACACATGATTCGTGTAAGCCGTACGTCGCAGGGCGATATCGGCAAGGTCTGCGTGAACGACCTGTGCACGGCGCTCAACCGCAGTCTTCTCGTGCATGACGGCACGGCTCTCCGCAAATGCCCCTCGCTGGAGATCCTCGATGCGGAACATCCCCGTAATCTTTACGCCTCACTGGATGAATCCGTCAGGTTTGTGCAGTGGATGGCCCGTGGCAGTAAATTGCTGCGTGAACGCAGTCTGGAGCTGTTACAAACGCTCCAAAAGGCTCGTAACATCTCTGCTTTGGAAAGTTCTGGAGTGGGACGGGCCGCAGATGCCGTTCCGCAGAATACGTTTGTACTCGAATATGCCGACCATGGCTTTACGGTGCGTCTTGACAATGAACGCTATATGGTCAACGCAACCGAAATGGCGCGCCCCTTCGGCAAACGGCCCGCCGTCTGGCTCAAACTCGTCGAAACAATCCGTCTGAGGCAGACGCTCGTGGGAAACGGAACCTTGCCCGACCAGCAAAGTCAGATCATCACTTCGCGCGGTCCCTCCGGAGCGACGTGGCTCGAAATTCATCTTTGCATGCAGTTCGCAGAATGGCTCTCGCCGCCCTTCGGTGCATGGTGCAGCGAAAAACTCGCATCCCTGCTCCGAAACGGAAATATTCCTCTCGATGGGCAGCAGCGGACATCCGAACCGAAACAGATCATAGCATACACTGTGAAACAGGTGCAACCATTGCCGGCTAACTATGAGGATGCGCTGGCTCTGATCGAGAGCCAGCAGCAAACCATACGCACACAGAACGAGTTCATCAGCTCCAACCGCTACAAATACGAACATTACAGACAAACTATCGAAGATCGGGAATGGTTTTCCACGACGATGATTGCC
>JAFQJK010000070.1 GCA_017415005.1 Rikenellaceae bacterium
GATCGAGGCCAACCTGATCGCGGCCCGGGACAAGGCCCGCGAGAGCGACCGACTCAAGAGCGCCTTCCTGGCCAATATGAGCCACGAGATCCGTACGCCGCTCAACGCCATCGTCGGGTTCTCCAGCCTGCTGGCCGACCGGGCGACGCCACTGCCCCCGGATGAAGCCTACGAGTACGGCAGGCTGATCAGCACCAACAGCGAGCTGTTGCTCATGCTGATCTCGGACATCCTCGACCTGTCCAGGATCGAGTCGAACACTATGGAGTTCCACTTAGCCGACCATTCGCTAAATGCGCTGCTCACCGATATCGCGCAGAAGCATAAGCTGCACATGCCTCCCGGAGTGGGGCTGATGGTCGACCTGCCCGGTACCGATGCGATCCTCCGGACCGACAGCATGCGGCTGCAACAGGTGATCGACAACCTGATCAACAATGCCATCAAATTCACATCGGAGGGCGAGATCCGGTTCGGTTACAGTCTGTCCGCAAACGGGCAACGGATCACGCTGTTCGTGTCCGATACCGGCAAAGGGATCTCCCGGGAGATGCAACGGCATATTTTCGAGCGCTTCTACAAGGCGGATCCGTTCACACAGGGTGCGGGGCTGGGACTTTCGATCTGCCAGACCATCACCGAAGCGTTGGGAGGGACGATCTCCGTCCGTTCCATTCCGGGACAAGGGACACGCTTCACGCTCACACTGCCGCTTGCCGCAGACCGGGCCGCGGCAAGCGATACCAGGGCATAGGGACAAGGGACCTGCAAAAACGCAATGCGGGCACCGATCACAGGATCAGGTGCCCGCATCTGCAGTCCGGCAGCAGATCACATGACCGGCTCCTTGGGGAAATAGCGCATATATTGCACACGCTCGTAAAAATCAGGATCGGCCACTCCCTTCTGATTGAGCATGCCGCTGAAATCGCTGACATACTGGAATGTATGCTGCTGCATCCAGCCGGTCATGAAGGCCAGCATATCGTCGATCGCACCGAGTCCGTGCTTATAGAGGGCCGTGCATACCTGCACGGTCCGGGCACCGGCCAGCAGCGCCTTTACGGCATCCTCGCCGGTGTGCACGCCGGTCGAGACCGAGATGTCGATCAGCGGCACCTGGGCCGAGGTGAGCGCGATCCAGCGCAGGCTGTTGCGCAGTTCGCCGGCCATGCTGAACGTGTCGCCCTCGACGAGCGAAATGTTGTCGATATTGATGTCGGGCTCGTAAAAACGATTGTAGAGCACGACGCCTTTACCGTGCCGGTAGTAGATCTCCTTGACGATCGACAGGATATTGGTAAACCGGCTCCCCAGCTTGACCGACACAGGGATCGAGACCGTCGAGGTGATCTTGCCCACGATATCGAGATACTGCCGCTCGATCGCGTCGGAATCCTGATCCTTATCGGTCGGGAGCAGGAAGATATTGAGCTCGATCGCATCGGCACCAGCCTCCTCGATGCGGCGTGCAAACTCGACCCACTCGCCTCCCGTCACACAGTTGATGCTCGCTATGATCGGAAGCGAGGTGCGCTGCTTGGCCTGCGCGATCATATCGAGGTAGCTGTCGACATAGTCGCTGCGGACATACGCGCCGAGATAATCTGCCGCCTCGGGATAGTCATGGTAGCGGTCGAGGAAAGCGGTCTCGCCGATCAGTTGCTCCTCGAAAATGGACTTGAGCACAACTGCGCCCGCTCCGTGCTGTTCGAGCCGGACGATTTTGTCGGCCGATGCAGTGAAAGGCGAGCTGCTGACAATGATAGGGTTGCGGAGCTCAAGCCCCAGGTACTTGACACTTAAATCAATCATAATGGTCGGTTTAATAAGATCGTGATCCGAAAATAGAGCTGCCGATGCGCACCATCGTCGCACCGCACTCGATAGCAATGGGGTAGTCCCCGCTCATGCCCATCGACAAGGTATCAAACTCCGCACCAAAAAAGGCCGCGCGGAGCCGGTCGAACGCGGTCTTGAGCCGGCCGAACTCACGGGCGACCTGCTCGCGGTCGTCGACAAAGCTGGCCATGCCCATCACACCCCGCACACGGGTATTGCGGAGTTCCCGGAACGCGCCGGAGGCGAGCCATTCCATAAGCTCCGCCTCGTTCCAGCCATGCTTACTCTCCTCCTGGGCGACATGGAGCTCGAGCAGGATGTCGATCGTGCGCCCCGCACGTTCGGCCTCGCGGTCGATCACCTGCCACAGCCGGGCCGAATCGACCGAGTGGATCAGGTCGACATACGGGGCGATCATACGCACTTTATTGGTCTGCAAATGGCCGATCATGTGCCAGCGGATATCGGGCGGCAGTACGGCCTGCTTGGCCGACATCTCCTGCGGACGGTTCTCCCCGAAAATGCGCTGCCCCGCCTCATAGGCTTCCATAATGGCTTCGGCAGGATAGGTTTTGGAGACGGCCACCAGCGTCACATGGGGCGGCAGCGAGACACGCAACTCAGCGATTTTATCTTTGACAGACATCGTACGGCATATTTATAATGGGCAACTGCCGGAGGCAGCCATGCGGGGAAACGGCGCAAAGACACGTTTCCGGTCCACTAAAATACGGATTATTTTTCTATTTTTGTCAGAGTTCATCCACATAAACCCGAGAACACCATGAAAAAGCTGATCCTGACCGCCGCTCTGCTGGGTGCCCTGGTCGCGTCCCGACCCGCAGAGGCGTGCACCAACATACTGGTCACCAGGGGGGCATCGACCGACGGCTCGACGATGATCACCTATGCGGCCGACTCGCATACGCTGTATGGCGAGCTGTATTACCAGCCTGCCCGTGACTATGCTCCGGGGACGATGCTGAAAATTTACGAATGGGACACCGGGAAGTACCTCGGCGAGATACCCCAGGTCGCGCATACCTACCAGACGGTCGGCAATATGAACGAGCACCAGCTGATGATCGCCGAGACGACCTACGGAGGCCGGCCCGAGCTGGTCGACACGACCGGCATCATGGACTACGGCTCGATGATCTACATCACGCTGCAGCGCGCCCGGACAGCCCGCGAGGCGATCACCGTGATGACCTCGCTGGCCAACGAATACGGCTATGCGTCGAGTGGCGAGTCGATCTCGATCGCCGATGCCAACGAGGTGTGGATACTCGAGATGATCGGCAAGGGCACCAGGCTGGTCGACGGCAAGAACGTCAATAAGGGGATCGTCTGGGTGGCCGTGCGCGTTCCGGACGGCTATATCTCGGCCCATGCCAACCAGGCCCGGATCATGCAGTTTCCGCTGAATGATCCCGAGAACTGCCTGTACGCGCCGGACGTGATCGCATTTGCGCGGGCCAATGGGCTATATGACGGGAAGGACCGCGACTTCAGCTTCTCGGACACTTATGCACCGCTCGATTTCAGCGGCATGCGCGGCTGCGAGGCGCGCGTGTGGAGCGTCTTCCGCAAGGTGACGCCGGGCATGGACCGTTACGAGAACTACGCGCTGGGCCATAACCCGAAAAACCGGATGCCGCTGTGGGTGAAACCGGCTGAGAAGATCTCTCCGAAACAGGTGATGGACTTCATGCGCGACCACTACGAGGGGACGCCGATGGATATGCGGAACGATATCGGGGCCGGGGGCCATGGCCTGCCGTACCGCTGGCGGCCGATGAACTTCGAGGTCGACGGCACGACCTACCTGAACGAGCGCGCGATCGCCACCCAGCAGACCGGGTTCTGGTTCGTCGCGCAGGGCCGCAACTGGCTGCCCGATCCGATCGGAGGCATCCTGTGGTTCGGCGTGGACGATGCCGGGACCTCGTGCCTGACGCCGATCTACTGCTCGGTCGACCGGGTACCTCCCTGTTTCGAAGAGGGGAACGGCAGTCTGGGCGAGTACTCGTCCTCATCGGCCTTCTGGATCTTCAACCGCGTGACCAACTTCGCTTACCTGCGCTACGACAGGATGAGCGCCGACATCCTCAGGGTGGTCGACGAGCACGAGAACCGTTGCCTGCGCGAGGTGCGGGCCGTGGACCAGACGGCGCTGAACCTGTACCAGGACGATCCGAAACTGGCTACGGAGTACCTGACCGGCTATTCGGTCGGCACGGCACAGGCGATGTTCGACCGCTGGGTCGAACTGGACCGTTATTTGCTGGTCAAGTACATGGACGGTAACGTCAAGAAAGAGGAGAACGGCCGTTTCAAGGATAACGGTAACGATCCGCGCATGCTGGCCATGCCCGATTTCCCGGGATACAACGAGACATGGCAAAAGGCCGTGGCCGGATCGACGGGCGACCGACTGAAATCGGCCGAGTAAAGGCGCGAAACGACCGGATGAAACAGCAAACCAGCTTGCCCGGCCGCATGGGCCGGGCAAGCTCATTTTAACAGATCAATCAGTCCATGAAACACGACATCATCATTATCGGCAGCGGCCCGGGCGGCTATGTGGCTGCCATCCGCGCAGCGCAGCTCGGCAAGAAAGTGGCCGTCGTCGAGTGCGACGAGCTCGGGGGAACCTGCCTGAACTGGGGCTGTATCCCGACCAAGGCGCTGCTCAAAAGCGCCCAGGTGTACGCTTATGCAAAAGCGGCTGCGCAATACGGCGTGGAGGTGGCGGGCGAGGTTGCCCCGTCGCTGCCCCGCATGGTCGAGCGCAGCCGCGCAGTGGCCGGCATGATGAACAAGGGAGTCGCCTTCCTGCTCGACAGGCATAAGGTCGAGATCGTACGGGGGACCGGACGGCTGGCCGGGTCGGGCAGGGTGGAGGTCACGCTGCATGACGGCGGCGGGAGCGTCGCGCTCGAAGCCGATCATATCGTCCTCGCTACGGGGTCGAGGCCCCGTGAGCTGGGCTTCCTGCCGGTCGACGGTGCGAAGGTCATCAACTCGCGCCAGGCGCTTGCGCTCGAACGGTTGCCGGAAAGCCTGATCGTGGTCGGATCGGGTGCGATCGGATGCGAGTTCGCCGATTTTTACGCTACGCTGGGCGTGAAGGTCACGATCGTCGAATACCAGCCCAACCTGCTGCCGATCCTCGACGAGGATATTTCGAAGCAGATCGAGCGGACGTTCCGCAAGAAACGGATCGGCGTGATGACCGGCGCTTCGGTCAAAAGCGTCGACACGTCGGAGGGCCTGTGCCGGGTCGAGGTGGAGACCAGGCGGGGACTGGAAACGCTCGAAGCGGAGATTGTCCTCTCGGCCGTAGGCATCCGGGGCAATGTCGAAGGGATCGGGCTCGAGGAGGCCGGGGTCGGCGTGAACGGCGACCGTATCCCGGTAGACGAGTGGTACCAGACCAACATAGGGGGCATTTATGCCATCGGCGACCTCATCGGACCGCCTGCGCTGGCGCATGTGGCCTCGGCCGAAGCGCTGGTCTGCATCGAGCATATCTGCGGGCTCGACGTGCAGCCGATCGACTACACGGCCATCCCGGCATGTGTCTATACCACGCCGGAGGTCTCGTCGGTCGGCCTGAGCGAGCGCGAGGCCACCGGCCAGGGATACGCGCTCCGGATCGGGAAATTCCCCTATACGGCCTCGGGCAAGGCAACGGCGGCCGGCGACCGCGACGGGTTCGTCAAGCTGATCTTCGATGCCGCGACCGACAAACTGCTGGGCGCCCACTGCGTGGGGCTGAGCGTGACCGAGATCATTGCCGGGCCGACGCTGTTGCGCAGGATGGGAGGCACGGCGCAGGACCTGCTGCGAACGATCCACCCGCACCCCACGATGAGCGAGGCGATCATGGAAGCGGCAGCCGCCGCCTGCGGCGAAGCCATCCATATTTGAGACAACGTACTGTTGTGAGTAAAACATCCATAAAGACCTTTGGGTGCGAAAAGCAACCGAGCCATAGGTAAAAGCAAAGAATCGAGAGGCATCAATTTGGCATTGAATAATATCAAGGCTCAAATTATCAAACACGATATAGCTCAATCAACTATTCTTCTTGCTCACATCCCATTCAAAAAGTACCCAAGGGGATGATTATAGGTGGATTGAAAAATTTAAATAGCTATTATTCTCGGATATGCAGCTTGTTTCATTCATAATTGTGATTTGTCTTGTCGCTATTTATATCCTAATAGTTGTAATACGAATACGCCTCAAAAACAAATCCAGGGAATTATCAGAAAAATTAAATCATATATCCGCTTATAGTGAGAAGTCCTGCTACGAACAAGCCCAAGAGAGATTATCTAAATTCAATGACGCTGTATTTGTTGATATTCCAACAGACCTAAACAATGGCTTTTATGGTAAGATAATATCGGCAACGCAAGAAAAGGCTTTCTTAAATCATTATATATCACATTTTCAAGAGGCTCATTCACTCGTTAAGATACTCGAAACCTTCAATATCACTCCATCTGTAACAATCTCAAACCTGATTCGTGACTTTGGGAACATCCATAAGCTTGTCAAACAACATAACGATACGGTAATAAATTCTTTACTTGATACACATAAAGATTTTTTTGACCATTGTCTAAAATATCCCTTGGACAAACAACAAAGACGTTCAATCATTTCAGAAGAAGATAATTGCTTGGTTGTTAGTAGTGCGGGTAGTGGAAAGACCTCTTCTATTGTTGGAAAAGTCAAATATCTAACAGAAATAAAAGGCATTGCACCTCATAGAATTTTACTCATTAGTTATACGAATAAGGCAGCAGTCGAACTTACAGAAAGAATAGCTACTGATGGTTTGAAAGGTTATACATTTCATAAATTAGCCATAGATATTATCGGAAGAGCAACAGGTATAAAACCCTCTATTTGCGGCAATACAGATGTCTTATTCATAGATATTTATCACACTCTATTAGAAAATAAGGATTTTAAGAATAGTGTAGTAGAATACTTCATTGATTACCAAACCTATGAAGCAGATGGGGAGCAACGTAAGAATGAAAGGCGAGAAAAATTGTCGGAACAAAAAAATGTTCAGTTAAAAGCAATGTTTCCCGATATGGACGGTAAAGCCATATATGTGAGAAGCGAACAGGAGCAAAAGATATGCTTTGTTTTATCATCACTTGGAGTAAAATTCAGATATGAAGAGCCGTACGAACATCAATTGGCTGATGAAATGCACTCTCAATATCGTCCCGATTTTTCTATATACTTCGAGCAAAAGGGAGTAACCAAACGAATCTATTTGGAACATTTCGGAGTTGATGAACATAGTCTTGTCCCTGCTTGGTTTGCAAAAGACAAAAATATAACATACGAAGAAGCCAATCAAAAATATAATGATGGTATAACTTGGAAGAAAGCGGCTCATGAGAAATTTGGTACTCAGCTTTTAATAACATCAAGTGCTAATTTCCATTATTCTGATATAAGGGATAAACTCAAAAAAATGTTAGAGGAAGCGGGTGTGCCAATCCAAGAAAAAACAGATGAAGAATTATATGATTTGGTTTTGCCCAAAGGTAGTAAGCAAGAAAAGGCGTTTATACGACTTGTAGTTACTTTCATAACATTGGTAAAATCAAGTTGTAAATCAGTTAAAGAGGTTCTGAAACAAGCAAAGAATGCTGATGATGAACGAAGTGTTTTTATTATCAAGAACATATTTCAACCTGTATATGAACGTTATATAAGTGCATTAAGCGATAGTAACCAAATCGATTTTACCGATGCGATTCTTCAAGCCACAGAAATATGTCGTACTTTCCATCCTGTTGAGTATGATTATATCATTGTGGACGAATTCCAAGACATATCAGTTGACCGTTACAATTTCTTAAAAGTATTGCGAGAGGGAAATCCGCCTGCAAAGTTGTATTGCGTGGGCGATGATTGGCAATCCATATATCGTTTTTCGGGAAGTGATATGGCTCTTTTCAATCAATTCCCCGAATACTTTGGCGCAACAGAGATAAACAAGATTGAGACTACATACAGGTTTGGTGAACCTTTAGTTTCTCTATCTTCTCGTTTTATTCAACGCAATAAAGCTCAAATAAAAAAAGATATACATTCATTCTGTTCGGATATAAAAACAGAATTGGAGTTTTATTCTTACAACAGATGTGATTACTGCAAGACAATAGGAGAACTTATATCTTCTATTCCATCGGATAAATCTATATTTCTATTGGGACGCTATTCTTTTGATGATTATTACCTGTCATTTATGTATCAAGGGATAAAAGAGGGTAATAGGTATTATTATGTAATAGAAGGTCGAAAAATAGAGTTTCTAACAGTACATAAATCAAAAGGTCTTGAAGCTGATTATGTGATACTTTTGCAATGCAATAAGGACACCTACGGCTTTCCGTCTCTTGTAAGTGATGACCCTATACTTAATTATGTTCTGACTAAAAGAGACCAATTTTCATATGGAGAAGAACGAAGATTGTTTTATGTGGCAATAACAAGGGCAAAGCTGAAAACCCTTGTGCTATATGACAAGCGTTTCCCTTCTGTATTTGTGGATGAGTTCTTATATCCTGAAAAGGTTTCAGAAGAAAGTTACATAAAACATCCAAACGCTAATAAAAGATGGACAATAAAGGCAGACCAATTTCTATTGCAATTATACAGTGAAGGCAAGAGTGTGAAGTATATTGCAGCAAAAATGGGCAGAAGCCAAACATCAATCGTAATGCGATTGAATAAATTAAACCAATAATTACACTTATCCTAAATACACTTTATGGGTATCGGATTCTCTATTATCTTTGTGGGGCCAATGCGTTACTTGAAAGCAATTCAAGGCAAAACGCGTAGCATATGACACCGTTTCCTAGCCATTACCTCAAAAAGGGTAATTCTTCCAAAGTCCTGCGTATAAGGCTCCAAACTTACAAATAATTTGTCATATCCGCGTTCGGTTGCCAATGAACCGACGCGTAATGGCGGTATACCATTGACCCTATCAAACAAAAAGCCGCAGAACACACTGCGGCTTTTCTTTCTCCATGAAAATCGTGCGGTTATTCGAGCCGGCGGGCGCCGTCGCTGATCACCACGTCGATCGAGCGGGGCGTAACCCCGTAGCGGTGGGCGAAGCGCTCTTTCACATCCCCCACATATGCCTCGTACGCCGCATCCTGCACCAGGCTGATCACGCAGCCGCCGAAACCGCCTCCCATCATGCGGGCGCCAAGCACGCCATCGGTCGTGTGGGCAATACCGGCAATGAAATCGAGCTCGTCGCAGCTCACCTCGTATTCCTTGCTCAGTCCGTCGTGCGAGCCGAACATCTTCTGTCCGAACAGGGCATAGTCGCCACGGTCGAGCGCCTTGCAGCCGTCGAGCAGGCGCTGGTTCTCGTTGATCACATAGCTGCAACGCCTGTACACCACCTCATCCATCTCGTCCTTATAGGTATTGAGCATATCCATCGTCATATCGCGCAGCGACCTGACCGACGGAATATGGCGTGAAACGACGGCTACGCCTGTCTCGCACTGCATCCGGCGAACATTGTACTCGGACGAAGCGAGCGAATGCTTGACCATCGTGTCCAGCAGCACGAGCCGGCACCCCTCGGGGTCGAACGGGACCAGCTCATAGTCGAGCGAGCGGCAGTCGAGACGGATCACCCGGCCCTTCCGGCCGAACAGCGAGGCAAACTGGTCCATGATCCCGCAACGGACGCCCACGTAATTATGCTCGGTCATCTGACCGATCTGAGCCAGCGTCTTACGCTCGAAACCGAGATCGTAGATATCATTCAGCGCAAAGCCGAAAACGCTCTCGAGAGCCGCCGACGACGAGAGGCCCGCACCGAGCGGCACGTCGCCCCCAAACACGCAATCGAAGGCAGGCACCGAGGCCCCGCGCTTTTGCATCTCCTGGACAACACCGTAAATGTAACGCGCCCACTGCGGCTCGGGCAGGGGACCGGCCATGTCGACCTCTATCTGGGCGTCGTAATCGAGCGAATAGAGGCGGCACGCCTTGCCTCCGTTGGGCTTGATCGCCACGTAGATCGCCTTGTCGATCGCGCCCGGAAGCACGAACCCCAGGTTATAGTCGGTATGCTCGCCGATCAGGTTGACCCGGCCGGGAGAGGCGAAGAGCATAGCCCCGTCACCGAAACGACGCTTAAATTCCTCTTGTAACTTTTCCTTCATTTTATGGTGTGGTTTAGAATATGATCGGGATAGCGGATATCGGTCAGGAACAGTCCCTGTGCAGGAGCCGAACCGCTGCTGAGGGCCAGGTTGCGGCTCTCGACGACCCGGCGGAAGTCGTCCACGTCCAGCCGGCCCCGTCCGACGTCGACCAGCGTACCGACCAGAGCCCGGACCATGTTGCGCAGGAAGCGGTCGGCACGGACCGTAAATATCGACTGCGCACCCTCCTGCGTCCACCCGGCATGGCTGATATGGCATATATTGGTCTTGTTGGCCGAATGCAACTTGGCGAACGAGGTGAAGTCGTCGTAACCGGTCAGCAGGGCTGCCGCCTCATTCATCGCCCCGAGGTCGAGGTCGGTGTACAACTGCCACGACAGATCGCGTGTGAAGGGGTCTTTTTCGCGGCGGATATAGTAGCGGTATTCCCGCTCGACAGCGTCGAAGCGGGCGTGCGCCTCGTCGGCCACGCGTACGACCCGGTGCACGGCAATATCGTGCGGCAGCAGGGCATTCAGATGATAGCGGAACGAGCCCGGATCGTCCAGCCCGGTTTCCGTATCAAAATGGGCAACGTAATAGGCGGCATGCACACCCGTATCGGTCCGGCCGGCCCCGGTCACGGCCGTGTCGGCGCGCAAAAGCGCCGAGAGGCCCTGCTGGATCATGCCCTGCACCGAAGGTGCATTCCGCTGTATCTGCCAGCCGTTGTATGCCGTGCCCTTGTAGGACAATTCAAGGAAGTAGCGCATATCAATTTTTCTGATCTGACAAAGATAATTTTTTAAAATTATTTAAAAAACATTTGGTCTGAAATTATCATTCGTTTTTCGGCGAAAAAGCGTTAACTTTGCATGGATATAAACTTTGCGATATGAATGTAGCATTGATCGGATACGGGAAAATGGGGAAGGAGATCGAGCGCGTCCTGACCGAACGCGGGCACAGGATCGTGCTGATCATCGATGTGGACAATACGCAGGACCTCAATGCCGAAAAGCTCGCCGCGGCCGATGTGGCCATCGAGTTCACCACGCCGGATACGGCATACGCCAACGTGGTCAGGTGCCTGGAATGCGGCACCCCGGTGGTGTGCGGGACGACGGCGTGGCTCGACAAGCTGCCCCGGATCGAGGCGCTGTGCAAGAAAGAGAACGGCACGTTCTTCTATGCAACGAACTATAGCGTGGGCGTCAATGTCTTTTTCGAGATCAACCGCCGGCTGGCCGCGCTGATGAACGCATTCCCCGAATACGATGTGACGATCGAGGAAGTGCACCACACCCAGAAAAAGGACGCCCCGAGCGGCACGGCGGTCACCCTGGCCGAGGATATCGTAGCCGGCCTCGACCGCAAGGCGCGCTGGGTGGGGGAGACCACCACCGTACCGGAAGAGCTGGAGGTGCTCGGCATCCGCCGCAGCGTTGTCCCGGGAACGCATACCGTGACCTACGAATCGCCGGTAGATTCGATCACGATGGTCCACACGGCCAAGAACCGGCAGGGGCTCGCTTTGGGGGCGGTCCTGGCTGCCGAATATATCCGGGACAAAAAGGGCATCTTCTCGATGAAGGATTTGCTGGGATTATAAACACACCAACGAACGGATGCGTAACCATGGAATACAATCGGGTAGGCCTGCAACCCAGGGCCGCACGGTTGTATTTTTTGTAGCCGGTCGACAGAAACGATAAAACATGAGAAAAATCTGGAACTTCCTACGTAACAGGTGGGTGAAATTCGCAATCGTCGCGCTCGTCTACACGCTCTGGTTCGTCGTTTGGACGGGAAACCTGTGGCTGCTGCTCGGCCTGCCTGTGATCTACGATATCTACATCTCGAAGCTCCTGTACCGGCTCGTCTGGCGACGGCACAAGGACCACAAGGCCCGTAGCCGGCGCTATAAGGTGACGGCCGAGTGGATCGAGGCCATTGTCTTCGCGACGGTCGCGGCCACGCTGATCCGGATCTTCTTTTTCGAGATGTACGTCATTCCCTCGCCGTCGATGGAAAAGACGCTGCTGGTGGGCGACTACCTCTGCGTGAGCAAGGTGGCCTATGGCCCGAAAATGCCCAACACGCCCCTGTCATTCCCGTTCGTGCATCATACGATGCCCTTCTCGCAGACCAGGAGATCGTTCTCCGAGATCATCCGGTGGCCTTACCACCGCCTCAAGGGATTCGGGCATCCGCAGCACAACGACGTTGTGGTCTTCAACTTCCCGGCAGGCGACACCGTCATCCTCGAGAACCAGCAGATCAGCTACTACGACGTGCTCCGCGAGTTCCAGAACGCCTATGGCGAGCAACAGGGACGCAAGATGCTCCAAAAGCAGTATCACGTCATCTCCCGCCCGGTCGACAAGCGCGAAAACTATATCAAGCGACTGATCGGCATGCCGGGCGACACGATCCGGATCGTCGCTTCGCAGGTCACGGTCAACGGCGTCGAGCCCGCGGCCATCCCGGGGTTGCAGTACGTCTATTATATCCAGACCAACGGCAGCCCGATCAGTGCCCAGACGTTCGAGGATATGGGCGTCACGCGGGAAGACATCAACTACAATAACGCCAACCAGACCTACCGCGTTCCGCTCACGGAAGATATGGTGCAGTGCGTGCGCAAGTTCCGGAACGTACTCTCGGTCCGCAAGGAGGAAGCGACAAGGCCGAGCCCTGCCATTTTCCCGCACAGCCCGCTCTATCCGTGGAACGAGGATAATTTCGGCCCGTTGTGGGTGCCGAGCAAAGGCAGCACCGTGCAGCTCACGCTCGAGAACCTGCCTCTATACGCGCGGATCATCGAGACGTACGAGGGGAATGATCTGGCGGTAAGCGAGGGCGTGATCTATATCAACGGGGATCCCGCCGATAGCTATACGTTCGGGATGGACTATTATTTCATGATGGGCGACAACCGGCACAACTCAGCCGATTCGCGCTACTGGGGCTTCGTGCCCGCAGACCATATCGTCGGCAAGGCATCGTTCGTCTGGCTGTCGCTCGACAAGGATAAGTCATTCCCGCGTAACATACGGTGGAACAAAATGTTCAAGGGAATCGAATAAAGCATTTCAAAACGTGGACACGGACAGCTATCAGACGATCGCAGGAGCGGCCGAAGCGGTTTACAAGGAGAAGGGGAGCAAGTTTCTCGCCTTTGCCTATCCGGTCGAATCCGAAGATGCCATCCGTGGCCACCTCGACGTGCTGGCCAAGAAATATTACGACGCGACGCACCATTGCTATGCCTGGCGGCTGGGACCCCGGGGCGCGGAATTCCGGGCCAACGACAACGGCGAACCGTCGGGAACAGCCGGCAAGCCGATCCTCGGACAGATGCTCTCGCGCGAGGTGACGAACCTGCTGATCGTGGTCGTGCGCTACTTCGGAGGGACCAAGCTGGGGGTGTCGGGCCTGATCGGCGCCTACAAGGCTTCGGCGGCAGCCGCGCTGGACGCGGCGCAGGTCGTGCTGCGGACCGTGGACGCATGGCTGGAGATCACCTACTCTTACCTGGCGATGAACGACGTGATGCGGGTCGTCAAGGAGGAGCAGCCCCGCATCGTCGAGCAGCGGTTCGACAACGTATGCAGGCTCGTGCTGGCCATCCGCCAAAGCAGGGAAGAGCGCCTCACCGGCCGGCTGGGCGACATCGGGGGCGTCTCGATCGAACATATGGGATACAAATAAACACACGATATGGGAAAAAAGAGTCTTGTTTCGATCACGGATTTCAGCAAGGAGGAAATCGTGCGGATCACAGAGCTGGCCGCTGAGTTCGAGGCCAACCCCAACCAGCCGATCCTGACCGGCAAGGTTATCGCATCGTTGTTCTTCGAACCGTCGACCCGTACGCGTCTGAGCTTCGAAAGCGCAATGAACCGCCTCGGCTGCCGCGTGATCGGCTTCTCGGGCACGTCGAACACCAGCGTGTCGAAAGGGGAGACCCTCAATGACACGATCATGACCATCTCGAACTACTGCGACATGATCGTGATGCGCCACTCGATCGAAGGCGCGGCGCGGTATGCCAGCGAAATCTCGAAAGTGCCGGTGGTCAACGCCGGGGACGGCGCCAACCAGCATCCGTCGCAGACGCTGCTCGACCTCTACTCGATCAAAAAGACGCAGGGCACGCTCGACGGGATCAACATTATGATGGTAGGCGACCTCAAGTACGGACGGACCGTGCATTCGCTGCTCCAGGCCATGTCGCATTTCAGGACGAAGTTCACGTTCGTTGCGCCGCCCGAGCTGCAGATGCCCGAGGAGTACAAAATGTTCCTCAAGGCCAAAGGGCTGTCGTTCACCGAAAAGACCGAGATCGACGAGGCGATCGGCGA
>JAFQJK010000071.1 GCA_017415005.1 Rikenellaceae bacterium
AATGCCTCCTGGATGATACCTTCCTTCACGTTCAAGGTGAGCTTACATGCGCCCTGCTGGGGTGCGCACCAACCGATACCGTGTGTCAAACCTGAGATGTCCTTGATCTCTTTTGATTGTACCCACTTACCCTCTTCAGGGATGGGAGCGGGACCATGGTTAGGACCCTTCTTTACAACACACATGTGTTCTACTTCATGTGAATAAACCATGTTACTATTCTCTTTAAATGAATGAATAAAAATGAATTTTATATTTTAGAGGACAAAGTTAGTAATTAAATTGAGAATTCACAATTACCTGTTCACAATTTTTTACATACCAACGTTTTTGGGATTATGCGTGATTAAAAATCTTCACCCCTTCATATTGCCTACTTCAAATTAAAGAAGGTGGTGAACGCCTTGCAGGCATATTCCTGATCGGCCACAGCCGCAGTCTCGCGCACCGAATGCATGCCCCACATGGGGTTGCCCATATCTACACCGCGCATCGGGAGTTGCGAAGTGAGGATATTACCCAGTGTAGAGCCACCAGCCATATCGGAGTGGTTCACAAAGTACTGACAGGGCACCTCGGCCAAGCGGCATATCTCGGCAAACACAGCAGCCGACTCAGCATCTGTGACATACTTCTGATTGGCGTTGATCTTGATGACAGGACCGCCACCCATCACGGGATGGTTGGTGGGGTCGTGCTTGCCTGGATAGTTAGGATGCAAGGCATGAGCCATATCGGCCGAAATCATGAACGAATGTTCGAGGGCGCGGTACAGTCCGTCGGCACCACAGCCATCATTGGTCACTACTCGCTCCAGGAGATTACGCAACACGGGCGATGCAGCCCCTTGCTTGGTGCCACTGCCTGTCTCCTCATTGTCAAATACGGCGAGCACCTGTGTCATCGGAGTTGCAGTGCTGTGAAGCAGTGCGTAGAGTCCGGCGTGCACCATAGCCAAATCGTCGAGACGGCCACAAGAGATGAACTCATTGTTGAGCCCCACGAGTCCAGCTTTCTGTGTATCGTAGAGCGAAAGATCGAAATCAAGGATATCGGTCATCTGCACACCCAGTTCTTCAGCCACGACTTTTAATAGCAGGTTGTCAGCCTCCAGTTTGTCGTTGATGATACCGATAACGGGGAGCATATCCACCTGCTTGCTTAACTTGTTACCCTCATTGACCTGACGGTTGAAATGGATGGCCAGATGAGGTATGATGAGCAGCGGGCGCTCTATTTTGAGACGGCGCACCTCGGGCTTCAAGGGATTGGCTGTGCGCAAAAGCACACGACCTGCCAGTGAGAGGGGACGGTCGAACCATGTATAGAGGATAGGACCGCCATACACCTCGGTATTGAGTTTCACCACCCCACCCTCGGTATGCATCTCGGCCGCAGGCTTCACACGGAAGCAGGGCGAGTCGCTGTGTGCACAGATGAGTTTGAAGCCTGCTTCGGCAGGATGGGACGTTCCCATTCGGAAAGCAAACACGGCTGAATTGTTCTTGGTCACGAAATACCCTTTGCCAGGCATCAGCATCGGGAAGGGTTTGGCGGCATCCAAATGCGTGAAGCCGGCAGCCTTGAGCTGCTCCTCTACATAAGCGGCAGCCAAAAAGTTGACAGGCGATGCATCGAGCAACGCCATCAGTTGTTGTGCAATATTCTCCATATTCAATACATTTGAGATTATAGTTATAATAATGTGCGATACGCAAAGATACATATTTATCAGCAATGGCATGTACTCTGAGGGCATAATCTCGCCATTTTCCAAAAAAAATCAACAAAGCTGCAATTTTTCTTCAAAAAAGTTTGGAGGTTCACAAAAAAGCAGTACCTTTGCACTCGCAAAACGGAACGACACCGTTTGTTCTTTGATATTTTGAAGAAAGTAACTGCGGAAATAGCTCAGTTGGTAGAGCACAACCTTGCCAAGGTTGGGGTCGCGAGTTCGAGTCTCGTTTTCCGCTCACAAGGCCTCGAGAAAAAGGCTGTAAAAGAGAAAAAAATCCTTATGTATCCATGATATGTAAGGATTTTTTCTTTTTAGGCCGCTGAGGGAAAAAGCAATGAAAAGCAGCTTCGCGTGACCTTATCCGTGACCTCTGCACCGCGAGTGGGAAAAAGGTCGCGATTTGAGGGTTATTTCGCTGTATTGCTGTATCTTACCCAACAACATTTCTGTGCTGCATACGTTTAATTATTAAAGCCAAGCAGTCATGGAAAGAAAGACTTTCAGCGTGGTTTTCTTCTGCAAGAAAACCAAGGTAACACGCAAGGGCGTTGCCCCGATCTACGCCCGGATCACCGCCGGCGGACAAACCAATGCAACCTACACACCGTGCACGGCTGAGCCGGGGAAACGGGAGCCAAAGACCGAACGGTCGTTGTTCCGCGGCAAAGTATCGCGGCAAATCAACGACATTATGGCAAAACACTCGGCGACACCGGTCTCAAAATGGCCCGCCTTTTCACCAAGGTATCCCACCAACATCTGCCGTAAAATGATGAAATAGGGAGTGTAAAGCCGATAACCCTTTTCAAATCAGGGTCCAGGAGTCCCCCAAAGATCCCGCTCCCCCGGATTGCCGGAGGTCGGAACGATAACGCCGCAGCTCGACTCTTACAGAACCCAAACCGCCATTGGCAAATCTTTCCGACGATCGCTTCCATGTTCTCCACGCGGCCGATATGCTCTTACAGTGCGCACGGATTGATCTCAAAGGGCGGGCCGTATCGCAGTTTGATCAGGAGTCGTTTCAGGCAGGGCGGCTGTCGTTGCAATCGACAGGCCGGGCTCGAAAAGCAACATCAACTCTGCCGCCAGCGTGCGGAGCCGGTCGTACGGCAAGACCGGACCGTGCGTCTCCGGATCGAAGCCGTGAAAGACGACGAACAGTACATGGAAAAGCAACACGGCGGCCTACACGACCGGGAACGCCGCCATCGTCGATAAAATTGCCGAATTCCTTTTAATTTTGTACCCGACTTTTAACCATCGACGATCATGAAACTCTCGACCCGACTGAAATACATTTTCGCCGCCCTGCTCATGGGCGCACTCGTGGTATTCGACCATCTGTGGGCCGGTTATTTGCCCGACAACTATCCTTATGCCGTATGGATACACTACGGACTGCTCGCTCCCGTGGGTTTCTGCCTGGCCGTAAGCCTGGGGATGAACACGGGGAACCCGGAGCGCAGCGTTTTCGCCGTGACGTGCGGCGTGGCGGCCACCCTGCTGCTCGCCACGCTGCCCGAAATGAACATGGGCATCGTACTGAACCGGTTTGTACCGCTGGTCGCCGGAGCTTTCATCCAGTGGCTGTTCGTCCGGAAATAACCGGCCACCCGCCCAAACGACCTCACTATGCAAGCATATACTTATATCGGACCGGGGAGATTCGCGCTGCTCGACAAGCCGACACCCGAAGTGAAAGACCCGCATGACGCCCTCGTACGCGTAACGCTGAGCAGTATCTGTACCAGCGACCTGCATATCAGGCACGGCAGCGTGCCCCGCGCCGTGCCGGGCATCACCGTGGGACACGAAATGGTCGGCGTCGTGGAGCGGGTCGGAACAGCCGTTACGTCGGTCAGGCCCGGCGACCGGGTGACGGTCAATGTCGAAACCTTTTGCGGCGAGTGCTTCTTTTGTAAGCACGGGTATGTGAACAACTGCACCGCTCCGGCCGGTGGATGGGCGCTGGGCTGCCGGATCGACGGCGGCCAGGCCGAGTACGTCCGCGTACCCCATGCCGACCAGGGGCTCGACCGCATTCCCGATACGGTCAGCGACGAGCAGGCGCTCTTCGTCGGGGATATCCTGGCTACGGGCTTCTGGGCGACCCGCATCTCCGGGATCAACGAGGAAGCCACGGTGCTCACCATCGGTGCCGGCCCGACGGGTATCTGTACATTGCTCTGCGCGATGCTCAGGCATCCGAAGCGCATCATCGTCTGCGAGAAGTCGCCCGAACGCATCCGCTTCGTGCGGGAGCATTACCCCGGCGTGCTGGTCTGCGGGCCCGAGGCGTGCCGGGATCTCGTATTGCGGCACAGCGAACACGGTGGGGCCGACGTGGTGCTTGAGGTGGCGGGAGCGGACAGCACGTTCCGCCTGGCCTGGGAGTGCGCCCGGCCCAACGGCGTCGTTACCGTCGTGGCGCTCTACGACCGGCCGCAAACGCTGCCGTTGCCGGATATGTACGGTAAGAACCTGACGTTCAAGACCGGCGGCGTGGACGGGTGCGACTGTGCCGAGATCCTGCGCCTGATCGAAGCGGGGCGGATCGACACTACGCCGCTCATCACGCACCGCTTCCCGCTGGACCGCATCGACGAAGCCTATCGTCTTTTCGAGAGCCGCCGGAACGGGGTTATCAAGGTGGCGATAACCAATGCTCCCTGAGGATGCGCACTATGATGCTGCCGTCGATGACAGACAGGACGATCATCCCGCCGTTAGCGCGTCTTGCGGCGTGTATCCGCGCGTGACAACGGCCGTGGCCCGAGGTGACGCGCCCGACAAAGACTGTGCGCGCCGTCCCCCGGATTCATCCCGGAGACGGCGCGCAGTCGTTCGGCTGGCAGTTCTCGGCTCTCTTTATTGCGTCCTCTTCACCGGGCGGATCGAACAGCCGTAGGCGTTGTTGGAGCCTCCATTGATGGATACCGCATCGTTCGGGGTCGAAGGACTTGTAGGATCGACCTTCATAAACCCATCATTATTGTCCGGATCTTCGGGTATATTCCCGTGAGTTACGCGGTCGTCGATATAGAAAAGGAGCAGACTGCTTGCATAATAATAGTATTCAGTCGGGCTGGATGCAGAGCTATTACTTCGCTGGAAGGTAGACGAGGCGACGAATGTAAGATCTGCAAAGGCCGGTTTCGTCATGTTGTCGAACCAATAGGGCACGCGTTTGTTACCCACGCCCATATCCCGGAGCCCGGTAGCCGGGAAGGAGACCGGTGCCCCCGTGTTTCCCACAGAGTCGACCGGAACGATCGTCCAGCCGGTGGGGTGTTCGGCCGAGGTGCCATCCCTGTTGAATCGACCATCGGCATAAGCCGTGAAGGAGTTAGCCCCGGCTTTTGTCCCATTCGAGCTGAACGACAGGAATGCGTTGGCCGGCGGGACGCAAAACCCCGGAGGACACGGGTCGTAAACGGTCTTGGTCGGAAACTGGTCGGAGCCTTGGGAGGCTCTGCCGGTCGCGGTGACAATGGTGGCAAGCTGCGAGTCCCAATAGTTCATAATGGTCTTGATCCCCGATGCGCCCGCTTTGTCGCCGCCATGCCAGTGCCCGCGCCAATAACGGGCCGGGCTTTTAGTGGATGCGGTGGTGGCTACCGCAGGGTCGTGCTGAAAGAACTGGTACGGGTATCTGATGGACTCGCCGATGGTCTTTCCGTCAAAGCAGTCGGCCTTCATGAACCGATATACGCCCGGGTAGTATGGCTTATTGGCCATATTGTACGTACCGTAGTCGGTGGTGAGATACGCGTCTGCCAGGGTGTTCTCATTCCATATTCCCGGAAGCATCGGGTCTTTGCGGCCCCACTGGTAATAGGTGTTGTCGCCGGCTTCGGAGCCCTCTATCCCGGCCTGGTCGTAGGCGTTTTCGCTCGTATGGGTCTGCGTCGAGCCATCGGGCAGCGAGGCGGTTACCCTGACATAGTATTTTCTTGCTTGTTGATCGGCCTCGTGGGGATCACAGTAGCCGAGATTGGTCGGGGTTAGCTCGTAATCGTTCGTCGACCCCGGGAAGTTGTTGGGCAGGGAGATCAGGTCGCCATCGCCCCATGTGTGGTGAGTGACCCATATGTGCCAGCTCCAGAGGATGTTGCCGGCCGCATCTCGCACCGCGATTACGGCATTGCCCTGGTTGATCGATTCCTTGTCGATCTTGAAGGTAACACTCCCGTTGTCGAGCTTGATATCGGTTATGAGCGACGGGGAGTCCTGCCATACAAGCACCGCATCTGCGGCATCGGTAATATAAGGGGTTGTAATGGCCTTGTCGTTATAGTCCACGAAATTTTTCAGCACGAAGTTTCGCGGTTCATTTATTTTGTAATCGTTGTAGTCGGGTGTGCCGAGCTCGGAGCCGAGGTAGGTATAGGCCGCCGGACCGTCCGTGGCATTGCCGTACACAAGAGGGAACGAGTAGTAGCCGGGGGCATGGACCATATAGCAGTTGGCGGTCTCGCCCCCTTTGGCAAGGCTTTGGGGCGATCCTGCAGCTCCCTGGACCGGCTGGTCGTAAAGTCCGCTACGCATTGTCTCGAACACCGCACGCGGCTCGATGAGGATGCTGCCGACCGCATAGTCGTCGCTCTCGTCGTCGTTGCCGTAAACAGGATCGGTGCGCTTCGTCCAGTTGGCATCGGTCCACGAGGCGGCATCGGGAGTTGTCGCCCAGCTTACGGCCAGGTCCGTCATCCCGACCCGTTTGAGTTCGACCTTATTGCTCGATTCGTTGAACTGATAGACATCGGCATAGGCCTTGATCCTGAAATCGGGAATAAAACCACTTATGGGGATGATGGCGGCAGAATCGATCTGCGTCCTGCCGGCCTCGGTTGAGCTGGTCGGCTGCACGGCGGCGAAACCGACCTCCATATGCGGCTCCACGACGATACCTTTGGAGGAGAGTGAGTAGGCTACCCTGGTGCCGGACCGCCAGGTCTGGCCGCCGAGGGAGGCGGTGAGGGTACGCTCGGTCTTCGAGACCGCGTCGGTAAATGTGACGGTGAGCTTGGCGTCCTTGGGGAGCGTTTGCGGGACCATGATGAAAATGTACTCGCCATCGTTGTCGATGGGTTGGTCGGGCGCGGTGATGTGCGAGTCGTCGGCGGAGCCGGGGTCTCGTTCGAGCACAACGTCGCTCTCGGAGGTGAACCCCTCGCTGAGGATCCTGTCGGGGTCGAGGGTCCACTGGCCGGATATAAGGTCGAGGGTGCCGGCGCCGTAGACGCCCGACACCTGCACGGAGTTGACCGTACCGGCCGACATCGCGTCGCCCGTCTTGAAGGTCACGGCGGTCATGGCGTGCCCGAAGCTGAGACTGACGTTCGGGCTTATGCCTGCGTAGTGTAAGGCATGGGCCGTCATGATGTCGCGCTGCTGCTTCACATCGGTGGCCACGACCACTTCAAGGGCGTGTTTCTCCGCAACATAGGCGATCGAGCCCTGGCTGTTGTCGCTGCTGCCGTCGTAGCAGTAGGGGGCGTAGGCATAGAAGTGCAGGTCGGCTGCACTGGGCCATTTCGTCTCCGAAGTGGGCTTCCAGTCGCCTGTACCGGCTTTGGCCATCTCTAGGTTCTCGGCAAATGCGGAAGTCTCGTCCCCGCCGCGCAGGATGGCCGTCATGCCAAACGATCCGTAGAAGTCATCGCCGGACTCGATGAGCGTGCCGCGGCTGTCGGGTCCTGCGGGCTCGGCCGGGCCGGCCTCGGAGATCTCGGCAATGAGGTAGAGGGGAGAGCCGTCAGGCGACTCGATGCGGCGGATATCCACATCGTCGAGGCGGGCTTTGGGCCCGCCGGCCGGGTGCGACGGAGTGTCCGGACTCCAGGCCTGCGGGGTCGATACGCAGATGCGCAGCGGGCCGCCGGGATTCTGCGACTCGTCGAACGTGTCGTCGTGGTAACATCCTGTAACAGCGGCCAATGCCGCGCACATGATCAGTGCGCGGCACGCCTTGTTGCTGTTGAACTTCGTAAAATGATCGTATCTGACGATTCTCATCATTTTCCGCGGGTATGGTCAAAATAGTTAACGATCGGAATGGAGGGGCCGGCCGTGTATGCTCCCGGCTTAGGGCATGGGAGTATCTGTATCGGGGGCCTTCTCCCAACCGCTCACCGTGACGGTGAAGGAGATGGGATTGTCGAGTACGGTATCGCCGGGTCGTTTCCCCTCTTCGGTGGGATCGTCGGGCTCTACCACAGTGATGTCGGGGTCCTCGGGTTCGATCTTGGGGTGGTCGGTGGGAGGATACTGTCCGGTGCCGCTGGAGGCCCCGAGGAAATTGAGGGTGTAGATGTGCCGCAGGCCGGGAGTCCAGTCGAAAGAGACGGGTACGCAGGTGTAACCGTAGGCATCAGGGTCGTACTGGCCGTTGACCAGGTCGGGGAAGAGCTGGTGGATATGGCCGCCCTTGCCGTCGGATACCACGCCGTCGGGCTCGGCGGCGCCTTCATGCTGGTCGCCTTCGTGATGGATCTCGATGCGGCAGAGCAGGAGGATGTATGAGCCGTCGTTGGGGGTGTCGAATTTGTAGCCCGTGGTTTTCTGAGGCACGAGCATCAGGCTTGAGTTGCCGATGGCATTGCCGATGGCCGCCGTTCCCTGGTTTTTCCCGGGTTCGAGATAGAGCTTATTATCGCCGGAGAGATATTGTCCGTAGTTGGTGTTGACGGCGCCGGTCAGGTTCCACTCGATGTCGTACTTGCCGTTTTCGTCATCTATCGTGAAGCGGTTGTCGGCAGTTACCCCGGCTTCGTAGGGATGGAAATAGAGGCTTCCTTTGTTCTTGGCGTTGACGATGCCGACGCCCGCAATGCGGACGATCTTGCGGTCGTCTGCGGCTTTGTTCGCTATATGCACTTCCACCTGCGAGAGGGCATGCTGGAATTTGAGCGGCACGGCGGTGCCGGTCGCATCCGAGAGCTGCGCCTTGTTGTAGGCGATGATAAGGTCGCTCTGCGTCGCTCCGGGATTGGCGAGCGAAGCCACGGGAGTGAACTCCTTGATGAAGACCTCCTGTGCCGAGATCTCGGGGTTGACTATTTTACTGTCGATCGGGTGGAACGCCCAGAACTCGATGCTCTTCATATCGGCGGTCCAGCGGTATTGCTGCGAAAGCTCGAAATGGTTCGTGGCACTGTTGTAAGTTGCCGTGTCGCCGTTAATGAACAGGCTGTTCCATCCTTCAACGTCGGCGTAGACTTTGAATCCATCGCTGTTCTGAAGAACGCCGAGATCGGTCTCCGTGGCGCGCGACGACACGCGTGTGATGAATTTGATATCGCCGTTGCTTGTGTTCATTTGCACTTCTTCTTTCGTGCAGGATGCGACGGAGAGCGTTGCGGCTACTGCCATCGAAAATAGCTTGAGTCGTGCGAAGGTCATTGTTCGTTTGATTTAAAATTGTCGTTTATTTTATGATTTTTATGAAATACGATTGTCATTGCATGTCGATCTCGGTGTCTACCACCTGGTCCCATCCGCTGATGTCGGGGTTCATACCGGAGCCTGGCTCGGGCAGGACGAAGCCCGACAGTTCGATATAGACATGGCGGGGATCCTCGGCGGCGTGCACCTGGTCGGTGATGTCGAAGTCCTTATAGACGTTGTTGGACGAATAGAGCGAGAAAT
>JAFQJK010000072.1 GCA_017415005.1 Rikenellaceae bacterium
CCGAACCAGCCGAACCAGAGCAGGAACACGCCGAGCGTGGCGATCGTCAGGCTATGCCCCGGCAGCGCATACACTTTTCCGTTCCTGTATTTTCCGATCCGAGCGCCCACCATGGCCGCGCCGACCAGCGCGATCCAGCCCCCGACAGAATGTACAACGGCACTACCAGCGAAGTCGTGGAATCCGAGTCCGGCCAACCAGCCACCTCCCCAGGTCCAATGGCCCGACACCGGATAGACCAGAGCACTGATGGCGACACAGTACATCAAGTAGGCATGGAACTTGGTCCGCCCCGCCACGGCGCCCGACACGATGGTAGCGGCCGTTGCACAGAACATGGTCTGGAACACGAGGAACGCCTCTTTCGGGATGCCCCCTTCCCAGCCGGCAAACCCCGCGAATTCGGGAATACCGATAAAGCCTCCCACCGAGGGACCGAACATCAGGCCGAAACCGATCAGCCAGAAGAGCATCGTTCCCGTACAAAAGTCCAGTAAGTTTTTCATCAGGATGTTCGCCGTATTCTTCGTCCGGCCGAACCCCGCCTCGACAAGCGAGAACCCGGCCTGCATGATGAACACCAGCATCGCGGCCAGCAACACCCACACCGTATCGAGCGACGTGGCCACATCGGCGATCGACCCCACGAGGGTCGCATCCGGCACCGTTCCCGCGGTCACCGGTGCTGCCGCGGCCGTCGCGGTCAGCGTATCTGCGATCATTGCAACTTCTTCCATTTTTCGTCTTTTTTCAAGTTAGACCTGAACCGACCCGCATGGGCCTATTTCTTTTCATCGGCGATATAGAGCGTCCGGTCGCCGCTCTCGCCGGTGCGGATGCTGTACGTCTGATCGACGTCCGAGACGAAGATGCGTCCGTCCCCCACTTCGCCGGTGCGCGCCGAGGCGATGATCGCCCGGATCGTCTTATCGGCATTCTGCTCGCGGACCACGATGGTCAGCATCAGCCGCTCGATAATGTCGGTTCCGTAGATCACGCCGCGGTAGATCCGGTCCTGCCGCGCCTTGCCGATCCCGCGCACCGTCGTGTACGAGAACCATTCGATATCTGCGGCGAGCAACGCCTCTTTCACCTCATCGAACTTCGTTTTCCGGATGATGGCTTCTATTTTTTTCATGGAATATGCGTTTTGGATTTGTGCCGCCCGTCCCGTCCGCCGCCGTGAGCTCTCCGGCAGCCGGTCCCGGAACTCCGGGCATCGTATGTTGTTGTATCGGGTAGGTCTTCCGGCCGCTAAAACGAGAGGCCGACGACGAAGTTCACATAGTTGAGCTGCGGATTGACCGCAAGCTGGGCGAAGACGGGAATCTTATACTTTTCCGAGACGGGGATCGGCCGCGAGGCCTTGAGCGATACGTTCGACACCTGGAACCCGTCGTAGCCTCCCGGCAGCCATGCCGGAGCCGCCCAGGGCGCCGCGCCCGCCGCAACAGTCAGGTCGACAGCCCCAACAGAGAAAGGATAGGAAAGCTCGACATACGACGAGTAGGCCCTTTTGCCGTCCTCTTTCTTATCGGCACCGGCGAACATCGTGCTCCACGAAATACAGAGCGGAAATTTACCTCCGAACTCATAAGCAAGGGTACCCTCGAAGTAATGGGCCTCCCCATACCGGAAATAGGGTGCGAACCGGCCGTCAGCGAGGCGCTGCCCGCCCCACCAGTAATCGGTCACACCGACCGAGAACCCTCCTGCCGAGTAACCCACCGACAGGTCCACCTCTTTGAAGTTGTCGAGATCGGTCGACCCCCAGGCGCCTACCGAGAACCCCCCGCAGGCGAGGCCGATGGCGGGCTGCAGGCTGAACCCGCTCTGGTAGACCCCACGCCAAACATACGTACTGACCAGGTCCCCGCCCACCGAGATCTCGGCCTTGGGCTGTGCGTAAATCGTTCCGGATGCAAGCCCCACGACGGAGACTGCCAGAATTGCTGTAAAACTCTTCTTCATAACTCTCTGTTTAAGATTAGAAAATCGTTTACATGCCTTTGATACACGGCCGAACACGGGCCGCCCGGTTACGCATTTCGATCCATCCCCCTAACGGGGACTCTGGGACAGAGAGTAATAAATCGTTAGCCTGATGGGTTTCATCGAAAGTCTCTTAATGTTTCCTTCGACACAAAAATACTTATTTTGACAATCAATGCAAATTTTCAAGGGGGTATTTTCGTAAAAAATATATTTTTTTAAACCACACCCCTATTATTTCACACCAATTCACAAAAATTACATTATTTTATCATATTCCGATTTAAAAGCAAATCACCCGACATACATCAGAATCCAAACTTAATTCCCTCGATATGCCCCCGTATTTCGCACCTTCCGCCCATTCAACTTTCAATTTGTTACCGGGCTGCACACCCGCCCCCGCGATACCGCTCCTCGCCGACTCCCCATCCCTCCTTCCGCTTTTTTTAACATTTCATTAAAATTTCATCGTTCGAATCCCATGTTTCGCCGGAAAATTCGTTTCTTTGTTCCCGGAAAAACAATATTCAACCGATCACAGGGACGCACCGGACCGATTTTCTCCGATCCCGCCCTCCGCTCCGGCAGGCATCCGTCCCTGCATAAACCGTCAACAGATGAAAAAGATCAGAGCAGCCGTCGTAGGATACGGCAACATCGGCAAGTTCGTCCTCGAGGCCCTCGAGGCAGCCCCCGATTTCGAAGTGGCCGGCGTCATCCGCCGCAGCACCGCCAACACCCCAGAAGCCCTTGCCAGATATAAGGTCGCAACCTCGATCCAAGCGCTACAGGACGTCAATGTCGCCATCCTCTGCACGCCGACCCGCAGCGTCGAGGCCTATGCCAACGAGATTCTCGCACTGGGCATCAACACGGTCGACAGCTTCGAC
Organism: Rikenellaceae bacterium; assembly: GCA_017415005.1. Taxonomy (GTDB): domain Bacteria; phylum Bacteroidota; class Bacteroidia; order Bacteroidales; family Rikenellaceae; genus RGIG1874. Next base: position 2,886 of record JAFQJK010000072.1, read on the forward strand.
ATCCACACCGACATCGTCGGCCTGCGCAGCCGGCTCGACGAAGTGGCCAGGAAACACAACGCCGTCTCGGTCATCTCGGCCGGATGGGATCCGGGCAGCGATTCGGTGGTCCGCGCCCTGCTCGAGGCCTGCGCCCCCAAAGGACTCACCTACACCAACTTCGGCCCGGGCATGAGCATGGGCCACACCGTCGCCGTCAAAGCGATCGACGGCGTCAAGGCCGCCTTATCGATGACCATACCGACCGGCACCGGCATCCACCGCCGCATGGTCTATATTGAGCTGAAGGAGGGATATCAGTTCGACGAGGTCGCCCGCGCCATCAAAACCGACGACTACTTTGCCCACGACGAGACCCACGTGATCGAAGTTCCGTGCGTGGACAGCCTGCTTGACATGGGCCACGGCGTCCACCTCACGCGCAAGGGCGTTTCGGGCCAGACCCAGAACCAGCGCTTCGAATTCAGCATGAGCATCAACAACCCGGCACTCACGGGCCAGGTGCTCGTCTCGACCGCCCGCGCATCGATGCGCCAGCAGGCCGGCGCCTATACGATGATCGAGATCCCGGTCATCGACTACCTCTACGGCGAGCGCGACGAGCTGATCCGCCGGCTGGTATAACAAGAACATACCTATTTATATATAAAGAGAAGCCATGGCCCTTACAGACCATGGCTTCTTCAGCTCTACAAAAAAAGGACGCAGCCCGCGCCACATCCATCCTTACATCCCGCCCGGCACCGGCCCTCCACCGGCACGGTCAAACTCATAACCGGCATCACAGCCCGACACCCGACCTCCAACCCCGCCTCCCAGCCACCGACAGCGCGACATACTCTCAACCGCTCCACTCGGCCACCCTTCACGACCTCCTTCACCCCAATCGAATTACGCCCTCCGGCCCCGTGCCGGACGCCTTCTGCCACTATCCCACGATCCGCCCGTCGACCATCTCGATCTTACGGTCGGCCATCCGCGCCAGAGACTCGTCATGCGTCACGATGACCACGGTCTGCCCCCACCGGTCGCGCAGCGCAAAAAAGAGCCGGTGTATCTCCTCCTTGTTCTTCGTGTCGAGATTGCCCGAAGGCTCGTCAGCCAGCAACACAGCCGGATCGTTAATGAGGGCACGGGCGATCGCCACGCGCTGCTGCTCGCCGCCCGACAGCTCGGCAGGCTTGTGCGCGAGCCGGTGCGACACCCCGAGCAGCCCAAGCAGCTCCCGCGCCCGACCCTCGACCTCCGCACGGTCACGCCCGGCGATAAAGCCCGGAATGCAAACATTCTCAAAAGCCGTAAACTCAGGCAACAAATGATGGAACTGGAACACGAAACCGACCTTCCTGTTCCGGAACGCCGACAGTTCGCGGTCGCCCAGACGATCCACCGCCACTCCGTCGACCACGACCTCGCCCCGGTCGGGCCGGTCGAGCGTTCCCACGATCTGCAACAGTGTCGTCTTGCCTGCCCCGCTGGGCCCCACAATAGCCACGACCTCGCCGCGCCCGATCCTCAGGTCGATCCCCTTGAGCACCTCCAGCGCCCCGAATGATTTGTGAATGTCGCGCGTTTCGATCATCGCCTCCGCTTCCATATCCGCCTGCTATTGATTTACTGATTTATAAAACTCATAAAGGTTCACCACATCCACCGCCTCGCGCACATCGTGCGCGCGCAGGATAAGCGCCCCCTTCGAGAGACACTCCCAATGGATCGCCGTCGTCCCGGTCAGCGCCTCGGCAGGCGTCACACCGAGCGGCTTATAGATCATCGACTTGCGCGACACGCCGGCCAGCAGCGGCACGCCCATCGAACACAACTCGTCGAGGCCGCCGAGCAACCGGTAGTTCTGCTCCGTATCTTTCGAGAACCCGAAACCCGGGTCGATCACCACCTGCCTCACCCCCATCTCCTTCAGCCAAAGCAGCTTCCGGGCAAAGAACGTCTTCACTTCCGAGACGATATCGTCATACGAGGCATACTCCTGCATATTGATCGGCCGCCCGCGCATGTGCATCGCCACGTAGGGCAAGTCATGCCGGGCCACCACCTCGGTGATCGTCGCATCGAGGTCGCCCGCCGAAATATCGTTGACCATGCAGGGCCCGAACTCATCGACCACCCCCTCAGCCACCGAGGCCCGGAACGTATCGACCGACACGACGGCCTCCGGATATGCCTTCCGGATCACGCCCACCCCCCGGCGCACACGGGCCAGCTCCTCCTCGGGCGAGACGTCGGGCGCTCCGGGACGCGACGAGTATCCGCCCACATCGAGGATCGCCGCGCCGTCTTCCAGCGCACGGCCGGCACAACGCCGGATATCGTCGTCCGTCTCCAGGCGGCTTCCCGCAAAGAACGAGTCGGGCGTCACATTGACGATCGCCATCACCACCGGCGACGACAGGTCTACCTCCTTATTTCCAACAGTCAGTTTCATAGACTTACGATTTACTGAGCAGCCTGTGTAGTTTCAATATCTGTTCCAATGTCGACTCGCGGTCTTCATTCTCGATCACAAAATCGGCCCGCGCCAGGCGCTCTTTCTCCTGCATCTGGTTGGCGATCCGCGCGCGCACCGCCTCGCTCGTCGTTCCGTCGCGCCGGCACGTGCGCTCTATGCGCACCGCCTCGGGCGCCGTCACTACCACCACGCGGTCCATCATCCGGTCAAATCCGCTCTCGAACAGGATCGCGCTCTCCAGCACGACATAGGGAACACCCTGCTGGTCAGCCGCCCACCGTTCGAAATCGGCCGCCACGGCGGGATGCACCACGGCGTTCAGCCCCTCGAGCAGCCTCCGGTCGCGGAACACCCGGCCCGACACATACTTACGGTTCACCCGCCCGTCGCGATAGGCCTCGTCGCCGAGCAGCCCCACCACGGCCGCCACGACCCCCGGCTCCTCCTCCATCAGCCGCCGCGCCTCGCGGTCCGAGTCGTACACCCCGGCCCCGAGCAGGCCCATCACCTGGGCCACCAGGCTCTTGCCGCTTCCGATCCCTCCCGTCAGTCCGACCCGGATCATCGCGCTATTTCATTAAGGTGATTTCGGGCAACATGCCCACCGAGAGGATACGCACATCCTCCTTTTGCTTCGATATCTGGTTCTGCAGCGAATAGGGACTGATCACGTACAGGTTCTTGCCGGCAACCGACGGGGTCACCTCCAGACGGTTCAGGTCGAGCTTCAGCTCCTTATTGAAGAAATACTTGTGGGCAAAGAGCCGGTATCCGGTCCCCTCGACCACACAATCGACCTTGAAACGGTTGTCGCCGATAGCCACCGCCACAGGGATCGTCGCCGTATAGGTATGGCTAAGCTTGGTCACATACCACAGCACGGTCGACAGGATCACCAGCAGCAGGAACACAGGTGAACTGTATTTCCGCACCGTTTTCTTCAGGTAAGCGTATAGTTTTGACATCGCAGACATAAGCATGATCATAAGGCGGCCGGACGATCCATCCGTCCGGGCCGTTAACATAGTGAGCGCCGAGAGCGATCAGGAAAACTTGTTTTCAGAGATTGCCGAGGCGCAGCCTATACTCTAAATTAGCGACAGCCGGGTGACAAGGCGAAAACTTATTTTCAAGCTTATCCGGGGCATATCCTACTCAGAACAAAGATAGGAAATATTCGCGACACTTCGGCACACGCGCTGCCGAATCTGCAACCCTCTGCATCCCATTCACACCGGACCGGCCATACACACAGAGCGCCCATCCCCTTCCCGGCACAGGCCCGTGCAGGCCCCCGACGCCGGCCGCGCACAATCGCCGTCGCCGGCCGGGCATCCCACCGCGACCCGGAACACCTTGGCAAGGCCTCCCCATTCCCCGTACGCACGGCACCGCATTTCGCCACAAAAAAAGGACGGGCAACCCTCTGGTCGCCCGTCTTTCCGTGACTCGTCCCTACCGGGACATAGCCTGATTACTTGGCCGGTTTTTCCGGAACATACTGCTTGTTCAGCCCCTCGAGCACGACAGCCGTAATGTCGAGCGACGGATCTGCATTGAGGACCGGCCCTGCCGACGAGGTCGAGATGATCATGCCATAGCGATGATCTTTATTGAATTCGTCCAGAAAATCGACAATGCTGTAATGGATGCGGTTGAGCATCACCTGCTCCTCCTCGCCCAGCTCGCCGAGCAGCTTGTCGCGCTGCTGGATCAGGTTCTGCTGACGCGTGGTGGGGCTCTGCTCGAGCTCGGCAGCCTGAGCGCGGGTCACAAGTCCCTTTTCCACCTTGTTCTGGTAGTCGGCCAACGCATTTTCCAGCCCCTTGCCGGCAGCTTCCAGCGTCGTCTGCGCCTTTTTGGCCTTCACCTCGTAAGCGGCTTTCAGGTCGGCGTACATCTTATAGCCGTTCAGCAACGAGTCCATATTGACATAGACCACGGCGCTGCTCGCAGCAGCCACGCCTGCCTCGGTCGTCTCCGGGCCGGCCGTCGCCGGGGCAGCCGTCCCGGCGTTATTCTTACATCCCACGGCCAGAACCGCCACAATGGCTACCGCAAAAAAAACTTTTTTCATGAACATATCTTTTTATGGTTTCTCTCTTCGCTATACCCGATACGCGCCAGACAATATCCGCCGGCCCATTCCGGTCCGACAAATATATAAAAATTCTGATTCTTTGTCACAACGGCCGGAAAGAATCGGTGCGAATTCGACCCCGACCAGGGAAACCGAAAGCGATTTTTCCCTATCTTGTTACCGATTTCCGGCATCCGCCACCCGCGGGGAGGCATGCCGCTTCATCCTATACCATCCGCACTATGTACGAATATATCCGTGGCAAAGTCGCTGAGCTGGCGCCTGCTTTCGCCGTTATCGAGGCCGGCGGCATCGGCTACTACCTCAACATTTCGCTGCAAACCTTCGCCGCACTCAACGGCCAGAATGAAAGCACGCTATATACCCATCTTGTCGTCCGCGACGACGCCCACATCCTCTTCGGTTTCCTCTCCCGCCAGGAGCGCGAACTCTTCCGCCTGCTGATCGGCGTCTCGGGCGTGGGCCCCAACACGGCCCGCATGATCCTGTCGACCTACTCGCCTGGCGAAGTCTGCTCGATCATCGGTACGGGCCGGGCCGAAACGCTCAAAAGCGTCAAGGGCCTCGGCATCAAGACCGCCCAGAAGATCATCGTCGAGCTCAAGGACAAGATCGCCGGCATCGCCGCCGCGGCCGACACGCAGCTTCCGGCCGAAGAGGCGGGCAGCGAGCTGTTCGACGAAGCCGCCGCAGCGCTCACCATGCTCGGCTTCTCGCGCCAAAGCTCCGAGAAGGTACTTCGCCAGGTGATCGGCGAACATCCGGGCGAAAGCGTCGAGAACATCATCCGCCTTTCGCTGAAAAGATTATGAAACAAATAATCAAACATTAAGGAATCGTTAAAGATACCGGGGTCCCGCTTGGGTCTTGGAAATTAAATTTATTTTTGCCGTGGAAAAAACCCAAAACGAGAAAAAATATGGATAGTATCTTTACTATTATTGTCATCATTCTACTGGCTCTCGCCGTCTCGGGGCTGGTCGTCGGGGTCGCCAACGACGCCGTCAACTTCCTCAACTCGGCGCTCGGCTCCAAAGCCGCCCCGCGCTATGTCATCCTGACCGTCGCCTCGGTCGGCATCATCATCGGAGCCCTCACCTCAAGCGGAATGATGGAAGTGGCCCGAAGCGGGGTGTTTTATCCGTCTATGTTCACGTTCTCCGAGGTCATGCTGCTATTCCTCGGGGTGATGTTCGCCAACGTGTTGCTGCTCGACCTGTTCAACACCTTCGGGCTTCCGACCTCGACCACCGTATCACTCGTTTTCGGGCTGCTCGGCGCCGCGATGGCAGTCTCGACGGTCAAGATCGCCGGCAGCGACATCCTCACCATCGCCGACATGTCGCAGTTCATCAACTCGGGCAAGGCCATGGCCATTATCTTCGCCATCGTCATATCGGTCGTCATCGCCTTTGTCTGCGGCTCGGTCATCATGTACCTCACGCGCATCATCTTCTCATTCCGCTACCACAGCACGTTCAGCAAGTTCGGCGCTCTCTGGTGCGGGATCGCTTTTGCCGCCATCTCCTACTTCGCCGTATTCAAGGGCCTCAAGGGCACTTCGCTGATCAGCCCGGCGCTGATCGATTTCGCCCACCACAGCCCGTGGATGTTCATCCTCTCGCTCTGGGGCGGATGGAGCATCCTGATGTACCTGCTGCAACACCTCTTTAAGATCAACATCCTGCGGATCACCGTGCTGGCCGGCACCTTCTCGCTGGCACTGGCCTTCGCAGGCAACGACCTGGTCAACTTCATCGGCGTTCCGATCGCCGGCTACGACTCCTATAAGATCGCCCTGGCGACCGGCGACATGAACATGATGATGGGCGACCTGAGCAAGCCCGTTGTCGCCAACTTCGGCTTCCTGATCCTGGCCGGCGTGATCATGGTGCTCACGCTCTGGTTCTCCAAGAAGGCCAAGACCGTCACCGAAACCGAGATCAACCTCGCCCGTCAGGACGAGGGGGGCGAGCGTTTCGGTTCGACACTGGTCTCCCGCGCGCTGGTCGGCGCAGCCATGAGCTTCAACAAGAACTACCAGCGCGTCGTCCCGGCGCGCATGCAGGTCGCCATCGAACGCCGGTTCCGCCCCGTGGCCATCGACAACCAAGCCTCGTTCGACCTGATCCGTGCCACGGTCAACCTGACGGTCGCTTCGCTGCTGATCTCGATGGCCACCTCGCTCAAGTTGCCCCTATCGACCACCTACGTGACGTTCATGGTGGCCATGGGTAGCTCGCTGGCCGACCGGGCCTGGGGCCGCGAAAGCGCCGTTTACCGTATCACGGGCGTGCTGACCGTCATCGCGGGCTGGTTCTTCACCGCGCTGATCGCCTTTATCATTGCCTACGGCGTCACGCTGCTGCTCATGTACGGGGGCACGATCGCCGTCATCGCCATCACCGCCCTCTGCATCTTCCTGATGATCCAGAGCAGCGTGCTGCACAAGAAACGCGCAGCCAAGACCGAGACCAAGGAAGACCGCATCGGTGCCGACCAGCAGGATATCCTTGCCCGTTGCGCCGAGGAGGTCGGCGAGACGATGGAGAAGGTCACCCGCATCTATTCTGAGACGCTGATGGGCGTTTCGAGCGAGAACCGCAAGCAGCTCAAGAAAGCGGTCAGGGAATCCGAGGAGCTCTACCAGCAGGCCAGCGAGCGCAAGTACGAGATGCTGCCCACGCTTCAGAAACTCCAGGACAACGACATCGACACGGGCCACTACTACGTACAGGTGGTCGACTACCTCAACGAGGTGACCAAGGCACTCGTCCACATCACGCGTCCCTGCTTCACCCATATCGACAACCACCACGAAGGACTTACCAAGGCCCAGGTCGGAGACCTCACGCAGATCAACGAGAAGGTCTCGGTCATCTACCATAAGATCAACTACATGCTTCGCAACAACGACTTCCGTGACATCGAGCTGATCCTGCACCTGCGCGACGCGCTGTTCGACACGCTGGCCGTGGCGATCAAGAACCAGATCAAGCGCATCAAGACCAAGTCGTCGAGCACGAAGGCCAGCATGCTCTATCTCACGATCCTCAACGAGACGAAGACGATGATCCTGCAGAGCCGCAACCTGCTCAAGTCGCAGAAGTACTTCATCGAGAACCATTGACCGGGTTAGCGGCAACGGCCGCCCCATATGTACAGAGCGGCAGCCCTTTCGGGGCTGCCGCTTATTTACAGCGCCGCTCCGGCCATGCCCCGGACCGAAAAAAATCATAAAAATTCGCCGCGGCCGCACACTTTTCAGATTTTTGTCGTACTTTTGTCCCGTTAAGCATAACACAGAGCCATGAAGCTGTATTCGCCGTTTTACTTTTTTTATTATTACTTCTACTTTAAAAAAAGTGGACTGGGCTCCCTGTGTGTATAACTGAATACGTTTAAAATCACGATAAAACCCGGTCCTGTCAGTCAGAGGCCGGGTTTTTTGATGCCAACCATACAATGAGCGAACACTCCAGCAACTCCCACCCCCGGGTGGCCATACAAGGCTACGAAGGCTCCTTCCACCAGATCGCGGCACAGAACTACCTGGGACGCAACATCGCGATCGTCCCGTGCGCGACGTTCCGCGAGGTGGCCCGCCAGGTCGAGTCGGGCGAGTCGGACTACGGACTGATGGCCATCGAGAACTCGATCGCCGGCAGTATCCTGCCCAACTACAGCATCCTGCAGAATCATAACCTGCAGGTCACGGGCGAGACCTACCTTCGCATCCGCCAGAACCTGATGGCACTGCCCGGCACTCGCCTCGAGGATATCCGCGAGGTACACTCGCACCCGATGGCCCTCTTGCAGTGCATCGATTTCCTCGACGCGCACCGGTGGAAACTGGTCGAGACCGAGGACACGGCTCTCAGTGCCCGCCATGTGGCCGAGCTACGGCTCGAAGGCACGGCGGCGATCGCCGGCACGCTGGCCGCCGAACTCTTCGGCCTCGAGGTCATCGCCCCCGACATCAACACGATCAAGTACAACTACACGCGCTTCCTCGTGCTCGAGCAGACCAACCGCCCGATCCCGGGCGATGCCACGAAGGCCTCGCTCTACTTCAAGACCAACCACGAGCACGGCTCGCTGATGCACGTGCTCAAAGAGCTCGAGGATTCGACGATCAACCTTACCAAACTGCAGTCCTACCCCATCCCGAGCGAGCCGTGGCACTACCTGTTCCATGTCGATATGGAATTCGCCTGCCTCGACGACTACAACCGAACGGTCGAGAACATGAAACGCGCCTCCGAGGAGCTGCACGTTTACGGAGTATATAAGAAAGGGATAAATATCTAAGCCATGAGCAAACCGATACAACTCGAGGTGGCAGACCGCCTCGGCCAGATCAGGGAGTATTATTTCTCAAAGAAGCTGCGCGAGATCGACGAGATGCGTGCCGCAGGCCGCGAGATCATCAGTCTCGGCGTCGGCGGTCCCGACCAACCGCCCCATCCGTCGGTGGTCGAACGCCTCTCCCGCGAAGCCGCCAAGCCGAACACGCATTCCTACCAACCGTATAAGGGCACGGCCATCCTGCGCGAGGCCTTTGCCTCGTGGTACGCAGCACGCTACGGCGTGACGCTCGACCCCGTGAACGAGATCCTGCCGCTGATCGGCTCCAAGGAAGGGCTCATGCACATCTGCATGACCTATCTAAACCCCGGCGACCGGGTGCTGATCCCCAATCCGGGTTACCCGACCTACCGCTCGGCGGCAACGATCGCCGGCGGCGTCTGCGTCGACTACCGCCTGACCGCGGCCGGCGGCTGGATGCCCGACTTCGAGGCGCTCGAGCAGAGCGACCTGCGCGGCGTGAAGATGATGCTCGTCAACTACCCGCAAATGCCCACCGGCGCCCGTCCCACGCGCGAGATGTTCGCCCGTTTGGTCGATTTCGCCGCACGCCACGGCATCCTGCTGGTGCATGATAACCCGTACAGCTTCGTCCGCAACGACGATCCGCTGAGCCTGCTCGCCACCCCCGGGGCGATGGATGTGGCCATCGAGCTCAACTCACTGAGTAAAAGCCACAATATGGCCGGCTGGCGTATCGGCATGATCGGTGCTGCGCGCGAGCGTATCGACCAGATCATCCGCTTCAAGAGCAATATGGACTCGGGCATGTTCTACCCCATGCAGGCCGCGGCTGCCGAAGCGCTCGCGCTGGGCGACGACTGGTACCGCTCGCTCAACGAGCTGTATTACAGCCGCGAGGCCAAGGGCACCGAGCTGCTCGACGTACTGGGCTGCTCGTACCAACCCCACCAGTCGGGCCTTTTCATCTGGGCCCGGATCCCCGAGGGTGCCGGCGACTGCTACACGTTCGCCGATCGCATCCTCGACGACTGCGGCGTCTTCGTCACCCCGGGCGGCATCTTCGGTTCGGAGGGCAACGACTACATCCGTATCAGCCTCTGCTCGCCCGTCGAGATGCTCGACCGGGCCATCAACAAGATCAAACAAGGAATGCAATGAAAGCTGCCATTGTCGGAATAGGCCTGATCGGCGGATCGTTCGCCCTGGCCCTCAGGAAATACGGGATTTGCGACGAAGTGATCGGCGTCGACAACTCCGAGCACAACCGCAACGAGGCGCTCACACGCGGCCTCGTGGACCGCATCGCCACGCTCGACGAGGCGATCGCCGCGGCCGACCTCGTCGTACTGGCCACCCCGGTCGACTCGATCCCGCTGCTGGCCCTCAAGGTGCTCAACAAGGTGACGGACCAGGTGGTCATGGACATGGGCTCTACGAAACAGGAGCTTTGCGAAGTGATCAGCCAACACCCCCGCCGGGGCCGGTTCGTGGCCACGCACCCGATGTGGGGTACCGAGTTCAGCGGCCCCGAAGCCGCGGTCAGCGAGGCGTTCACCGGCCGTACGGTCGTCATCTGCGACCGCGAGATGAGCAATCCCGACGCACTGCGACTGGTCGAGGCTATCTACGAAAAGATCGGCATGCCGATCAAGTATATGTCGTCCGAGGAGCAGGACCTGCACGCCGCCTATGTGAGCCATATCTCGCACATCACCTCGTTCGCGCTGGCCCTCACGGTCCTCGAGAAGGAGCGCGAAGAGGACCACATCTTCGACCTGGCGGCCGCCGGCTTCGAAAGCACGGTCCGCCTGGCCAAGAGCTCGCCGCGCACCTGGGCGCCGATCTTCATGCAGAACAAGTACAACGTGCTCGACGTGCTGCGCGAACATATCCATCAGTTGCAGATCTTCCGCCGCATGCTCGAGAAGGACGATGTGAAAGGACTGATCGCCACGATGGAAAAGGCCAATACCATCAAACGGATACTGAAATAAACCACCCGCCGGCCACGGGACCACGCCGAAGTACGGCGCTTATTGCAAATGCAGTTAAAATAAAATACGATACGATGAAAACGACATTCGATCTGAAAGCCAAGCGCCCGCTGATCATCTCGGGGCCTTGCAGCGCCGAAACCGAAGAGCAGACCCTCGAAACCTGCCGCCAACTGGCCGCCACGGGCCTCGTGGACGTGCTCCGCGCCGGTATCTGGAAGCCGCGCACCAAGCCCGGCTCGTTCGAGGGCGTGGGCCTCAAGGGCCTCGCGTGGCTCGCCGCGGCCAAGGCCGAGACGGGCCTGCCGACCGCTGTCGAGGTAGCCACCACCAAGCACGTCGAGGCCGCCCTCGAGTTCGGGGTCGACATCCTGTGGATCGGCGCCCGCACGACCGTGAGCCCGTTCAGCGTGCAGGAGATCGCCGACGCACTGAAAGGCACCAACACGCCCGTACTCGTCAAGAACCCGATGAATCCCGATATCGACCTCTGGGCCGGCGCCGTCGTCCGCCTTCAGAACGCGGGTCTCGATAACGTGGGCCTTATCCACCGAGGCTTCTCGTACTTCGGCCACAGCCAGTACCGCAACAGCCCGATGTGGCACCTGGTGATCGAGATGCGAAGCCGCTTCCCCGAGCTCACGATGATCTGCGACCCGTCGCACATCTGCGGCAACCGCACCTACCTGCAAGAGGTGTCGCAGACGGCGGCCGACCTGCGCTTCGACGGCCTGATCGTCGAGAGCCACATCTGCCCCGACAAGGCATGGAGCGACGCCTCTCAGCAACTCGTGCCCGACGACCTGGCCAAGCTGGTGCGCGGCGTCAACTGGCGTCAGGACACGACGAACGATCCCGAGTTCGTCAATGCGCTCAACAACCTGCGCCAGCAGATCGACCAGATCGACTCCGAGCTTTTCGACCTGCTGAGCCGCCGGATGCGCGTGGCAGAGAAGATCGGCGAGATCAAGCGCGACAACAATGTGGCCATCCTGCAGGGCGGCCGCTGGAACAGCATCGTCGACAAGGTGGTGACCCAGGCCCGCGAGCTCAACCTGAGCGAAGAGTTCCTCAAGACGGTCCTCGAAGCGATCCACATCGAGAGTATCAGCCGCCAGAACAGCATCATGAACCGGTAGAACCGGACTTCACCATGGAGGCGGCCTGTATCGACCCGATACAGGCCGTTTCACTACCCCTGGCCGATCATACGAATAAGAGCCGGCAGATCATCGTCATTCGCACCTGCCAGCCTTAATAAAACGCTAAACGCTCATCCGACCCCATCGCCCCCTTAAAGCCGCCACACATACTATACCGTATGTTCCAAAATACTCATTCAGCCATCTATTTGCCAATTATGAATAAGCCAAGAAAACCGTAGCGAACCGCCCCAGCCCTCATAATGTCTGTGGGCTATCGGATCAAAGAGATTCACATAAAACACGGATTATCTCGGGAATACATCAATACAAACAGCGAACTGAACGTTTCGAGGCTGGAGTCCGGCAAAGTCAACATATCGCTGGTATCGCTATCTATCCCGTGCAATCTATACAGCATCCCGCCCAAAAAATTTTGAAGGCATACCCTTAGGTTCGGCACAGTACACATCGTCCGTTTTGCAATATCAAAACGACTGCGGGTGATGTATCGGTTTTTCGGACTATCTTTGCCTGTGTATCTTATTTCCCCTCATGAGGCCCCCCACCATCAACCAATACATCGACTCGCTCTCCCAGCCGTACGGGTTGCTGCGCACGCTGCATGACATGGAGGCTGTCCGCGACCACTACGGCGATGTCAGCGTCTGCGCAGGCAACTATGCCGCCGTCTTCCACCTCGCGGGACGGGACCGCGACCTGGCGCTCAAATGCTATACCCGCCCCGATCCGGCCCTGCATGCCATTTACGACTACCTGGCACAGCTCCGGAAGCCTTACCTGCTGGAGGCCCGGTACCTGCCGCACGAGATCTACATCTATGACGATTACGACCAGGGCCGTTACGTCGATGCGGTCGCCATGGCCTGGGCGAACGGCGAAACGCTCGGCTGCGCCGTCCGCCGGGCCTGCCTGTGCAGCGACCGGAACCGGCTGCATGCCCTTGCGGCGGCTTTCGACACTCTTGCCGACGACCTGCTCCGACAACCATGGGCGCACGGCGACCTCAAACCCGACAATATCGTTGTCGGTCCTGACAACGGCCTGACACTGCTCGATTACGACTCGCTGTTCATCCCGCCATTCGCCGGACGGACGGCCACCCAGCTCGGCACGCCCTCGTTCCAACACCCGCTCCGCGACCGGACGATGTACGACAAGCGGATCGACGACTACTCGATCGCGCTGATCTCGGCCAGCCTGCACGCCCTTGCCGAAAACCCCGCCCTGTACGCCGCATACAACCGCGACGACCTGCTGATCCTCGATCCGGCCGAAGTCGTCGCCGGACGCAGCTCCCTGCACGGCAAGCTGCTGCAACATTGGGCCGACCGCGACCGCCCCCTGCTCCATAAGCTGACCCGCCTGCTGGGCTCGTCCGGCGCTGCGCTCCCCGGCCTCGACTCGCTGGTCGCCGCCCTGGCCCGGCACAGCCCGGACGTCCCGCAGCACGATACGTCCGAAACATGGCCGCGGCTCAGGTACGAGCACGGCCTGTACGGATACGAGACCGACCTGGCGGCCACGGCCATAGAGCCTGTTTATGACGCGGCCTATGCCTTCACAGAGGGACTGGCGGCCGTCAGCCTGGCCGGACACTGGAGATTCATCGATCCGCATGGCCATACGGTCATCGACTGCGGCGCCTACACACAGGTCAGGCCCTTCCGGGAAGGCCTCGCCGCAGTCGAGCTCAACGGCCGCTGGGGCTTCATCGACCCCGCGGGGCACCGGACCATACCCCCTGCGTACGAACGTGTCGGGAGCTTCCACGAAGGACTGGCTCCCGCCCGGTCCGGCGGCCGCTACGGCTTTATCGACACCTCAGGCCAATGGGCCGTCGCCCCCATATACGACCACGCGTCGGGCTTCCGCGAAGGGCGCGCCCGTGTCTGCCGCGACGGAAGATTCGGCTACATCGACACCCGCGGGCACGAGATCATCGCCCCCGTCTTCGACCTGGCGGAAAGCTTTGCCGGGCAACGCGCCGCCGTCTCGCGGGACGGGCGCCGGTTCGTGATCGACCTGTCGGGGCGCGAGCTCGCACCGGCCGCCGGACACTCCCGAACCGCACCGGACAAACCCGAATGATCCATTCCACATCCCATTTACAGCACATATCCTATCTTTATTGATCATTTTAGATCCACAAAAAACTATTTTTCGTATTTTCGAACCATAAACCTATAGCAATATGTATACTGCGCGCATCACCCGCACCCACCCCACGGCCTTCGTTATCCTGATCGACCAGTCGGGCTCCATGGAAGAGCCGACCAGCTTCTGCGGCGAACGCATGTCAAAGGCCGAAGCCGTTGCCCGGGCGACCAACATGCTGATCAGCGAACTGATCAACCGTTGCCGGCGCGAGGACGGGTGCCGGGACTATTTCGACATCGCGGTGATCGGCTACTCGGGCCGCGGGATCGCCTCGCTGCTGGGCACCCGGCAGACCTTTCTGCGACCCACCCAGCTGGCCGGCATGGACGTACCCCAGACCACGCTGACCAAGGAACGCCGCCTGCCCAACGGACAGACCGTCCTCTCGACCATGCGCCAGAAGCAATGGATACAGCCCACGGCCCATGCCGACACCCCCATGTGCGCCGCGCTCACCCGGGCATACCGCCTGGTCCGCGACTGGTGCCGCCAGCGAGGCAACCAGTCCAGCTACCCGCCCACGATCTTCAACATCACCGACGGCGAGGCCTCCGACGGAAGCGACAGCGAGCTGATCGAGATCGCGGACAAAATCCGCTCGGTCGGCACGGAAGACGGCAAGACCCTGCTGATTAACCTCCACATCACCTCGCACGCCGAGCTGCCGCGCACGCTTTTCCCGTCATCCGAAGAGGAGCTGCCCGACGAGCCTTACGCGCGGCTGCTATACCGGATGTCGAGCCCGATACCCGAAACCTACAACGAGCACATCAGCGACCTGCGCGACGGAGCCACGGCCTTCCCCGTGCGCGGTATCAGCTACAACGCCTCGGCAACCGAGCTCGTCGGCATGATGAATATCGGCACGGTCAGCGCCACGATCACCTAACCCATCTCTTACCCCCGCTTATGACACTTACCCTCACCAACCTCACCGAATCTATCCTCAACCCATACGGGCGCTTCCGCACGCTCGGGAACCTCAGCGCCGTATGCGACGCGGGCGAGCCGGTCTTCTCGGCCATGACCCACAGCTACAACTTCCTGGTCGAGACCGGCGGCCGCCGCTACCTGCTCAAATACTTCTTCCGCCCCGGCTCCCGGGCCGAGACCACGGCGCGCCTGCTCGCCGGATCGCTCCCGGGCCTGGACAGCGCATACCTGGCCGGAATACGCTACCTCGACCGCGAGATACTGGTTTTCGATGACCGGGGCGCCCCCATGCTCTGCGACATCCTGATCCAGGAGATCCCCGAAAGCACGGCGCTGGGCGAGTTCGCCCGCAAGCACTGCGCGGCAGGCGACACGGCCTCGCTGCGCACGCTCAGCGCCGAGCTGTGCCGCATGGGTGCATGGCTGCTCTCCGCCGACCTCGTGCACGGAAACCTCAGGCCATCCAACATCCTCGTCACGCCGGCCCTCAAGCCCCTGCTCATCAATTTCGACCATATGGCCACGCCGCAGACGGACGAGCACTTCGACCGGGTGGCGAATGCCGACAATACGGCCCTCGCGACCCTCGCCCTAACCTGCCATATCCTCTCGCAGGCCCCCGCCCTCTACACGGCCCTCGGCGGCCACCTGGCCTTTCAGCCCCGGCACCTGCGTCAGCTGCTGTCCCGGCTCGTGCTTTCCCCCGACGGCGTCCCGGGCGCCATACACGACCTGATCCGAATGCTCGAGGAGTGTCGCGATACGATCAGCGACCGCAAACGGCTGGCCGACCTGCTGCTAGAACTGGCCGGCAACGAGACCCGTATGACAATCGGCTTCAGGGACACGTCCGCGGAGCTCCCCGAACGTCTGCCGACCGGTCCGGAGCGCCCGGAAATCCGTGTGCAGGCCGACCTCTCGGCCTACGACTGGCATGGCACGTCTTCCGAAACGCTGACCTGCGTGGCCCGGGACGGGCGCTTCGGCTATGTCGACGGACAAGCGAACGAAGCGATTCCGCTCATCTACGACTGGGCGTGCGACTTCCGCGAAGGCCGCGCCGTCGTGGTCCGCGACGACCTATACGGCATGATCGACCGCTCGGGCCGCGAGATCGTCGCGCCTGCCTACGAGCTGCTCGACTGGGACGCCGACAACGGGATCGCCAAGGTGATGTCGGAAGGCCTCTTTGGCCTGCTCAACCGCCTGGGCGAAGAGATCGTACCGCTGATCTACGAATGGATGGGCGAGATGGACTCGGGCCTGATCCCGGCCCGGAAGGACGACCGCTACGGATACCTCCGCCGCGACGGCTCGGTGGCCATTCCCTTCGTGTTCGACGACGCCTACGACTTCGCTGACGGACGCGCGCTCGTGCTCCGCGGCGAGAGCGCCTACTATATCGATCCCGAGGGAAACGCCCTGCCATCCGCCTGACCCCTCCCACACGCCCAGAACATCCGGCGCGGGGACAGCCATCCCCGCCCTGCACCCGATCGCCCCGGGCGCCACGACGCATACGCGCCGCTGCAACGATCGGCCGGGACAATGCGACAGCCGGCCTGAGCATTACGACAGCCGGCCGGGCAGGGATGGTAACAGGCGGGGAGCCGGCCCTAAAAAAGGCGGGGTCCACCGAAAGGTGGGCCCCGCCCGTGCTGAACTCAAAATGCGAACTTATTTCACTTCCTCAAACTCGACATCGGTCACGTGGTCCGCATCGGCCGACGAAGCACCGCCCTGAGCCTGCCCGGCATCGGCTGCGCCCGAAGCGCCTGCCCCGGCACCGCCGGCCTGGGCGTTCTGCGCCGCATAGATATCCTGCGAGGCAGCCTGCCATGCGTCGTTCAACTTCGTGGTCGCCGAGTCGATCGCACTCACGTCCTGACCCTGGTGGGCCGCTTTCAGCTCGCCGAGCGCCGCCTCGATCGAGGTCCGCTTGTCGGCCGGGATCTTGTCGCCGTACTCCTTGAGCTGCTTCTCGGTCGTGAAGATCAGGCTGTCGGCGGCATTGATCTTGTCGATCTTCTCGCGCTCCTCCTTATCCCTGGCCTCGTTGGCCTTGGCCTCGTCGCGCATCCGCTGGATCTCCTGCTCGCTGAGCCCCGAAGAGGCCTCGATGCGTATCTTCTGCTCCTTGCCGGTGCCCTTGTCCTTTGCGCTGACGTTAAGGATACCGTTAGTGTCGATGTTGAACGTTACCTCAATCTGTGGGATTCCGCGA
>JAFQJK010000073.1 GCA_017415005.1 Rikenellaceae bacterium
CGAAATCCGGCAAGAGACAGATCATGCCCGGTTTTTGCATGAGGCAAAGAAAAACGAAGCTATGGAACGGATCAAGATACTGATCGTCGTGACCGGCACAGGCAGGTATCCCCACGGGAAGCTGCCAACGGGATTGTGGTTCAGCGAACTCACCCACATTTACGACAGCGCGCAAAAGCGGGGATATGAGCCGGTCATCGCAAGCCCGGAAGGCGGCGACACGCCCGTCGACCCCGTAAGTCTGCAACCGATCTACCTGGACCGGCTATCCCGAAACTACCGGGACGACACGGGCTTCCGCGAAACGCTTCGCCAGACGAAAAGCCTGGAAGAAGCCACCGGGCAGCTATTCGACTGCATCTACCTGGCCGGCGGGCACGGCGCGATGTTCGACTTCCCGGACAACTCCGCACTGAAGACGCTCGTGAGGGAGCACTATGAGCATCGCAGGACGGTCGCCGCCATTTGCCACGGAGTGTGCGGATTGCTGAACGTGAAACTATCGGATGGCCGCCACCTGATAGCCGGAAAAAAGCTCACCGGATTCAGTTGGTTCGAGGAAGGCCTCGCCCGGAGAAAAAAAGCAGTACCTTTCAACCTCGAAGCCGCACTGAAAGCGAGGGTCGCGGATTACAGGAAAGCCCTGATCCCGATGACCCCCGAAGTCGTGACGGACGGCAACCTGATCACGGGACAGGACCCGTTCAGCTCGGCAAGAATGGCCAAAACAGTTATGCGACATTTCGATAAACACGAATAAATATGGACCTGGAAAACGCCTTGAATTATCGCCGCGCGGTACGCGTATTCGATAAGAACAAACCGATAGACCCGGAGCGGGTGGAGCATTGTCTGGAACTGGCCACGCTGGCCCCCAGCAGCTCGAACATGCAGTTGTGGGAATTCTACCAGATCACGCAGCCGGAGCTGATGGCCGAAATCTCCAAGGCCTGCCTCGGCCAGACGGCGACGGAAACGGCAGCCGAGATCGTGGTCTTCGTCACACGCCAGGACCTGTACCGCAAGCGGGCACGGTTCGTTCTCGACTTCGAGCGGGGGAACGTCCGCCGCAACAGCCCCAAAGAGCGCCAGGACAAACGCATCAAAGACCGGGAACTGTACTACGGCAAGCTGATGCCCTTCCTCTATGCCCGGTGCTTCGGGATACTGGGCATGCTCAGGACGCTGCTGGCCCAGGCCATCGGACTTTTCCGCCCGATCGTACGCGAAGTCTCGGAATGCGATATGCGCGCCACGGTCCACAAGTCCTGCGCCCTCGCCGCCCAGACATTCATGATCGCCATGGCCTGCGAAGGTTACGACACGTGTCCGCTGGAAGGTTTTGACAGCAGACGGATCAAAAAACTGCTGAGGCTACCCCGCAGGGCAGGGATCAATATGATCATACCCTGCGGTATACGCGACGGGGAGAAAGGCATCTGGGGCGAGCGGGGCAGGGTCCCCTTCGACGAGGTATACCACAGAATCTGAAAACGCCCTGCACCGTCAGCTCACAGGGGAACGCCGATCCCAGGCAACCAGATCCGGACGGGGTCCGGAACGGCCTCAGGCGGAGCCCCCCCGGCGCACAAAGCACATCACCCGCAGATAAAACCGGGAAGGGAGGACGCCTCACAAGGCCCGGCGGGCAGGCAGCGCCCCGGGCCGGCACACGGGACTATCGGCGTCCGAGCAGCCCCTGTATCCGGTCGAGCGACGAGCGCCCGAGCGGCGTCTGGCCAAAGCGCCGGTCAAACTCATCGGGTGTGAGGGCCCGCCAGTCGTCGCCCGTCATCCGTTCGATGCCGCCCACCGGACGAAACGCCGCATGGTCGGGAACCGGGGCCCGCACATTGTGCGGGCAGGCAAGCTGGCACAGATCGCACCCGAACACCCAGCCATGGCAGTCATACATCCGCCGGGGCGGAGCCTCGATCGTGAGCCGCGCGATACACCGCCGCGCATCGACCACCTTTGGTGCAATAATTGCGCGATTGGGACAGGCGTCGATGCACGCCGTACAGCTACCGCAACGGCTCTCCGCAAACGGCTCGTCGCAGACGAGCCCGAGGTCGACGACCAGCTCGCCAAGCAGGACGAACGAGCCCAGCCGCGGATGGACAAGCAACGAGTGCTTCCCGATCCAGCCGAGCCCCGACTCGACCGCCCAGCTCTTCTCATGCAGCGGAGCCGTGTCGACGAAGACGCGGCCGTGCACGCCGGGCACCTCGTCGCGAATGAACCGGAAAAGAGCGGTCAGCTGCTCACGGATCGTGTAGTGGTAATCGCGCGCCCAGGCATACGAAGCCACATGCGGACGGCCCCCGTCATCGCGCGGGCCGCGGTTGTAACTCACGGCACAGACGATCACCGTGCGCGCCCCGTCCACCAGCAGCCCCGGATCGAAGCGCTTGTCGCGGTTGCGCTCGAGATAGCCGAGCCCGGCATTACAGCCGCCGGCGAGCCACCGCTCGAAATGCACGCGCTCCCCGGCCAGAGGACGGCAGGGCGCCACACCGCAATCGTCGAAGCCGAGCTCCAGGGCTTTTGCCTTGATCCGCGCAGTCAGGTCCATCGGTACAATTTTGGACAAAAATAGTGGCAAAAAAATAATTTCCCCTACCTTTGCGTTCAGATCACAAGACTTTTCCGCTAATAGACTATGGCACTCGACACGCTTCGCGAGATTTATCTCCACAGCACCCAGGCCTACGCCTCCAACCGGGCAGTTTCGCTCTACGGAGGCGAGCAGCTCACCTACGCCGACTTCGGCCAGCGCGTAGAAACGGTGACCGAGATGCTCGTCACCGCAGGCCTCGGGCCGGGCGACAAGGTGGCCCTGCTGAGCAGCAATATGCCCAACTGGGGAGTCTGCTACTTCGCGGTCACGGCCGCCGGCATGATCGTGGTCCCCATCCTGCCCGACTTCTCGGCCGACGAGGTGGGCCAGATCATCCGCCACGCCGACTGTAAGGCGCTGATGGTCTCGGACAAGCTCTTCGCCAAGATCTCCGAGGAGACGGTCGCATCGCTCAACGTCGTAATCCGCACCAAGAACCTGAGCATCATCGCCCAGAACAACCACGACAAAGGCTCAACCGGCATTCCGCGCCCCGACGACGTGGCCGCCATCATCTACACATCGGGAACCACTTCGCAACCCAAGGGCGTCATGCTCTCGCACCATAACCTCTGCTCGCAGTTGGCCATGGTACTCGAGTTGCAACCGGTCGTCGCATCGGACGTCTTCCTGTCGATCCTGCCCCTCTCGCACACCTACGAATGTTCGCTCGGGTTCCTGCTGCCGCTGCGCCAGGGCGCCCAGGTCGTATACCTCGACCGGCCGCCAACGGCCTCGACACTGATGCCCGCCATGCGCGAGATTCGGCCGACGGTCATGCTGAGCGTGCCGCTCATCATCGAGAAGATCTACAAAAGCCAGGTTGCGGCCAAGTTCACGTCGAGCCGCATTAAGCGCGCGCTCTATAAATTCCCGCCCGTGCGGCGCCTGATCCACCGATTCGCCGGCCACCGGTTGATGGAGATCTTCGGCGGCCGTATTCACTTCTTCGGTATCGGCGGCGCCAAGCTCGACCCCCAGACCGAACAGTTCCTGCTCGAAGCACGGTTCCCGTATGCGATCGGCTACGGGCTGACCGAAACATCGCCGCTCGTGGCCGGGGTCAACCCCTCG
This sequence comes from Rikenellaceae bacterium, assembly GCA_017415005.1. GTDB lineage: Bacteria > Bacteroidota > Bacteroidia > Bacteroidales > Rikenellaceae > RGIG1874. The sequence continues at coordinate 3,695 of JAFQJK010000073.1, forward strand.
ATCGTGCGCCTGCAATCGACCGGCCCGATCCTCAAAGGGGTCAAGGCACGCCTCGAGGACATCAACCCCATCTCGGGCGAGGGTGAGATCGTCGTATCGGGCCCCAACGTGATGCTCGGATACTACAAGAATCCCGAAGCCACGCAAGCGGCCTTCACCCCCGACGGCTGGTTCCGGACCAAAGACCTCGGCGCCTTCGACAAGGACGGGTACCTATATATTAAAGGACGGCTCAACAACATGATCCTCGGCCCGAGCGGCGAGAACATCTATCCCGAGGAGATCGAGAACGTGCTCAACAGCCACATCTACGTAGCCGACTCGATCGTCAAGGAGGAGAAAGGCAAGCTGATCGCACTGGTGCACTTCAACCGCGATGAGCTCGAGCGCCGCTACAAGAATTACCGGGAAGAGATCGAGAACCGCATGGCGGCGATCAAGGAGGAGCTCGTCCAATACGTCAACTCGAAGGTCAACAAATTCTCGCGCATCTCGGGCGTTGTCGAGCAGGCGGGTGAGTTTGAGAAAACCCCGACCCACAAAATCAAGCGCTTCCTGTATAACAAAAAATAGAACGTCCCGGCCTGAGACAGGCCGGGATTCTTGTTCGCGGGAGGCCCGGACCTTACGCACCGGCAAGACCGATCTGCGTGCCTGCGCACCGGCCATACAGCATACCGCGAATGCCCCGACCGGATCGGGGCATTGTCCTTTCCTCCCTCCGCATATGCTGGCTGTAAGTCCCCTGGTCCGGAGCGGGGTTATGGGCCGGGCGCATCGGCCGAACGCCCCGTTTGCAACGCTCGCGTCTTCGCCTACCCCCTTCACCGGCAGGCAGGCCCGTGCCGGGTCTTCAGCCCGGTCCGTTCACCTGTATCTCGGGACCTCAACACCCGTATCCATACAGGACCATCCTTTTTGAAGAAATTTTATTTTATAAAACACTTGTTTTCCTGATTATTTATTTCTAACATTGCATTACTTAAACGTTAAACCTAAACACAAGGCGCTGTATAGTCGATCGCAACGCACAAAACAGCCCCCGATCCGACAGCCATAAGACCATAAACAGCTTACAGCCTGACAGATAAAAGATAACATCAGACAAGCTTAAACGATTATTCATCAAAACAAGATCGGGCGGATCTCGGCTCCCATCCATCCGAACCCGCTGTAAGTGAAAAATTTGTACCTGCCCAGGAAAATACCGGCCCTCGGGATGTGTGGGAACCCGACGATTCGACGGAAAACCGGCCCTTTTATCGCCCGCGCGGTTTGTTTTTCAGGATTAAAATATATAATTTCAATACACTTAAACGCTAAATAACACCCCCGATCAACACGATCAGCCTAATATATAGCGAGTCTGGGCTGATCGGTTAAAAACACCACCCCCGAGCCTCCCGTATACTGGCGATCCGTACGATCTCCCCGTTAACCGGCTCTTCACAAAACTACTTAAACGTTTATACAGCTAACCCCAAAACACTACCCATGAAAAAGAACCTCATCGGCATCGATATCGGCGGGACCAAATGCGCCGTCACATATGGCATCCAGACCGGCGACACGCTCGAGATCATCGAAAAGGTGAAATTCGCCACATCGAATGTCACGGAGACCGTCGAGTCCCTCGGACGCGAGACCGGGACAATGCTCGACCGCCACGGGCTCTCGGCAGCCGATACGGCGGCCATCGGCATCAGCTGCGGCGGCCCGCTCGACACCAAGCACGGGATCGTCATGAGCCCCCCGAACCTACCGGGCTGGGACAACATCCCGGTCGTGGACCTGATCGGAGGGCGCTTCGGCATCCGTACCGCGGTCCAGAACGATGCCAATGCTTGTGCGCTGGCCGAATGGAAGTTCGGCGCCGGGCGCGGCTGCGACGACCTCGTCTTCCTCACGTTCGGCACCGGGCTCGGCGCCGGGCTCATCCTCAACGGACGGCTCTACGACGGAGTCAACGGCAACGCCGGCGAGGCGGGCCACATCCGCCTGGCGGACTTCGGACCCGTGGGCTACGGCAAGCAGGGTTCGTTCGAGGGCTTCTGCAGCGGCGGCGGCATCGCACAGCTGGCGCGAACAATGGCCACCGAGCGCCTCCAGATGGGCCGTAGCGTCTCGTTCTGCCGAACCCTTCGCGACCTGCCCGCGATCACGGCGCAAAGCGTCGCCGAGGCTGCCTGGCGGGGCGACGCACTCGCCGCCGAGGTGTACGCCCTCGCGGGGCGCCAGCTGGGCCGCGGCCTCTCAATGCTCATCGACCTGCTCAACCCCGGGCGGATCATCCTCGGCGGCATCTTCATGCGGGCCGCCGCGTTGCTCGAACCCCACATGAACGCGGTGATCCGCGCCGAAGCGCTCCCCGCGGCAAGCACCGCCTGCCGGATCGTCCCCGCCGGCCTCGGCGAGCAGATCGGCGACTACGCAGCGCTATCGGTGGCCGCCAACCTGGCCGCCTGCCAGCAACCTACCGACTAACCTAACCACACTATCCCTCTCAGCATGAAAAAACTTGGCTCACTGAAAACATGGACGCTGATCGTCCTCTGTTTTCCCCCACTTGTCTGTCTCGGGCAGGCCAAAGCCATCCGCGGCGTGGTGACCGGAACCGACCAGGCGCCCCTGCCCGGCGTCAACATCATGATCGACGGGACCAACACCGGCACGATCACCGACGCCGGGGGCCGGTACACGATCGATGCCGCGCCCTCGGACCGGCTTGTCTTCTCGTTCCTGGGCTTCGAACCGGCGACCGAGACCGTCGGCGACCGGACGGAGATCAACGTCGTACTCCGCGAGGAGCAGCGCGTGATCGACGACGTGATCGTGGTCGGATACGGCACGGTCAAGAAGCAGGACCTCACGGGCTCGATCTCGTCGATCGGCAACAAAGAGCTCAAAAACTACCCGGCCACCAACTTCCAGGAGATGCTCGTCGGCCGCGTAGCAGGCGTCGAGGCCACGATGAGCTCGGGCAAGCCCGGCGACGTGGCCCAGGTCCGCATCCGCGGCATCGGCACCGTGAACGGTACCAGTCCGCTCTACGTGGTCGACGGAGTACCCCTCAACCAGACCGTCGACATCGACCCCCGCAGTATCGAGAGCATGCAGATACTCAAGGACGCCTCGGCCACCGCCATCTACGGATCGCGCGGATCGAACGGCGTGATCCTGATCACCACCAAGAAAGGGCAGGCCGGCAAGATCAGTGTATCGCTCGACGCCTACCTCGGATTCTCGTACATGACCGTCAAGCACAAGCAGGCCAACAGCCAGCAGCTCTACGACTTCTACCTCGAGGCAAACGCAAACGACGGCACGACGCCCGACCCGCTCGTGAAGCGCCAGTACGACAAGGGATACAACACCAACTGGCTCGACCTGGCCACGCGCACCGGCGTCACGCAGAACTACAGCCTGTTCGTGAGCGGCGGCACGGACAAGGTCAAGTCGTCGCTGCAAGTGGGATACATCGACGAGCTGGGCACCATGCGCAAGAACGACCTGAACAAGATCACCGCGCGCAACACCAACGAGTACCAGCCCGCCTCGTGGCTGCGCCTGGGCAACACGCTGGGCGTGGGCTACTACAAGATCGAGAACTCGCTCGCAACGCTCGACGTGCTGCTGAGCGCCGACCCCTTCACACCCGTGATCAACCCCCTCGCCGACCCGGCCGACCCCAACTACCGCTACAACAAATACGCGCCGACCGAGTTCTCGTACAACACCAACCCGATGAGCCTGCTCTCGCAGAGTAACGCCTACGAGACCGAGTTCAACCCCTTCGGCAGCGTATACGCCGACGTGCGCCTCTTCGACGGCCTCTACTTCAAGTCGCAGGCGGCCTTCGAGAAGAAAAACTACGAGACCAAGAATTTCGAGCCCTACTACCGCCTCACCCCGTCGCCCGACGACGTGGCCTGGAACACCCAGAAGTACCGCGATATCAACCGCATCTCGATGGCCACCTCAGGATCGCTCTACCTCAACTTCGAGCAGACGCTCCGCTACGAGAAAACCTTCGGCAAGCACTCGGTCAACGCCGTGGCGGGCCTCACCTATGAGAAGTGGTCGGAGACGAGCCTCTCGGGCAGCCGCACCGGCCTGCCGAGCAACGACGACATCTTCTGGACACTCGACGCCGCCACGGGCGACGACGACGTGGCCTCGGGCGGCATGAACAAGACAGCCATCGTCTCGTACCTGGGACGCGTCAACTATGCGTACGCGGGGCGCTACCTGGTGACCGCCTCGTTCCGGGCCGACGGATCGTCGGAGTTCGCCCCGGGCAACCGCTGGGGCTACTTCCCCTCATTCTCGCTCGGGTGGAACATCTCGGAAGAGCGCTTCATGAGGCCGCTGGTCGAACGCGGCGTGATCTCTCAACTCAAGCTGCGCGCAGGCTGGGGCGCGACGGGCAACAAAAGTGCCGCGGCACGCAGCCAGATCGTCTCGCTGATGGGGACCGACCGCGGCGTCAACTACGGCTTCGGCACGGACAAGAGCGCCTCGCCGCTTATCGCCGTCTACCCCAAGTCGCGCGGCAACTCGCTGCTGCGCTGGGAGACGGGCCAGCAATACAACATCGGCCTCGACCTGAGCCTGCTGCGCCGTACGCTCGAGATCAACCTCGACGTCTACCGCAAGTACACCAACGACATGATCCTCACGATCGACCTGCCGATCTACGCCCAGTTCCCCTCGTCGCCCAAGGCCAACATGGGCAGCATGAAGAGCAACGGCGTGGACCTCACGATCTCGTACAACAACCACGCGGGCGACTTCACCTACGGCGTCAACGCCAACCTGTCGGCCTACAAGAGCGTCGTGCGCTCGCTGGGCGGCAACCCCGAGTACTGGAGCGGCGACGTGTCGCGCTCGGTGATCGGCGAGGAGTTCGGGCGGTTCTACGTGCTGCAGTACCTCGGCATCTTCCAGAACCAGCGCGAGATCGACATGTATGTCGACAAGGACGGCCGGATGATCCAGCCGCTGGCCAAGCCCGGCGACTTCAAGTTCGCCGACCTCGACGGCGACGGGCAGATCACCGACAAGGACCGCACGTTCATCGGCAAGCCCCAGCCCGCCGCCTCGTTCGGTATCAACCTCACGGCCGGATGGAAGGGACTCGACATCTCGCTCTTCTTCACGGGCGTGGTCGGCAACCGCATCTTCAACCAGCCCAAAGCCTTCTACGGCAAGCTGCAGAAGAACAACATCCTGCAGGATCTCTACGAGAACTCGTGGCGCCGCGAGGGCGACCAGACCAAATACCCCCGCATCACCTCGACCGACCTGAACAACAACTTCCGCTACTCGTCGTGGTACCTCGAGAAAGGCTCCTACGTCAAGCTGCGCAACGTGCAGATCGGCTACTCGCTGCCGCAGGCGTGGCTGCGACGCACCAAGGTGATCCAGGGACTGCGCGTCTATGTGAGCGGGCAGAACCTCTGCACCTTCACCAAGTACACGGGATTCGACCCCGAGGTGGGCTTCAACGGCATCGAGGACCCGAGGCGCTATATCCCCGCACGCATGATCATCGTAGGCCTTAACATCCAATTCTAAAACCCAGACGCCATGAAATCGCTATACCGCATCGCCGCCCTCGGCACACTGCTGCTACTGGGCGCCTGCAATGACAAGGACCTCGACTTCCCGGTCTACTCGGACCAGACCGAGGAGAACTTCTACCGCAACACCGACGAGCTGCGCGACGCGCTGACCGGGGTCTACTACGAGCAGAAGCACATCTGGAGCGACCTCAACCAGTACTACCGCACCGTCATGGAGATACCCACCGACAACGCCGTGAAAGGCGGGTACGACGACTCGGACCACCCCGAGGTGCTCCAGCTCGAGCTCTTCAACCTCGAAGCGAGCAACGGCGCCGCAGCCGAGCTCTACACGATCTGCATGCGCATCATCACGAGCGCCAACATCCTCATCAAGAACTCGGCGCGTACCGAGGGCGACGCGCACCTCATCGACCGCATGGTGCGCGAGGCCAAATTCCTCCGCGCCTTCAGCTTCTTCCACCTGGCCACCTACTACGGCGGCATGGCCAAGATCCTCGAGCCGCTCAAGGATCCCAAAGACTACCTCAACTATCCGCGACTCACGCAGGACGAGACCTTCGAGTTCGTCCTCGACGACCTGAAAGAAGCCTGCCGACTGCCCCGCAAGAGCGAGTATGCGCAGGAGGACATGGGACGCGCCACGCAGGGTGCCGCCTTCGCGCTGATGGCCAAGATATACCTCTTCCGGAAAGACTACCAGAACGCCAAGCTGGCGCTCGACAGCATCGTCACCTCGCACGAGTACGACCTGCACCCGAGCTTCGGCTACAACTTCGTGGCCGACCACGACAACGGCGTCGAGTCGGTCTACGAGGTACAGTACCGCAGCTACGGCAGCTCGTGGGACCGCTCGACGGGCCTCTCGATCATCTGGTTCGTCTCGCGCAAGAACGAGAACGGCTACGGCTTCTGCTGCCCGACCCCCGACCTGCGCAAGGCGTTCGACGCCGACGACCCGCGCATCGCCTACACCTTCATCGAAACGGGCGACAAGTTCACCGGCGACGACTACACGCAGGACAACTCGGCCTCGCCCACCGGATACCACGACCGCAAGATATTCGTGCCCCGCAGCGACCCGGCCCGGTCCGCCGCCGCCTCGGAGACCGATGTGGCCAAGAACTTCACCTACATCCGCTATGCCGACGTGCTGCTGATGTACGCCGAGGTGCTCAACGAGCTGCAGACCACCAGCCCCGAGGGGCATAACGCCAACCACTACCTCAACCTGGTGCGCCGCAGGGCCCGCGACACGCCGCCCCGCGACCCCGCCCGCGCGATCCAGCGCACCGTCCCCAAGACGACCGAGGCCTCGCTGCCCGACATCGAGTACACCGACCAGGTACGCCTGCGCGAGGCGATACTCGCCGAACGCCGACGAGAGCTCGCCCTTGAGGGGTGGCGCCGCTACGACCTGATCCGCACCGGAAGCTACGGCTCGGTGATGCGCAACTACTCCAGCACCTACAACACCAACAAGGGCAAGTACTTCAACGACAACCGCGACTACCTGCTGCCGATCCACACGAGCGAGATCGACAAGAGCCACGGCGTATGGCAGAACAACCCCAACTTCTAACCGCCTAACACACTCCAAAGGATGAAAACATTCGCAAAATACCTGTCGCTCGGCCTCGCGATCCTGCTCGCGGGCCTGCTGGCCGCAAGCTGCGACCGCGGACAGGACTTCGACGACTATGTGACCCCTCCCGCCGGGGACCGCGCCGCGCTGGGCACGCTGATCACCGAATGCACGGCCCTCGCCGACGAGGCCGAGGTGGGCACCAAAGCGGGCCAGTACCTGCAATTCGTGGTCGACAACTTCCGCAGCGCGATCAGCAGCGCGCGCGCCATCTACACCAACGACAAGGCCACGCAGGCCATGGTCGACCAGGCTGCCAGCGACCTCGGCGCGGCGCGCGGCACGTTCACCGAGTCGGTCAACGTGGGCGACATCGACCCGAGCGACGAGGCACTGGTGCTCCACCTGCGCTTCAGCGGCAACACGCTCGACGGGTCGCCCGTGGGCCACACCGTCACGCTCAACGCCGGCAACGCGGCCTGCGGCAACGGCCCGCGCCCGAGCCTCACGGCCGACCGCTTCGGCGAGCCCGACCGGGCCATTCACCTCGAAAAGGGCGGCTACCTCGCCGTACCCTACGACGCGGCCAAGTCGCCTGCGCTCAACCCCGAGGTGATGACCTTCATGTGCTGGGTGCGCGAACCCAACCCGGCACCCGTCCAACGCTGGCTCTTCTGCCTCGACACGTGGAACATCTTCTATGTGGTAATGCCCGCCGGGGGAACGGAGTTCCAGCTCGGCGGCCAGACCACACGCGGATGGATCGACCCGATCATGAGCTCGGGAATACACGCCTCGGCAGCCTGGACCCACCTGGCCGTCACCTACTCGCCCTCGGGCGCCGCGTTCTACCGTAACGGGGAGCTGGTCAGCACCCACCCCGGCCTCGGCAACTTCGTGAAGAACAATGCCAACAAGCCCTTCCTGATCGGGATCATGGATCCCGAGCGCGAGCTCTACTTCGAGGGCGACCTCGACGAGCTGCGCCTCTACAACCGGGCACTCACGGCCGACGAGGTGCTCTCGGTCTTCAACCTCGAGAAGCCCGCGACGATGACCGTCGACAAGGGCGCGCTGCAGGCAGCCATCGCATCGGCCACCGCCACGCGCAACGCTGGGGTCGAGGGCTACGGCCTGGGCGAGTACCTGCCCGCGGTGATCGCCGCCTTCGACGAGGCCATCGCCACCGCACAGGCGCTCTACGACAACGCCGGCGCCACGCAGACCCAGATCGACCGCGGCACCGAAGCGCTCGGCACGGCCGCCGAAACATTCCTCGCCGCGGCCAACACCCGCGACTACGACCCGCGCCTCGTGCTCCGGCTCGACTTCGACGGCAGCCTCTCCGATGCCTCGTGGTGCGACCACGCCGTGGCCACGGCCGACGGATCGGGCGGACTGCCCCCCTACCCGGCCATCGACCGCTACGGCAGCTACGACGGCGCCTACCACTTCGACCGGGGCTCGTACCTCTCGATCCCGTTCGCCCCGAGCCTCAACCCGGGCGAGCTGACCTGGATGTTCTGGGTCAAGGCCGCCGACCCGGCCGGAGCGAACGACCCCTACCTGCTAAGCATCAACCGCCGCCAGGGTTTCTACCTCGGCCTCTCGGGCAATGAGATCGTCTACGGAGGCGTCGGTACCGACGGGACGATCGCCGGGACCGCCACCGGGGCCCGCGTATCGTCCGACTGGCAGCACGTAGCCCTCAGCTACTCGGCCACGGACGGTATCCGGCTCTACATCGACGGCGCGCCCGTGCGGACCGATCCGGCCCGGGGGACCCTCGCGGCCGTGACCAACAACACGCCCTTTGTGATCGGCGTCAAGGGATCGAGCGACCACGCCTCGAGCTACTTCAAGGGCGATCTCGACGAGATCAGGGTCTACAACGAGGCGCTCGGCGCCGCGGAAATCAGCGAAATCTATAACCGGCAAAAACCCTAACCCATGAAAAGATACCTTTCGGCCCTCCTGCTGTTGCAGATCTGCTTCGGGGGCGCATCCTGCTCCGACAAGGAACCCGCACCCGCCCCGGCGGCACTCGTCTCGTCCGTCACCGGGACCTACCCAACCCCCTTCCTCGGCTTCGGCTACAACCAGTATCCGCCCGACCTGAACGCCGACGGCAGCGACAACTTCACGTGGACCCCCGACCGCTACCGCATGATGGAAGAGCGTATCCGGGCCATCCGCCCGGGCCTCGTACGCATGCCCGTACTCCGCGAATGGTACAACCCGTCGTTCAAGGTCGGCGAGTACGACTGGGAGACGGAGCCCATGAAAGCCTTCTACAAGTTCATGGACCTCTACAAGGAGATGGGCGTGGCCGTGCTCTCGGGCTGGTGGCATGTGACCGACTACGAAACCGACAAGGACGGCTATCGCAATGACGCCAACGTCACGGCGTTCGCCGACTTCATCAACTATATGATCCGCGTCAAGGGCTACGACAACATTATCCACATGCAGCCCAGCAACGAGCCCTACGGTACCTACACCCAGTTCTCGGACTGGAGCAACTTCATGCGCAAGACCTACGACCTCTGCGTGGCCAAGGGCTACCCCGCCGACCGCCTCTGCGGCCCCGACTCGTGGGACGACTGGGTGGGCCGCGCGGCCGAGGCCAACAGCCGCGAGCTCGTATCGTACAACTTCCACTTCTATTTCGACGGCACGGCGTCGAGCTCCGAGAGCCTCGGACTCTACGACCAGCTGATGCTGCAGATGAACCAGGTCGCCGCCCACGACCCGTCGAACAAACCCGTGGTCTGCGGCGAGGTGGGCGCCATCAACGGCAGCTGGCTCGACTGGCCGGCCAACGCTCCCGAGGGGGCGATCCACAGCTACGACTACATCTACGGCGTCTACATGATCGACTACGCCATCCAGTCGATGCAGGCGGGCGTCGCGTCGAGCCTCTCGTGGGGCCTGCACGGGTTCGACCAGAACAAGGACGCCGGCATGTGGAACAACACGGGCAACTTCGGCGGCACGAAGCTGCGCCCGCTCTACTACGCCTGGTCGCTGCTCTGCCGCTACTTCCCGCCGCAGTCGGTCTGCCTCCGCATGAGCCAGATGACCGGCAAGATCAAGGTCGGGGGCGTCTATGCGGGCGGCGGCAACTACTCGTTCGTGGTGAGCAACCGCGCCACCTACGACGACGTGTGCACGATCCGCCTGCCGCACGACAGCCGCACGACCTACTATGTATACAGCTACACCGAAGAGTCGCAGGGCGACGGCGTCCAGCTCTCGCTCGTGCCGCAGACCGTCACAACCGAGGGCAGCATCGCGCTCGATGTACCCGCCAACAGCGCCGTCTTCGCCACGACCCTTCCCCCGCTGGAATGACACGACCACAGACACCAACCTTTTAAAACCTAACACCATGAACCTTCTCAAGCACCTGTCCGTCATCGCGATGAGCGCCATGATGGCCCTGGCAGCCACCGGCTGCTCCGACAAAGACAACGAGGCCCCTCAACCCGACCCGGCCGACAAGACCGCCCTCCAGGCCGAGCTCCGCACGGCCGGCTCCCTGCTCGACGGAGCCGCCGAAGGCAATGCCCCGGGCCAGTATCCGGCCACGGCCATCGCCGCCTTCACCGCGGCCATCGCCGATGCACAGGCCATCAACGACAAGGACGACGCCACGCAGCAGGCCGTCGACAAGGCCGTCGTCGACCTCAAGGCTGCGGCCAACACGTTCAGGGCCGCCGTCATACCCACCCCCACGATCGACCGCAGCGCACTGCAAGCGGCACTGACCGACGCCAGGGGTAAGGTCGAAGGAGCCGTCGCGGGCAACGAGCCGGGCCAGTATCCGGCCGACGCGATCACGGCATTCCAGACGGCCATCGACGCTGCGCAGGCCGTCTATGACAAGACCGACGCCACACAGGCCGAGATCGACGGGGCCGTAGCTCCCCTCACCGCAGCACAGGCCACCTTCCTCGAGGCGGTCATCCCCAGCCCGACCGTCGACCCGGCGCTCTCGCTCTACCTGCCCTTCAACGGCAACGCGGAAGACGCCTCGTCATACGGCCACGCCGTATCGCTCAACCCGGGCGAGACCGGCCAGCCCGAACCGTCGCTCACCGCCGACCGCATGGGCGCCCCCGACCAGGCCTACCGTTTCGAGGGCGGCTTCATGAAAATACCGTACGACGCGACACTCAACCCCTCGACGATGAGCGTGATGTTCTGGATGCGCATGCCGGCGCTGACGGCTACCGACACCGCCCCGCTCAGCCTCGGCTGGTGGGACTGCTACATGGCCAAGATCATCGGCGGCGCGCAGAACGACTTCGCCTTCGTGGCGGGCGGCGCATCGGTGATGTCGGGATCGACCGTCGAGCCTGACCGGTGGTACCACGTGGCCGTCACCCGCAGCGAGTCGTCGCTCGACATCTACATCGACGGCGAGCTCAAGAACACCCAGGAAGCCGCCGCACCGATGAACCAAAGCACCGAACCGCTGCGCATCGGCGTCCTCTCCGAGAACCCGGGTTACTACTACCCCTATTTCGGCGATCTGGACGAAATACGTATTTACAGCAAGGTGCTCTCGGCCGACGAGATCAAAGCCCTCTACGACACCGAGAAGCCCTAACGCAAAACATTATCCGAACACTCAAACGAACAAAAACATGAGCCGAAGAACCGATTTTCAAAAGATACTCCGCCACGAACAGCCCGACAACCTGATCCTCGACCTCGGGGGTTGCCCCCTCTCGACGATGGAGGGAGACAGCATGTATCGCCTGCTCGCCCACCTCGGGTACGAAGTCCCCGAACGGATCGAGCGCCTGCGTTTCGGCAAGACGCGGCGCATCGACGAGCGGATACTTGAGCGCCTCGACATCGACACCCGCTCGGTGGGCGAGATTTACGTCCCGAAGAACTCGCTCTACCGCATGATCACCCCCGACAAGTATGTCGACGAGTGGGGCATCACGCGCGCCTTCACCGGCGGCCTCTATTGGGAGCAGACCGACTTCCCGCTCAAAGGGGCCACCGTGGCCGACCTCGACCGCTTCCAGTGGCCCGACCCCGACTCGATCGACCGCGCGCTGGTCGAGAAGGATGCGGCCGAGGCCCGTCGCCTCTACGAGGAGACCGATTACATCGTCTGTGCCGAGCACCCCGTCTACGGGGTGTTCGAGCTGGGCTGCTGGATGTGCGGTTTCGACGACTTCCTGCTCAAGATGGGTATCGACCCCGATTTCGTCGTCAAATTCTTCGACAAGGTGTGGGAGTACCAGAAACGGGTCATCGAGATCTACTACGGCGCGCTCGGACGCTACATCCACTACACGTCGAGCGGCGACGACTTCGCCACGCAGTCGAGCCTGTTCGTCTCGGTCGACATGTTCAACGAGCTCATCAAGCCCTACCTCAAGAAGCGGATCGCCTACACCAAGCAGTTCACCGATGCGGCCTTCCTGCACCACTCGTGCGGCAGCGTCTTCCCGCTCATCGGCGAGCTCGTCGACGCCGGGGTCGACATCCTCAACCCGATCCAGCCCAAGGCGTCGTTCATGGCGCCCGATAACCTCAAGGCGCACTACGGCGACCGCATCGTCTTCCACGGCGGCCTCGACACCCAGGAGGTGCTCCCGTTCGGCACGCGCGAGAGCGTGGGCGAGGCGGTACGCGAGACGATCGGCGCGCTCAACCGCGACGGGGGCTACATCTTCGCCGCGGCGCACAACATCCAGGAGGACGTGCCCGCAGCCAACGTGGCCTATATGTTCGAGGCGGCCCGCCAGTACGGACGCAAGCAGTAAACCACCGAAAAAAGACGACATGACACGCACTACCCACTCTCTGCTCATCGTGGCACTCGCGCTGGCCGCCCTCCCGGCGGCCGGCCAGTCCACGCTGAACTTCGGCATCCCGCGGCGGCAATCGCCCGACGAGCTCCCACGGACGAGCGCCCCGGCCCCCCGCCCGGAACGCAAGCCGAAGACCGACCGCCGCGCGATCCTCGTTCCCTGCCCCGACGACCAATGGGTCATCACCGGAGCCTGGGAGATGACCGACGGGGCCTCGGCCGTCTCGCAACCGATCCTCGACCCGGACTACGACACCTCGGACTGGTTCGACGCCACCGTGCCGGGCACGGCGCTCACGACGCTCGTCGACCAGGGCGTCTACCCCGACCCCTATTACGGGCTCAACAACCTGCTGATCCCCGACTCGCTGAGCCGCACCGACTGGTGGTACCGCATCCGCTTCGACGCCCCCGAGGGGGCGACGGACGGCGGCGCACGGCTGCTTCTGAACGGCATCAACTACCGGGCGACCGTCTGGCTCAACGGCCGGAGGCTCGGCTCGATGGCCGGCGCCTTCAGGCGCGGCTGGTTCGACGTACGGGGCCTGCTCCGCGAGCGCGACAACGTGCTGGCCGTCCACATCAGCCCGCCCGACAACCCGGGTATCGCCCATGAGCAGAACTCCGAGGAGTTCGGCCCCAACGGCGGAGCCCTCTGCCTCGACGGACCGACGTTCATCGCCTCCGAAGGCTGGGACTGGATGCCCGGTATCCGCGACCGCAACGCCGGCATCTGGCAGGACGTACGCCTCTGTCTCGACCGGGGCGTGGTGTTCGGCGACCCGCAGGTCATCACCGACCTGCCGCTGCCCGACACGACCCGCGCCGAGATCACGGTCCGCGTCCCGCTGCGCAACACGGGCGGACGGGCGCTGACCCTCACGCTGGAAGGCGCTGCCGAGGGCATCGAGTTCGGCCGCGAGGTGACGCTCATGCCGGGTACCGGGCAGGTCGTCGAGTTCACGCCCGCGACCGACCCCGCGCTCCTCGTCGCGAATCCGCGCCTGTGGTGGCCCAACGGCTACGGGCCGCAGCCGCTCTACACGCTGCGGATCGCCGCCCGGGCCGGTGAAGATACGCTGGGCACCAAGACCGTGCGCTTCGGCATCCGCGAGATGAGCTACGAGCTGGCCGTCGACACGCCCGAGCGCGAGGGATGGCGCATCGAGTATTCGCCGACCAACGTCGTGCAGAAAGGAAAGATCCTGTTCGACTACACGAAGCTGCGCGACGCGAACGTGCCCAACAGGAACACCTTCACCCCGGCGCTCACCGCGGGGACCGACCCGGCCAACTTCCGCGAGATCGGGCAAACGGGCAACCCCTACCTGGTGATCCGTGTCAACGGTACGCCGATCTTCTGCCGGGGCGGCAACTGGGGCATGGACGACGCGATGAAGCGCTGCTCGCGCGAGCAGCTCGAACCGGCCTTCCGGTTACACCGCCTGTCGCGCTTCAACATGATCCGCAACTGGACGGGCGAGAGCACCGAGGAGGCGTTCTACGACCTGTGCGACGAGTACGGTATGCTGGTGTGGAACGACTTCTGGATGTCGACCGGCAAGTACAACCTCATGCCGCTCGACTACGACCTGTTCTGCGACAACGCCACCGACGCCGTGCGCCGCTTCCGCAACCACCCGTCGATCGCTGTCTGGTGCCCGCGCAACGAAGGCTACGGCGAGGGCCTCGAAGAGGACCTGCACCGCATCATCCTCCGCGAGGACGGCACGCGACATTACCACGGCAACTCGCGCGAGGTCAACATGCCGGGCAGCGGCCCGTGGGGCTACCACGACCAGCCGCTCGAGTATTACACCCGGCTGTCCCACGGCTTCAACTCGGAGCTGGGCTCGAACTCGGTGCCCCCGCTCACCACGCTGCGCAAGTTCATGGCCCCCGAGGACATATGGCCCATCGGCGACGTGTGGTACTACCACGACTACCACGTGCACGGCTGGTCGGGCTGGGACGCGCTGCACCGCGACATCGACCGCCTGAGCGCCAAACCGTGCCGCGACGTCGCCGAGTTCTGCCGCCGCGCCGACATCCTCAATTACAACGGACACCGCGTGATGTTCGAGGCCTACAACCACCGGATGTGGGACCGCACGAGCGGCGTGCTCTACTGGATGTCGCATCCGGCCTGGCCGAGCCTGATCTGCCAGACCTACTCGTACGACTTCCAGACATACGGCACGCTCTACGGCACGCGCAAGGCCTGCGAGCCGACCCACGTGCAATGGAACCTCAACGACCGCCGGATCGTGATCGCCAATCCGTCGCAGGAGAGCTACACCGGAACTACGGCGACTTTCGAAGTCTATGACCTCGCAGGGCACCGCCTGTTCAGCCACACCGTAACGACCGACATCCCGCGCAACGCGCGCGCCGACCTCGACTCAGTGGCAGTGCCCGCTTCAACACGGGGGCTGGCGCTCGTGCGCCTCACGCTCCGCGACAGCCGCGGGCGCGTGGTCTCGGACAACGACTACTGGTACAACGAGGGGTACAGCAATGCGCCCGAAGGCCTCTGCGACATCGCCCCCGCAACGCTCAAGGTAACCACCACGCGCACTGCCGACGGCTCGCTCCGCGCGACGGTCCGCAACACGGGCCGCACGGCGGCGGCCCTCGTGCGCTGCAACGTGGTCGACACCGCGACAGGCGATCCGGTCCTGCCGGCCTACGCCTCGGACAACTACTTCAACCTGTTGCCGGGCGAGCAGCGCAGTCTGCGGATCGACCATCCCGCCGGCACGGGCCCCCTCGCGCTGCGTACCGAGGGTGTCAACTGCGCGCTCGACACACCGCTGAAGAACTGACACAAGCCATGCGATACAGCCCGTCTCCACACCCCGGACAGCCCCGGAGCGACTGTCCGGCGACGGGGCAGACGATACCCGCGACCAATCGCCATACCGAGTCTCTCACTACCTACGCTAAAAAACCGAAGAACATGAAATCCACTACTTACCTTACACTCGCCCTGTCGATGCTGCTGGCCGCCTCGTGCGGCCACAGTCCGCAGGCCAACCTCCAGCCGACCAACAACCCGCTCCCGGAGTGGGCGCTCGGCGGCTTCGTCCGCACGGCCGTGAACCCGGTGATCAGCCCCGACACGACGACCGAATTCTTCTGCCCGATGCAGGGGCGCATGATGCGCTGGGAGGAGTCCGAGACGTTCAACCCGGCCGCCGTGGTCAAGGACGACGAGATCGTCGTGCTCTACCGTGCCGAGGACAACACGCACCAGGGCATCGGCAGCCGCACTTCGCGCGTCGGCTACGCGACGACCACCGACGGCACGACGATGACGCGCCGCCCCACGCCGGTCTTCTACCCCGACAATGACAACAACAAACGGTTCGAATGGATGGCCGGCTGCGAGGACCCGCGCGTAGTGGTCACCGACGACGGCCTCTACGTGATGACCTACACCGGCGGCGAGCGCAACGACTATCCGCACCCCTACGCCATCGCGCGCCTCTGCGTGGCCACCTCGCGCGACCTCGTGAACTGGACCAAGCACGGCCCGGCTTTCGCCGAAGCCTACGGCGGCAAGTTCCGCGACGCATGGACCAAGTCGGGCTCGATCGTCACGCGTATCGACGACGCGGGCCGTCAGGTCGTGGCTAAGATAGACGGCAAGTACCTGATGTACTGGGGCGAGAGCATGGTCAACCTGGCCACCTCGGACGATCTCGTGAACTGGACCCCGATGGTCGACGAAGCGGGCGACCTGCTCGCCGTGATGAGCCCCCGCAAAGGCTACTTCGACGCGACGCTCACCGAATGCGGCCCTCCGGCCATCCTCACCGAACGCGGCATCCTGCTCGTCTACAACGGCAAGAACGCCGAGGACGGCGACCTGCGCTTCCCGGCCCAATACTACTGCGGCGGACAGGCCCTCTTCGACAAGGACGACCCCACGCGGCTCATCGCCCGGCTCGACGACCCGTTCTACCTGCCGACGGCCGAATTCGAGAAGACCGGTCAGTACACCTACGGAGGACTCTTCCTCGAAGGACTGGTCTACTATCAGGGCAAATGGTACCTCTACTACGGATGCAGCGACTCGCACGTGGCCTGCGCCGTCTACGACCCGGCCGCCAAGGCCGACGGCGACCCCCTGCCCGAAGCCCCGATCCGCACCGCAGCCGTCCAACCCTAAGCCCCTGACCCCATGAAACCTTCGTTATCCGTACAATCACCGGTCCGCTACGCCGGACTGTTACCCGTGCTGTTCTCGTTCTTCGTGATGGGATTCGTCGACATCGTCGGCACGGCGACGGCCAACATCAAGGCCGAGATGGGCCTGAGCAACGCGCTGGCCGGCCTGCTGCCCAATTTCATCTTCGTGTGGTTCGTCGTCTGTTCGATCCCCGTGGGCCTCATGATGAACCGCATCGGACGCCGCGCGACGGTCCAGATCAGTAACTTCATCACCATCGCGGGGATGCTCACGCCGCTGCCGATGATCCTCGGCCTCATGCCGGCCACCCTCGCCATCTACCTCGTGACGTTCGCCTTGCTCGGGATCGGCAACACGATGGTCCAGGTGGCGCTCAACCCGCTGCTCACCAATGTGGTGAGCGGCGACCGACTGGCCGGGAGCATGACGCTCGGACAGTTCGTCAAGGCGCTCTCGTCGCTGCTCGGCCCCCAGATCGTGCTTTTCGCCACCGTGCAGCTCGGCAACTGGGCCTACGTCTTCCCGATCTACGCGGGGATCACGGCCCTCTCGTCGGCATGGCTCGCGCTGGCCCCTATTCCGCGCGAAGCGGTCGCCGAAACGGGCAGCCAGAGCTTTGCCGGGGCCTTCAGCCTGCTGCGGGACCCCTACCTGCTGCGGCTGTTCTTCTGCATCCTGCTGATCGTGGGTATCGACGTGGGGATGAACTTTTTCATCCCGATCATCTTCCACGACGTGTTCGGCCTCGGGCATGCCTCGAACATCAACACGCTCTATTTCGCCGCACGGGCCGTCGGCTCGTTCGTCTGCGCGCTGCTGCTCACCCGCTACGCGGCCTCGCGTATCCTGCTCCGGACCATGATAGCGGCCATCGCGGCTTATCTCGCGATGATGGGCCTCGCGGCAACGCCGACCTCGTCGATGGCCGTCAAGGCACTCTTCTGCGTGCTGTTCCTGCCCGTGGGATTCGCCACGGCCAACGTCTTCTCGATCGTCTTCTCGTTTGCCATCCGTCACCGGCCCGAGCAGGCCGACCTCATCTCATCGCTACTCATCATGGGCGTGGCCGGCGGCGGCGCCGTGACCTTCGCCATGGGCCTGATCGCCGACAGCCTCGGCATCGTCGGCGGGATGTCGGTCCTGCTGCTCTGCATGCTCTACCTGCTCGTCACAGCGCGTTACATCCGGCGCCGCGAGCAACAGCACCCATAGACCCGGGAACCCTACCCCCATTCTAATCCGAATTCAATATGTCAACGACAACCAACCTGATCCGGGACGACTTCGCCGCGGCGCGCGACGTCCTGGCCCGATGCAGCGCCGACACCGGACTGCATGACAAAATACGCCGGGCAGGCGACCTGCTGGCCGCGACGCTGCGCGGCGGCGGCAAGATCATCGCCTGCGGCAACGGAGGATCGCACTGCGACGCCATGCACTTCGCCGAGGAGCTCTCGGGACGATACCGGCTCAACCGCCCGGCCCTCGCGGCAATAGCCGTGAGCGACCCCGCACACCTGAGCTGCGTGGCCAACGACTTCGGCTACGACGCCGTATTCGAACGTTATGTCGAAGCAGTCGGCCGGGAGGGCGACGCGCTGCTGCTGTTCACCTCCAGCGGCAACTCGGCGAACCTCGTCCGTGCGGCCGGGATCGCCCGGAAGATGGGCATCCCCGTGGTCGGACTGACCGGCAAGGACGGAGGGGCGCTCGCCCCCCTGTGCGACATCGAGCTGCGCATCCCGCACGACGGGTATGCCGACCGCATTCAGGAACTGCACATCAAGATCGTGCACATCATGATCCATTACATCGAAACCGAACTGGGCTACTGACCCGGACACACCAAACTCCTAAAACCCCGACACCATGAATATCAGCAACTGGATCGACTCGCTTATCCGCACCCCCCGAAGGGTTGCCATTCCGATCATGACACACCCCGGCATCGAACTGCTCGGGCGACGCGTGCTCGACGCCGTCACCGACGGCCAGACCCACTACGAGGCCATCGCTGCGCTCGACCGCCGCTTCCCCGACGCGGCCGCCTCGACCGTCATCATGGACCTAACGGTCGAGGCCGAAGCGTTCGGTGCCACGATCCATTTCCCGGACAACGAGGTCCCGAGCGTCACCGGACGCCTCGCCCCGTCGGCCGCCGAGATTGAAGCGCTCGCCATCCCACCGCTCGACACGGCGCGCGTGCCCGAGTACCTCAAAGCCTGCCGCCTCTCGGCCGCGGGCCTCTCGAAACCCGTCTTCGGGGGCTGCATCGGCCCCTTCTCGCTGGCCGGACGCCTTTACGGCATGAGCGAGATCATGATCGCGATCTACACCGAGCCCGAGGCCATCCGTACGCTGCTCGGCAAGTGCGCGGCTTTCGTCAAAGCCTACTGCGGGGCCATCAAGGCCACCGGCGCGGCCGGGGTCATCATGGCCGAACCGGCCGCCGGCCTGCTCTCCGACGAGGACTGTCAGGCCTGGTCGTCGGACTATATCCGCCCGATCGTCGAGGCCCTGCAGGACGACTCGTTCGCCATCATCCTCCACAACTGTGGCAACACGGGCCACTGCACCCGCGCGATGACCTCCGTGGGCGCCCGGGGCTACCATTTCGGCAACCGCATCGACATGGCCGCCGCGCTGCGCGACTCGCCCGCCGATGCGCTCGTCATGGGCAACCTCGACCCGGTAGCCGTATTCCGCATGGCCACGCCCGCCGAGGTCGACAAGGCCACCTCCGAGCTGCTCGAAGTTACGGCCGACTACCCCAACTTCGTTCTTTCGTCGGGATGCGACACCCCGCCCGAGGTTCCCTTCGCCAATATCGAGGCCTTCTACGCGGCCCTCGGCCGCTATAACAGCTAACCCCCTCAACACCTGCACCCCCGATCCCCTCCCTGCCTCCGGGCAGGGAGGGGATCGTTCTCTCCCGGGATCACAGACCGTGTTTGCGGTCTGTGATCCCCATAGGGCGCCTACTTACACGGCCGGGACCGGTCTGCCGAATCCCCAGCCGCCGAGACCTGAGGTACCGCCACACGGAGTGCACCGGGGCGCACAGGACAATGTCCGGAGACACCACGCGCCCGGCCGGGTGCAGGTCTCGACCCGTATCCCGGGTACAGGCCGATCCGTGGCCGTCCTCCGGCTCGCACTTCGGGGGCAGGATACACAAAACGAATCCCCCTCCACTAAGGAGAGGGATCCGCACAACCTAAAAACTATCTAAAAACTACATGTCCGGCACCGATCCGGCTTTCCAGCCACGGACCGGGCGCCAGATACCGCGCCATAGGCAGGCACCGCGACCGGCAAACTGGCAAGACAGGGCTCCGGACAGCACCCTGCCTCCTCCGGGTTATGTCGAAACCCGTTTCTTGTAACAGTCCTTCTTGCCGCACGCCGCACAGCCGTATGGCTTCTTCTCAACGCTACGGCCGATCGCCACCACACCGCTCACCGATTTGACAGGACTCATCAGGCACGAGGCATTGAGCTCGACCCCGCAGGGCCGCGGGGGCAGGAGACCGAACAGCGCCCGCTGGTCCCGGACCGGCCAGCCGCAGTAACCCGGACTATACGAATTGCTAATGCGCATGCCCCGCACCGCCGCCTCGCGCCCGAGCAGGCCGGCCATCTGCCGGGCTGCCGCCTCAGCGATCTCCGAGCCCACGGCATCGGCGATGAACTGATCGAGCAGGTCGCCCGAAACCTGCAACCCATGCAGCCAGGCATCGAACTCCACGCCCGCCGTAGCCACGAACAGCGCGTAATACTCCGCCCCGACCAAGCACGGCGTGATCACGCTCCCGGTTGCGAGCCCGGCACCCCCCGCGCTGATCGCACGCGGGCCCGGCATCCCGGCCGGCAGGACCTCGTAGCCGAAACGGGCCCGGCACACGCGGCCCGCCTCGGCGATCACACGCTCGATGCGCGCCTGCATCTCACGGTCGGGGACATACCGCGACGACCCCATCGTGCGGTAAATCTCACCCCGGTCGAGCTCAAGCCCGGCCCAGGGAATCTCCCGGCATTCCATGGCCCACGGTCATGCTATGCCAAGCAGCGAGCGGGCCATCGCCACGGCATTATTGGCGTTCGAGCTGTAACCGTCGGCCCCGATACTCGCCGCAAACCTCTCGTTGACCGGAGCTCCGCCAACCATCGTCTTGACCTTGCCCTTGAGATCCGACCCGTTGATGGCCGCGATCACCTCTTTCATGCGGGGCATCGTCGTGGTGAGCAGCGCCGACATGCAGACGATCTGCGCATCGTGCTCGCGGGCAGCCTCGACGAACCGTTCGCTCGAGATGTCGACGCCGAGGTTGACCACCTCGAAACCGCACCCCTCGAGCATCGACGCCACGAGATTCTTACCGATGTCATGCAGGTCGCCCTGCACGGTGCCGATCACGATCCGGCCCGCCGATCCGGCCGCCTTGCCGCGCATCAGCGGCTTGAGGATGTCGAGCGCACCTTTCATCGCGCGCGCGCTCATCAGCAGGTTGGGCACGAAGGCCTGTCCCGCCTCGAAGCGGGCACCTATCTCTTCCATACCCTTGATCATGTAGTCGTTAATGATCGCCTGGGGATCGCATCCCTCGGCGATCGCCTCGTTGGTGAGCGCAACGGCCGTTTCGAGCTTGCCGCCGACGATCGCTTCCTGTAAACCATTCAGATTAGCCATAACTTTGATTTTATGGGGGTTAAACTTTACGATATGGATACTGTACCGCGCTTTGTTGTCCGGTTCGCCGGATGACCACGCATTACCACTCCATTATTTAAACGTTTAAGTTATTTGCATAAAAAAAAGCGGGCGGTCAGTCCCGATATTTCAGGCTGCACGAGAGGATAACGCCCTGCTTGGGGGCGTCGGCCTTTTTCTTGCCGCTCCGGTTCTTGATATTCTGCAACAGGATGCGGACAGCCTCGTGTCCCATCCCCTCGATCGGCATCGTCGCCACGTTGAAATTGGGGGCCAGCACGCTGTATAGCGGCTCCTCGTGGAGCGCCGCAAAACCGAAGTCGAGTCCGATCCCCCGGTCGGCGCAATAGGCGAAGAACCGGGAGGCGAAAATGTGCGTCGCAAAGAAGAAGGCGTCCACGTCGGGCACGCGCTCGAAGATACGATCGAGCACACGCTCAAGCTCGACCTCGTGGTCGCCGTACTCGACCACCCCGTACAGCCCGGGATCGGGCGTGAGACCCGCCGCCGCGTACGCGTTGCAGTAGCCCCGGTAGCGCAGGTCCATCGTATAAAGGTATGTATTGGTCGTGATGATCGCGATCTTACGGTACCCCCGGCGGATCAGGTGCGAAACGAGCTGCTGGCTCGAGTTCTCATTGTCGATGATCACATAGTTGGTCGGCAGCTCGGGATAGTAGCGGTCGAACAGCACGAACGGATACTTATCGTCGAGCATGCTGACGATCTTCTCGTCCGAAAGCTTGGTCGGGGCCATCAGAATACCGTCGACCTGCTTGGCGCGCAGCGCGTCGACCATCCGGTTCTCCTTGCCGAGATCGGACTCCGAGCTGCAGATCATCAGCGCGTAGCCGAACTTCTCGGCCTCCTGCTCGATCACCCGGGCCAGCGACGAGTAGAACAGGTCGCCGATCGACGGGACGATCAGCCCGATCGTATGGCTCGTGCCGTAATGGAGGCTCCGCGCCAGCAGGTTGGGCTGATAATTGAGCTCCTTGGCGTACTTCATCACCCGCTCCTCGGTCGCCTTGCTGATCCCCTTCTGCTCACCCTTGCCCGACAACACCCACGAAACAGTGGTCGTCGAAACGTTCAGGGCTTGGGCGATATCTTTCAGGGTAGACCTCATGGCGATACGGGATGATGGGTGCGAAATGATCCGTTGTGTCCGGCACCACCGTCTTGCAGCGTCCGGCCATCCGGACTGCGCGGCAGCTCCTATTTCCATGCAATTTTAATAAATATTACCGAATAATACAAATCCTATACGATTAAGTAAATATATTTTTTAGTTAATTTGCCCATTCCCGGCAAAAAACGCGGAAGACACCCCCGCAAGGCTCACGCAGGCCTGCATCACAGGGCGAGATCGTACGCGCCGCAATGATCCGGCCCTTCCGTAATCCCCCATTTTTCACCGAATCCGTACCGGTTCTGCCCGGTATTTGCAGAACAGGAGAAGACGGTCCGGGCCAGCTCGGCATCGCCGCTCGGCTTTCACTGCATTTGTTTCAATACAGGAGGCGCCTCGCACAACGCCAAGCCAGCTTGGCATTGTCACTCGGCTTTCACTGTATTTGCAGAAAAAGGTTATATTTGGAATCTGAAAAACCCAACCGACGTGCAGCATAACGAACCCTCCGCCCAGCCCGGCGTCCGCCCGGAACCCAGGCCGGCCCAGAAACCCGAGCGCAACCCGCTAAGCAAAGTCCGCCTTTCGAACGCCATATATCCGGTTCTGATCGGACTCGGCGTCGTGGGCTATATGCTCTACCGCGACTTCAACCCCGAGATCTTCGCCGACATCACTTTTTCATGGCACACGGTGTTCTGGCTCGTGATGGCCGTCGTGTTCATCTTCGGCCGCGATATCGGCTACATCATCCGCATCCGGGTGCTCTCGGGTGGAAAACTCAACTGGCTGCAGGCCTTCCGGGTGATCATGCTCTGGGAGTTCACCTCGGCCATCACCCCCTCGGCCGTGGGCGGCACGAGCGTGGCGCTGCTATACGTCCATAAGGAGGGGATCAGCGTGGGACGCAGCTCGGCCATCGTGATGCTCACCTCGTTCCTCGACGAGGTCTATTTCATCGTCATGTTTCCGCTACTGGTGCTGATCGTCGGACCCGACAGCCTGTTCGACATTACCGCCTCGTCGGGCCTGGTGGTCCGGAGCCTCGTTACGTTCGCCGTGATCGGCTACTTCGCCAAGCTGGCCTGGGTCTGCCTGCTCTCGTACGGGCTGTTCGTCAACCCGCGCGGCCTGCGCCGGCTGATCGCCAGCATCTTCCGCATCCGCCCGCTACGTCGCTGGTACCGCGGGGCCGTACGCACAGGCTCGGACATCGTGCTGAGCTCGTACGAGATCCGCCGCTACCGGTTCGGCTTCTGGTTCAAGGCCGGCGCCTCGACATTCCTGTCGTGGAGCTCGCGCTACCTGGTGGCCAACGCGCTGATCATGGCCTTCTTCGCTGTGAGCGATCAATTTCTGCTCTTCGCACGTCAGCTCGTGATGTGGATCATGATGCTCATCATGCCCACGCCGGGTGGCAGCGGCTTCGCCGAATACATCTTCACCACATACTGCGCCGACCTGATCTCGGTCCCGGCCGCGCTCCAGCTCGGCGCCGCGACGCTGATCGCCGTGCTCTGGCGCCTGGTGACCTATTATCCCTACCTGGTCTTCGGAGCGATCCTCTTCCCGCGCTGGATCAAGCGGCATTTCGCCAAAGGGACCCCTCGATAGCGCTCCCGGTCCCGATCGGCAGGCGGGAGTGCACAAGACCGGGCCCGCACGGCACAGCACGTAAGCCCGCCCGGCGACAAGCCCGCAGGACAACGCCGTCGGAAAATATAAGGAGGGCGCCCCGCATGGGGCGCCCTCCGGCTATCATAGGATCGTCTGCAACTATTTCACCTTCGGACCGGCGGCTACCAGGGCCTTGCCCTTTTCGTTGCCGGTGAACTTCACGAAGTTCTTCGTGAAACGCTCAGCCAGGTCTTTGGCCTTCACATCCCAATCGGCAGCGTTGGCATAGGTATCGCGCGGATCGAGGATCTTCGGATCGACACCCGGAAGGGCGGTCGGCACCTCGAAGTCGAAGTACGGGATCTTCTTGGTCGGAGCCTTGTCGATCGAGCCGTCGAGGATCGCGTCGATGATTCCGCGGGTATCCTTGATCGAGATACGCTTACCGGTGCCGTTCCAGCCGGTGTTCACCAGGTAAGCCTTGGCACCCGACTTCTGCATCTTCTTCACAAGCTCCTCGCCGTACTTGGTGGGGTGCAGCGACAGGAAGGCGGCGCCGAAGCAAGCCGAGAAGGTCGGGGTCGGCTCGGTGATGCCGCGCTCGGTACCGGCCAGCTTGGCGGTGAAACCCGACAGGAAATAGTACTGGGTCTGCTCCGGCGTAAGGATCGAAACCGGAGGCAGCACGCCGAACGCATCGGCCGACAGGAAGATCACCTTCTCGGCCGGACCTGCCTTCGAAACGGGCTTAACGATATTCTTGATAAAGTTGATCGGATACGAAACACGGGTGTTCTCGGTCACCGACTTGTCGGCGAAGTCGATCGAACCGTCCTCGCGGACCGTTACGTTCTCGAGCAGCGCGTCGCGCTTGATGGCGTTCCAGATGTCGGGCTCGTTCTCCTGGCTCAGGTTGATCACCTTGGCGTAGCAGCCGCCCTCGAAGTTAAAGACGCCCTCGTCGTCCCAGCCGTGCTCGTCGTCGCCGATCAGCAGGCGTTTCGGGTCGGTCGAAAGGGTGGTCTTGCCGGTTCCGGAGAGACCGA
>JAFQJK010000074.1 GCA_017415005.1 Rikenellaceae bacterium
AAAGTGTTCATCTATACGGCCAAAGGATTCGGCGAGCACTCGCTCGTCGTGCGCTCGGCCGCGCTTACGTTCTATACGCTGATGTCGATCGTGCCGATCGCGGCGCTCGTGTTCGGCATCGCCAAAGGATTCGGCCTCGAGACCCGCTTCAACGAGTACCTCTACACCACCTTCCCGCAGTACGACCAGCTCATCACGCAGATCATCGGCTTTGCCAACAATATGCTGATGCGTACCAAGGGCGGACTGATCGCCTCGATCGGTTTCGTCGTGCTGTTCTGGGCCGTGATGAAGGTATTCAGCAACATCGAGAACGCGTTCAACAACATCTGGGAGGTCCGCAAGGCCCGCAGCCTGCCGCGCAAGTTCTCGGACTATATGTCGGTCGTTTTCGTGGCCCCGATCCTATGGATCCTCTCGAACGGGATCGCGCTGCACCTGCGCAACACGATCCAGCAATACTCCCAGCCCTGGTTCGTCGACCTGCTCTACGGACTCGCATCGATCGTCACGCTCTGGGTGCTGTTCGCCTTCATCTACCGCGTGATGCCCAACACGAAGGTCAAGACACGCTCGGCATTCATGGCCGGTATCATCGCGGGTACCATCTTCCAGATCTTCCAGGTCGTCTACGTCTATATCCAGACCCAGGTGAGCGCCTATAACGCCATCTATGGTAGTTTCGCCGCCCTGCCGCTCTTCCTGATCTGGGTCCAGACCAGCTGGCAGATCCTGCTGCTCGGCGCCGAGCTCTCGTTCGCCTACCAGAACATCACCAAGTACGAGCAGGAGAAGGAGTCGCACCAGATGAGCTACGACCTGCGCCGTAAGGTGATGATCGCCGTGATGTACGTCATCATCCGCCACTTCACCCAGAACCAGGGTCCCGTGCCGTCGGAAGCTGCGGCCAACGAGCTGAACCTTCCGGTCCGTACGGTACGCGACGTGATCTTCGACCTCGAACGCGCCGGTCTGATCGCCTCGGTCCGCAACGAGGAGGACGAGAAGACCAACCTCTATATCCCGGCCACCGACATCTACAAACTGACGCTGTTCGACGTGATCGACCGCGTGGAGACCAGCGGCCTGTCGAACCTCGAGACGGTCGACAGCCCCGAGCTCGAGACGGTCAACGCCATCGTCGACCATATGAAGGTCCGGGCGTACGGCTCGCCCGACAACGTACTGCTGATGGACATCGCACCATTGCCCGCCGCCTGTACCGCCGAAGCCGAGGCCCAGGTACAGGCCGAGATCGCCGGGGCCGCCGCCGAGGCCCATGCGGCCGGTCTGGCCGGCACCGCCCTGGAAGCCGCGGCAGCGACAATCGATCCGAACCCGCACGCCGACATCGAAGTACCGTCTGGCAAGACCCCCGGCAGCACCCACCCTTCCGAGCAAAAAAGCACGCCCGGCACAAAAAAACCGCAACGCGGGACGGGATCGAAACGATAAAATGAATATCTTGCAGAGATTTCGTCCGATCCTAATCCGAACCGCATGAAACGAGTCGTCGTCATAGGCAGCGGCAACGTCGCCGAGGCCCTTGCTCCGGCCATTGCCCGGGCCGAGGGTTACGAGCTGGTCCAGCTCTACGCCCGCAACCGCGCCGCGGGCGAGCGGATCGCCCGCCTGGCCGGTTGCCCGTACGCCGGACGTCCTGACGGACTGGCCCCTGCCGACATCTACCTGCTCTGTGTTTCGGACCGGGCCGTCGAGCCTCTCTCACGCACGCTCGCTTTCGGCGACGGCATCGTCGCCCATACGGCCGGCAGCGTCGACCTGGCAGCGCTATCGCCGGCGATCCGGCACCGTGCCGTGCTCTATCCGCTTCAGACCTTCACCAAAGGGCGGCCGGCCGACTTCACCGATATCCCGCTGTTCGTCGAAGCCTCGGACCCAAATACGCTCGCCGCTATCGGCCAGCTGGCCCGGGCGCTCTCGTCCCGCGTGCAGGAGCTCGGATCGGCCCGGCGCGCCGTACTCCACCTGGCCGCCGTCTTCGCAAGCAATTTTGCCAACCACATGTACACCCTCGGCGAGGAGGTGCTCCGCGAGGCGGACATACCGTTCGACGCGCTCGGTCCGCTCATCCTCGAGACAGCGCGCAAGGCCGTCGAGAGCGGATCGCCCCGCCGGTCGCAGACCGGACCGGCCGTGCGCAACGACTTCCAGACCCGGACGCGGCAGCGCGAAATGCTCGCCGCACACCCCGAACTTGAAAGAATCTACACAAACCTGAGCAACAGTATATGGGAAACTTCAAAGAAGATATAGCCCGCGTGCGGGCCTTCGTTTTCGATGTCGACGGCGTGTTCACCGACGGCGGCATCATCGTCACGCCCGAGGGCGACTTCGTGCGTAAATACAACGCCAAGGACGGCTTCGCGCTGAGCCATGCCATCAAGAAAGGTTACCTGACGGCCGTGATCACCGGCGGACGGGGCAACTGCCTTGAGGCACGCTTCCGCATGCTGGGGATCGACAAGCTCTACCCCGGATGCCTCGACAAGCTGAATAAGCTCAAGGAGTTCATGGCCGAGCACGACCTGAAGCCCGACGAAGTGCTGTTCATGGGCGACGACATCCCCGATGTCGAGCCGATGACCTATGTCGGAATGCCCGTATGCCCGGCCGATGCAGCCACCGAAGTGGTCCGGGTGTCGCGCTACGTCTCGCCCTTCAAGGGGGGCGAGGGATGTATCCGCGACGTGGTCGAGCAGACGCTCCGGGCTCGTGGCGACTGGTTCTCACCCGACGACCCGCACGCCGACGTCGCGTCGGCCTGACACCCGAGTGACAGCCGAGTGGTCTCGGGAAGCGCCCCGATGACATCTTTGCGACATGCAGGGGACATCCGGATGACATCCGGATGACGCATGGGCGACAAGCCGGGAACAAACCGTAGACGGGCAACCGCAGGTCGGGCCAAACGCCGGAAACCGACGTCGGCAAGCATACGGGAAATCCACCTACCAAGTGCCGGTTGTGCGGAATGGATGGTCGGCAAATGGTATGTTATGGACGGCCCGGTCGCGGCCATCCGGGAACGGCACCGGCAAGAACGCCTCAAGGCCCCCAGATCAAGACCTAACCAAAACAACCATACCCGATGAAACACTCCGTACTACACTACCTGTTATGTGTCGCGGCATGCTGGTTCGGCGCCGGAAACGGATACGCGCAACCGGTGTCGGCCCGGCAGAATCCCGTCGCGAAGTTCCTCGGCGGGCTCCCGCTGCTGCCCGCCGACAACCGGCAGGCCGGCCAGTTCTCGAGTCACAGCCCGCACCAGCAAAACGGCGATGCGGGCCATTTTCTCTACCGCGACAGCCACGGCGACGTGGTGATCTTCGATGCCGAAGGCCCGGGCTGCGTCACCAGCATGTGGGGGACGGTCCTCGACCCGAAAGGAACGTTCAAGTTCTACTTCGACGGCGAGACGACGCCCCGCTATGCGATCGGCATCCACGATTTCTACCAGGGCAAGCATCCCGATTTTCCGAAACCCTTCGTCTCGTACGACAGCCGGGGCTACTACATCGAGGAGTCCAACGCCGGAAACTGCTTCATGCCGATCCCCTACGCCAAGTCGCTGAGGATCGCCGTCGAAGGCGAGCCCAACTTCTACCACATACTCTACGAGCAGTTCCCCCATGGTACGGAGATCGAATCGTTCCCGGCCGACACCCCGTCGGCTGCGGGCCGGGCGATGATCCGCGCCGCAATGGAGCGTAACGAGCGGGCGTCGGCCCCGCGCAGCGCCGTCGAGCGTCCGCGTCCGGCCGCCCCGGCCAACCGGCCGCGGCGCCCCATGCAGGCCACCGACACCGAACTGGCCGCCTGGCAGGGCGTCGACCTGCTCAAGGTATCGGGCGCCGGGTCGGTGCGCCAGATCGCGATCGAGATCGACACGCTGCCCGAGCTGCTGCGCAACCTGCGCCTCCTGATGATCTGGGACGATGCGGCCGCTGCTCCGTCCCCCGGCGACAGCCCGAAACTCGCATATGAAAAGACCGAGAACAGCCGCCTCTACCATGTTCAGGCACCGCTCGGTTTCTTCTTCGGGTCGCCGCACGCCGTGCTCGACCTCGAGTCGCTGCCGCTCTCGATCCGCAGGCTGGGCAACGGCCGCGTACGCCTCACGTGCCGCTTCGTAATGCCCTACTGGCAGAACGCCCGCATCACGCTGTACAACAAGTCGGAGCAGGCCGCCGGGCGCATCACGGCCCGCGTCATGACGGACGATACGCCCTACCCGCAGGACGAGACGGGCTATTTCACCACCGTGTTCCGCGAGGGAATGACCGAATATGGCCGCGACTGGCTCTTCTGCGAGACGCCGGGAACGGGATGGTTCCTCGGCGCCGTGCAGTCGTGCCGCCTCGAACACTACTGTGAGGGCAACGAACACTTCTACGCCGACGGTAACCGCACGCCGCAGATCAACGGCACGGGCACAGAGGACTACTACCTCGGATGCTTCTGGCCCAACAAGAAGTTCAACACGCCGTTCGCGGGCTGCGCGGCCGACGTACGCATTCTGGGCGGAGGCGACCCCAAACAGTTCCTGGTCTGCCTGCCGAGCGACTACACGACCGCTGCGGTTTACTACCGCTTCCACCTCGATATGCCGATCCCGTTCTACGGCGCGCTCGACGCACGTATCCAGCACGGGTCGGAGAGCCAGATCGAATCGGAGTACGCCTCACTGGCCTACCTCTACCTACGCCGCCGTCCGGCTCTCGTGCAGACCGACCTGCTGCTGGTCGCCAACCCCGGAAGCGCCAAGGTACACGCCTACAAGGCCTCCGGCAAGTTCCGCACGGACAGCCTGACAGCCAGGTACGAGGGCAACTACCTCTACACGCCCATCGCCGATCGGGGCAACTACCACACGAACGGCACGATCGCGTTCCGGGCGACGGTCGATCCCTCGAACAGCGGAGTGCGCCTGCGCCGCCGGGCCGACCAGGCCTTCGGGCGCCAGCGGGCCCGCGTTTACGTGGACGGGCAGTATGCTGGGACGTGGTACGATGCGCAGCGCAACGACATCCTGCGCTGGTACGACTCGGAGTTCGAGATCGCCCCCGAGCTGACGCGCGGCAAAGCATCGCTGCGTATCAAGCTGATCGTGGAGGGAGACTCCGAGGAGTGTAACTTCACCGATTTCGAATACCAGGTACTCTGTCACAAACGGTAAGTCCGGACATGACGAAAAAAGCGGAAGCCCCCTTTGCGAGGCCTCCGCTTTTTTATGCGACAGCAGCCCGGGCCGGCCGGATCACGCTGTAACACAAGGTGGAGAGACCGGGCAGCACTAAAAACAGAACCAAAATCGGTGCGGGAAACGACCTGTCCGCAGTACCCCTGAAACACGGGAAGGGCGCATGGGAGACACGCCCAAGCGCCAGCCGGCAGGCCAGAGAGGAGTGGCATCGCCGCAGGACAACGGGCGGCAGACAGCAAAACCGGGCGAAGACATACGACGGAGAGCGCGTAGCCGGCAGCCAATGGAGCGTGCACGGACCGATTCTCCGGCAATAAGGAGAACAGGGCAGCCGGATAGAGCGCGCCTAATGAGAGTGCGACGAAAGGTATGCGGGCTGTCTGCCTGCCCGGGGGAACGAACGGGACAGAGGAACCGGGTAAAGAACACTTAGTGAATATACGGCGGAAGATATACGAACTGTCTGCCTGCCCGGGAAACGAACGGGACAGGGGAACCGGGCAGAGAGCGTATGGCGGACGGGCGATGGAACGTATGCAGGCCCGGTACCCCAAGGAAGCGTACGGATCGGGCGCTACCTCTTCCGGCCGCCCAGCGGATGGAAACGCTCGACACTGACCTCAAGCTGGCTACGATCGAGGTGGGTGTAGAGCTCGGTGGTGGTGATCGACTCATGGCCGAGCATCGCCTGTACCTGGCGGATGCTGGCCCCGCCGGCCAGCAGATGGGTGGCGAACGAATGGCGGAACGTGTGCGGGCTGATCGTCTTGTCGATCCCGGCGCGGGCGACCGCCTGGCGGATCAGCGTGAAGATCATCACGCGCGTGAGCTTGCGGCCGTTCTGGTTGAGGAAAACGATATCGGCGCTCGCCGGATCGACCTTCATCGTGCGCCGCTGGTCGAGGTAAAGGACGATCAGACGGCGCGCCTCGTCGCTCACCGGCACGAGGCGCTGCTTGCTGCCCTTGCCCGTCACACGGATATAGCCGTCCTCGAAGAACAGGTCGCCCAGCCGAAGCGACACAAGCTCCGAAACGCGCAGCCCGCAACTGTACAACGTCTCGAGCATCGCCCGGTTGCGGTGGCCGAGCGGGTGGCTCAGATCGACCGTGCCGATGATCCGGTTGATCTCATCCACGGTCAGCACGTCGGGCAGCTTGCGCCCGGTCTTCGGGGCATCGACTATTGCGGTCGGAAGCTCGTCGATCGCGTCGGTGATGAGCAGGTAATTGAAAAAACTCTTGACCCCGCTCAGCACACGGGCCTGCGTCGTCTTGCCCGCTCCCGTGTCATAGATATGGGCCATGAAGGCCTCGATCTGCGCGGTACCGGCATCGGCCGCCTCCACGCCGAACTCCCGATCGACAAAGCCGGCGAACCGGTCGAGGTCGCGCATATAGGCCTCGACCGTATTGTCGGCAAGGCGCTTCTCAAGCTTGAGATAGTAGCGGTAACGCTTAAACAGCCCTGTCTGGTCCATCATCCGCAATTTTTCATACCTTTGTGCGAAATTAATCAATTATCCGGAATGAACTACACCGAGCTCACCGTTTCGACGCCCGACACCGCGCAGGCCGAGATCGCGATGGCCGCACTGAGCGACTTCCCGTTCGACAGCTTCGAGGAGGAGGACGGCGTGCTGAAAGCATACATCCGCGAGGACGACTGGCGGACCGTACGACCCGAAGTCGAAGCCTGCCTCGCAGACGGCGGGTGGGCCCACACCTACGCCACCATACCCGCGACCAACTGGAACGCCGTGTGGGAGGCGAACTTCGAGCCGATCACCGTCGACGGCCGCTGTGCGATCCGCGCGCCGTTCCACGTCCCCTACCCCGACTACGAGTACGAGATCGTGATCATGCCCAAGATGTCGTTCGGCACCGGCCACCACGCCACCACGGGGCTGATGGTCTCGGCGCTGCTCACGATGGACGTGGCCGGACGCGAAGGGCTCGACACGGGCAGCGGCACCGGTATCCTGGCGATCCTCGCCGCCAAGCGGGGCGCCGCTCACATCGACGCGATCGACATCGACGAGTGGGCTTACGAGAACGGCTCCGAGAACGTGGCCGCCAACGGCGTAGCCGACCGCGTGCGCCCCATGCAGGGCGATGCTTCGCTGCTCGGCACGGACCGGTACGACTTCGTCCTGGCCAATATCAACCGTAACATCCTGCTCGCCGACATGGGCCGGTACGCCGGCGCACTGCGGCAGGGCGGCACGCTCGTGATGAGCG
Source organism: Rikenellaceae bacterium (assembly GCA_017415005.1). Lineage (GTDB taxonomy): Bacteria > Bacteroidota > Bacteroidia > Bacteroidales > Rikenellaceae > RGIG1874. The sequence goes on from JAFQJK010000074.1 coordinate 7,471, forward strand.
GTATCCTCGAGGCCGACATCCCGGCCATCGAAGCCGAAGCGTCGCGCCTCGGGCTGCGCCCGGAAGCACGCGACACCCGCAACGGCTGGGCCTCGGTCCGCTGCCGGAAATACTGATATCACAAACTTAAACGGATATGAACATGAAGAACAACCAGATCTGTAACCAGCATCACGGCCACGCTGTCCGCCTGTCGCTCCGCGCCCTTTGCCTCGCGCTGCTGCTCGCCGCGACAACTCCGGCCACGGCGCAGATCAAGCTCGGCGGCAAGAAGATCGACCTGGGCAAGGCCGCTGCCGCCGTATCGGACGCCGTCAACGCCGCCACGCTCTCCGACGAGGACATCGCCCGGATGAGCAGCGAGTACATGGAGTGGATGGATGCCAACAACCCGTTGGCATCGTCCGAAAGCGAGCTCGGCCGCCGGCTCGACAGCCTGACCCGCAACATCACCGACGTGAACGGGATCAAGCCCAATTTCGGAGTCTACGAAGTGGTCGATGTCAATGCCTTCGCATGCGGCGACGGCAGTATCCGCGTATGCGCCGGGCTGATGGAGATCATGGACGACAACGAGGTCCTGGCCGTGATCGGCCATGAGCTCGGGCACGTCTGCCACACCGACACCAAGGATGCGATGAAGAACGCCTACCTGATGTCGGCCGCCAAGAACGCCGTCGGAGCAGCCGGGGGAACGGCAGCCAAACTGACCGAATCGGAACTGGGATCGCTGGCCGAGGCATTCACCAGCTCGAAATTCTCACGCAAGCAGGAAAACGAAGCCGACGACTACGCATTTGATTTCAGCATCCAGCAGGGGATCGACCCGTACAGCATGGCCAGTGCGCTCGGTAAGCTGGTCGAGCTCTCGGGCGGCAGCAAGTCGGGCCTCGTGCAGAAAATGTTCTCGAGCCACCCCGACAGCGCAGCGCGTGCCGCACGGATGAAAGAAAAGGCCGACGCTTACGTAGCCGCACAACCGTAAGAACCGATCCTGCTCCCCGGAAACAAAAGGAGCCTGCTAAAGCGGGCTCCCTTTGTTCATGTCTGGATACAGGACAGGGGCCCCTGCCGGGCTCCGTCGGTATCCCGGGACATCCGCCGCAGACAAAGATCGCGACAGGCAGGAACGCCCCGCAAGGCTATGACGGACATGCGGCACGGGTGGCCAGCAGGCCGAATGTCCCGGCACCGAACACCTCCCTGATCCGGGGATAGAGTTCTTCGGTGGACTGATACCGGCCGAAGGCGCATTGCGCGACCGTGATACTTGACCGGGCCCCTCTCTCGGTCGTCAGCGTAAATATCACGGTACGAACCGGCTGGCGACGGGTATAAATCGGGATCTTAGCGCTACTGACCCGGTCGTCGGCAGGCACGACATTGTCCGTGATCGGATACCTCTCCGAAGCGGAGCCGGACAGCCAACCGAGCCGACCGACCGTACGCATAAATGAAGACTGTCCCTCTGCACGGGTTAGCAGACCCGTAAAAACAGGCGGAATATTATACGCAGAACAGCGTACTGGACTATAAGAGGGAACAACCGGAGCATCGAAACACCCCCCACACGCAACGGGCAGGAAACCGACGATACCCGAATCCGCAGCCTGTCTGCGGGTCCGGCGCCCGAAGGAGCGCAGGTCGCAGGAAGCCCGTGGCCGTCACACGGCACGATCGCGACGGGACGCTGCATAGCTCGGCCGGCCACCGGTCCAGCGGAAGAAAGGAGATGGATGGCAAGGGAAACGATACGAAAAATAGGCCCATAAAAAAGCGTCCGGAAAGGCAGCGGCCACTGTATCGTGACGGGAACCTTTCCGGACGCACGGACTTCATGACGGAACCGCTCAACAGGCCCGGCAGCGACACCGGGATACCTATCAGGGCATTAAGCCCTGAGCACCGGCCGTACCCGGACGAGCGCAAAACGACGGATCGCAGTCTATTTCTTGCAGGACTGCGCCGCCGTCCGGTCGAAGAACGGGTTTTTGCCCGTCGCACTGAGCAGGATGGCAAAGATCGCCTTGCAGCCGGGCATAAGCCCGAGTTGACCCGCGGCAACGCCGACCGAGTACATGACGCGCGTGTCGACCCGATGATCGGCCGCAATGGCAGCCGCCGAGCCGACGGCGATGCCAAGGTCATTCATATTGAACGCGCAGGGCATGTCGGGCTGTTCGGCCTTGAGCGCGCAGGTGGCAAAGCCGCAGAGCCCGCAATTGAGCCGAAGCACCTCGATCCGCGTACCGATCAGCACGGCGGCACCGGCCTGCATCAGGTTGTCGGCATCACGCGCAAAGAAGCCGCGCTGGGGAAGCGTGCTCAGCTCGCGCATCCGCGTGGCCAGCGGTACAAGGTCGTCGCCCGTCACCACAGCGATCTGCAGGTTATCCACCCCGCAGGCCTTGGGCGCCGTGCGGGCGGCGGTCATCATCTCCCGCGCTACGCCGAGCAGGTGCTCGTCACGCGAGGTCTCTTCAAACTGGATCATCGTCTCTCGGTTTAACTGGATACAATCAGACTCTTCAACTACTCTCTTCAATCATCCCGGCACGCATCGGCCCCCCCTGTAAGCCGCACGGCCCGCCGGCACCGGAACGGCATGCCGCTCCGCTGACAGATCATCTCCACCCTCGTATGGCGCAGGGCAGAACAAGCACGGAGTATCGAAGCACCACCCACACGCAACGGGCAGGAGACCGGCGATCCCCGAATCTGCAACCTGTCCGCGGGATACGGGATCACAGCGCAGCCCGGCCAGTACACTGCCCGGCACATGCCGGGACAAGACGGCATCGAACCCCACCAGGTCCGGAACCGGTATCCGGCACCCGGGCATCGCACACAAGCCTGTCGCAGCCGGAACCGTCCAGCCATGCAGGAGCATGACACGACGTGTCCTTCGGGCACCTCGGCCGGTTATGCCTTCTTCGCGCGGATATAGGCGTCGATCGCTCGCGCGGCCTTGCGGCCGGCGCCCATCGCGAGGATCACCGTGGCGGCGCCCGTCACCGTGTCGCCCCCGGCGAAAATACCCTCGCGCGAGGTGGCCCCGGTGGCCTCGTCGGCCACGATACAGCCGCGGCGGTTGGTCTCGAGCCCCTCGGTGGTCGATGCGATCAGCGGGTTGGGCGACGTACCGAGCGCCATGATCACCACGTCGCAGTCGATATCGAACTCCGACCCCTCGACCGCGACCGGCGAACGGCGCCCCGAAGCATCGGGCTCGCCGAGCTCCATGCGCACGCAGCGCAGGCCGCGCACCCAACCGTTCTCGTCGCCGAGCACCTCGACCGGATTGGTCAGCATACGGAACTCGACACCCTCCTCCTTGGCATGGTGCACCTCCTCGACGCGAGCGGGCAGCTCGGCCTCGGAGCGGCGGTAGACGATATGGGCCTCGGCACCCAGGCGGGCCGCGGTACGCACCGCATCCATCGCCACATTGCCGCCGCCGACCACCACCACGCGCTTACCGACATAGATCGGGGTGTCGTACGCCTCGTCGTAAGCATGCATCAGGTTGGCGCGCGTGAGGAACTCGTTGGCCGAGACCACGCCGTTGAGGTTCTCGCCAGGAATCCCCATAAAGCGGGGCAGGCCGGCGCCCGACCCGATGAACACAGCATCGTAGCCCTCGCGATCCATCAGCGCGTCGATCGTCTCGGTGCGGCCGACCACCACGTTGGTCTCGATGCCAACGCCCAGCTTACGGACGTTCTCGACCTCGGCGGCCACGATCCGGTCCTTCGGAAGGCGGAACTCGGGAATGCCGTATTGCAGCACGCCCCCCGCCTTGTGGAGCGCCTCGAAAATCTTCACCTCATAGCCCATCTTGGCAAGGTCCGACGCGCAGGCAAGCCCCGCAGGACCGCTACCCACCACGGCCACCTTATGTCCGTTGGGCGCTCCGGCCTGAGCGGCGCTCTTGCCGCTGCTGATGCTCCAGTCGCCCACGAAGCGCTCGAGCTTGCCGATCGAGACCGGCTCGCCTTTGATGCCAAGGATGCACGAGCCCTCGCACTGCGACTCCTGCGGGCAGACGCGCCCGCATACGGCCGGCAGCGAGCTGTCCTCGCCGATCACCGCAGCGGCGCCCTCAAAATCGCCGGCCGCCACACGCTCGATAAAACGCGGGATCTGCACCGAAACGGGGCACGCCTCCATACAGCGGGGTTTCTTGCAGTGAATGCAGCGCGTCGCCTCGAGCATCGCCTCCTCGGCATTGTAGCCGTAGCAGACCTCATCGAAATTGGTCACACGCACCTTGGGGTCCTGTTCGCGGACCGGAACTCTGGGTATCTTGTTTGCCATCGCTTACTTGTCTAATCCGATTCTACATACGTGGCCTTCGGCCTTCTCCTGCGCGATCTTGGCAGCACGCTGCTCGATGGTGCGGTACATGCCCTGGCGGCGCATCGCCTCGTCGAAATCGACCTCGTGGCCGTCGAACTCGGGCCCGTCGACGCACGTAAAGCGCGTCCGGCCACCGACCGTCACACGGCAGGCGCCGCACATCCCCGTGCCGTCGACCATCAGCGTATTGAGGCTCACCGTGGTCTTGATCCCGTATGGCTTGGTCGCGAGGCAGACGAACTTCATCATGATCATCGGGCCGATGGCCACGACTTCGTCGTACTGCTTGCCTTGATTGTCGACAAGGTCGCGGATCACATCCGTCACGAGGCCCTTGACGCCGACACTCCCGTCGTCGGTGGCGATGTACAGATTGCCGCTCACGGCACGCATCTGCTCGGTAAGGATCAGCATCTGCTCGCTCTTGGCCCCGACGATCACGTCGGCCTCGATGCCATGATCGTGCAGCCACTTGACCTGCGGATAGACCGGGGCCGTGCCGACACCGCCCGCAACGAACAGGAAGCGCTTGCCCTTGAGCTCATCGGCCGGGGTATGGACGAACTCGGACGGCTGCCCGAGAGGGCCGGTAAAGTCGGCCAGCGAGTCGCCCTCGCCGAGAGCGCATATCTTCTGGGTCGAAACTCCGATGGTCTGGATCACGATACTCACCGACCCGCACCCGGCATCATAGTCCGAAATGGTCAGCGGAATCCGCTCGCCCCGCTCACCCACCTTGACAATGACGAACTGGCCCGGCCGGGCAGAGCGCGCCACCCGCGGCGCCTCGATATCCATCTGGTAGATATTGGGCGCGAGCAGTTGTTTCTTCAAAATCTTGTACATCTTTCTTCTTATCTCGTTTTGGTGTTGTCTAATCGATCAGGTTACCGACCAGGCGCAGCTCGCGCATCGGGCGCGACGGGTCGTTGAGGATCAGTATGATGCTCTGGTAGACCCGCTTGTCCGTCGACGTATCGGCCGTGAAAGTGATCGTAAACGCAGCGGTCTTGCCCGGGGCGACCGTCTCGCCGGGCTGCACGCCGCACGTCGCGTTGCGGCTGTTGTTGACAGCCCGGACGATCAGCGGGGCGTGGCCCGAATTGGTCATGCGGACCGACAATGTACGCACCTCGCCGCGCCGAACATCGCCCAGGTTGAAGAACTGGGTCTCGAACATCGCCTTGGCGGCCCGGGCTGTCTCCTGCGGCGTCATATGCGAAAAATCCTCGACAGCCACGGCCGTCGCCGCGATCGGCATCGGAGCGCGCTCGCCGTCGACCAGCACGCTGAACCGGTTGGAGAGCATCCCCCACGCATCGCCCGCATCGAGGTCGTACGTGAGCGTGATCTCGCCCCGCTGGCCCGGCTTGAGCTGCGAAGGCACATGTACCTTAAAATAGGGGGCGCGGACAGGCATGTCGACGGCCAGGCCGATCGTCCCGCTCTTCGACGTGTTAACGCACGGGATGGTCATCGACTTGACCGACCCGCGCCGCACGAAGCCGAAGTTCAGCGAGCCTGTACCGACACGGAGCGACGGCGAGAGCGGGATCGGATAGTCGTCGGCCACGCTGCGCGGGCGTCCCTCGACACTCCCCGTGATGGTCAGCGTATTGCGGCTCGTGCGGTCGACTGCCGTGACGTAAACCTCCTTATTGAAGACCCCGGGACGCCCCTCGGGATCGAAAGTCACCCGGATACGGCCCTTGCGGCCCGGCAGCACCGGCTCGCGCGTGTACTCGGGTGTCGTACAGCCGCACGATGCGGATACGTTCTCGATGACCAACGGCGTAGCCCCGACGTTGGTAAACTCGAACGTGTGCGAGACCTTCCCGTCTTTCTCCCGGATCGATCCGAAATCCCAGGTCTCGTGGACGAACTTCAGGGCCGAACGGCCGGCAAGCTGCGCCGAGGCATCTGCGAAGAGCGCCAGGGCACATATCATCAGAAGCAACCGTTTCATACCATTCGTTTTATCGGAGCAAAGATAACGATAAATCGCAGAAATACATTACGCGGTGCGAAAACCCTCGCGCGCGAACAACGCCTTGTCCGAGTCGATGTCGGAGCCGAGCGTGGTGAGCATGTCGCCGACGATCAGCGCGCTAACGCCGCTGTGCAGCACCTCGGAGATGATCGGTCGCAGCAGGTTACGCCCCCCCGCGAGCCGGATATGCGCCTCGGGGTTGACGATACGGAACAGCGCCATCGTCAGCAGGATCTCGTCGGCCGGAAGCGGCGGGGTGCCGGCCAGCGGAGTCCCCGGAATGGGGTTCAGCACGTTGACCGGGATCGACACGACACCGATCTCGCGCAACTGAACAGCCAGCTCGATCCGCTGCTCAAGCGTCTCGCCCATACCGATGATCCCGCCCGAGCAGACCTCGAGCCCGGCCTCATGCGCCCAGCCGATCGTCCGGACCTTCTCGCCGGTGGTATGGGTCGTACACAGCTGCGGAAAATACGAGGACGCCGTCTCGAGATTGCAATGATAGCGCGTAACGCCCGCCGCGCGGAGCTGCTTCATCTGGTCGAGGTCGAGCAGGCCGAGCGACGCGCATAGGCCGAGCGAAGGGACGCCGGCACCGATGCGGCGATAAATATCGCAGATACGCCGCGTATCGGCCGGCGACAGCGTGCGCCCGCTCGTGACGAGCGAAAAGCGCCCCACCCCCTTGGCCGCGTTGTGACGGGCCAGGTCGACCGCCTCGGCGGCTCCGACCAGCGGATACACGTCGACGTGCGTGGCATGGAAGCGCGACTGCGAGCACCACTTGCAGTCCTCGCTGCAGCGGCCGCTGCGGGCGTTCATGATCGAACAGGTGTCGATATGGTTGTCATGGTATCGGGTACGCAGGCAGTGCGCCAGGCGCCGCAGTTCATCGAGGGGCTCGGTACGGGCCAGCGCCACGGCTTCGTCATAGCTCACGCGGTAGCCCGCGCCGATACGGCTCAGCAGGTCGTCCATTCGGTTCATCATCCGGAATAATTTGCTCTCTTGGCGCAAAGGTACTACTTTTACGCGAACTAATGACCGAAACCATGAGCGCAAAACAAGTATATTTCGTCACCGGGATCGATACGGATGCCGGCAAGAGCATCGTCACGGGTATTCTGGCCCGCGACTGGCGGGCCGCCGGACGGCATGTCATCACGCAGAAGTTCATCCAGACCGGCTGCCCCGGCATCTCGGAGGACATCGAGACCCACCGCAGGCTGATGGGCACCGGGCTGATGGCCGAGGACCTCGACGGCACCACCTGCCCCATCCGCTTCACCTATCCCGCGTCGCCCGACCTGGCGGCACGCATCGACGGCCGGAAGATCGACTTCGCGCAGATCGCGGCCAGTACGCGCAAGCTGCTCGAGACCTACGACACGGTACTGCTCGAAGGGGCCGGGGGCCTGATGGTCCCGCTCGAGGGGCTCTACACGACGATCGACTACATCGCCGAGCACCGCCTGCCGGTGATCCTGGTCACGAGCCCGCGGCTGGGCAGCATCAACCACACGCTGCTCTCGCTCGAAGCCTGCCGCACGCGCGGCATCGAAGTTGCGATGGTCGCCTATAACCTCTGGCCCGAAACGGCACCCGAGATCACGGACGACACGCGCGAGGTGATCCGGCGCTACCTCGCCGCCCACCACCCGGCCTGCGAGCTGATCGAAGTTCCGGCCCAAAAAATTTAGCATATGCCTGTCACGCCATTCCAGCTTCCCGACGACCTCCGGGAACGACTTACCGAACGATTCATACGCTACGCACAGATCGACACGCAGAGCGACCCCGCGAGCGAAACCTATCCGTCGACCGCGCGACAGCTGCGCCTGCTCAACCTGCTGGTCGAGGAGCTGCTCGCACTGGGCCTCGCGGACGTCGAGATCGACGAGCACGGATACGTAACGGCCACCATCGCTGCGACGACACGCCGCAGCGATATTCCTCCGATCGGCTTTATCGCCCACGCGGACACATCGCCCGAGGTGAGCGGCGCACACGTCAGCCCCCGGGTCATCGACTACGCCGGCGGCGGGATCACCGTCAACACGGAGCTCGGACTCACGGTCGACGCCGACCGCCTCGAAGCGTACCGCGGCGACCGGCTGATCTTCTCGGACGGCACGACGCTGCTCGGGGCTGATGACAAAGCGGGCATCGCCGAGATCGTCACCGCGGCCGAGTACCTTGTGCTCAACCCGCAGATCGAGCACGGCACGATCCGGCTGGCTTTTACGCCCGACGAGGAGGTAGGGCGCGGCACCGAATATTTCGACGTCGGCGCGTTCGGCGCCCGGTATGCTTACACGGTCGACGGCGGCGCGGAAGGCTCGCTCGAGTACGAAACGTTCAACGCCGCCGAGGCCCGGATCGTCGCGACCGGTATCAACACCCACCCGGGTGCCGCCAAAGACCTGATGGTCAACTCCCAACTGGTGATGATGGAGCTGCTTGGCGAGCTGCCGGCCGACGAGCGCCCCGAGACGACCTCGGGCCGCGAGGGATTCTTCCACCTGATCCGCCTGTGCGGCAATGTCGAGCAGACGGAGGCCGAGCTGATCGTCCGCGACCATGACCGCTGCGGCTTCATCCGGCGCAAGCACATGCTCACCGACCTGGTCGATGCCGTGAACCGCCGCTACGGCCGGCCGCTGGTGAATGCCGTCATACGCGATCAGTACTACAATATGGGCGAGCAGATCGCCCCGCACGGCGAGGTCATCGAGATCGCCCGCGAGGCCATGCGACTGGCAGGCGTCGAACCCCGTACCGAGCCCGTACGGGGCGGCACGGACGGCAGCCGCCTCTCGTTCCTCGGGCTCCCCTGCCCCAACCTGTTCGCCGGCGGGGAGAACATTCACAGCCGCACCGAGTTCGTCTCGGAGCGTGTGATGACCCGCGCCACAGAGGTGATCGTCAACATTTGCCGATTATTTTGCGACAAACCTTTGGAGAAATAAAATTTTACGCTACATTTGCACTCCGAAACGGTGATTGCAGGGTATGGATTTTCATCATGCGCAGCCGTTCCGAAACCATATTCCTCAATAGCTCAGTCGGTTAGAGCATCTGACTGTTAATCAGAGGGTCCCAGGTTCAAGTCCTGGTTGAGGAGCCAAAGCAAATTGCAAAAACACGTAAAACCCCGCCAGATCAACGATTTGGCGGGGTTTTCATTACCTGGAGGACAGTAAAAGCCCCTTTGCACAGCACCGATCCGGGTGTTAATTCGGGGGATTCTTAAAACACCGAATCACCCCAGCCTTGAAAACATATCGGGCCCGGACAAGCTCCGGCACTGGGGCGACATCCTTTGAAACAGGCAGCGCTTCGCCCCGGCCTCCGTGTGCCACCGAAAGTGGCGGCAAGCCGATCATTGCGGGCAAATGCTTATATTTGTCCGGGACATTTGAAACACAGGACTATGGAGTGGCTTACCGAACTCTATGACAATTCGACCGTGCGCCGCCAGGACAGGCTGCTGGACACGGAGCGGGCCATTGAGCTGCTACGCGGCGGCGAATACGGGTTCCTGGCGCTCGGGGGCAGGAGCGGATACGGCATTCCGATCAGCTTTGCCCTGGCCGGACTGTGTATCTACTTCCACTGCGCGCCGGAAGGCGAAAAGCTGCGCCGTATCGCACAGGGCGGCCGCGTGTGCTTCTGCGTGGTCGGCCAGACAGCACCCGAACCGGCCATGTTCACGACCGGGTATGAGAGCGTGCTCGCCTTCGGGGCCATCCGCACGGTCGATGACGACACGGAACGGATGGAAGCGCTCGGCCACCTCGTGGACAAGTATTCGCCCGACCACCGCGAAACGGGGCGCCGGTACGCCGAGAAGTCGTTCCACCGCACGGTCATCCTGAGGCTGGACATCGAGCGTATCAGCGGCAAGTGCAAACGCATCAAGCAATAGCCCATGAGGCGCTGACCGTCCTTTCCGGACCGGCACACGGACACCTGCGGCGCGGCAGGAACCGGGACAAAGCCGGCCGTCACCTCCGGCCGCTCTGCAGCCACCGCTCGATCGTCCCGTTCAGCACATCGGCCGAGATCGGTTTCGAGATATAATCGTCGCAGCCGGCCTCGAGGGCCCGCTGCTTATCGCGGTCGAATGCAAACGCCGTCACGGCGATCACCACGGTCTGCCGGTCACGCTCGCGGATATGCCGCGTCGCCTCGATACCGTCCATCCCGGGCATCTTGATGTCCATCAGGATCAGGTCGGGCGCGGATGAAGCCGCCAGAGCGACCGCCTCGGTCCCGTTGCGGGCACGGAGCAGGCGGTATTTCCGCTTCAGGATAGCCTCGACCAGCTTGTAATTGCTGTCGATGTCCTCGGCAACGAGGATCAGTGGCTTCACGCCAGCGGCCGACTCGGCGGGCGCGGATAAAAGCGCTGGCCCGGCCACGGCCAGGCCGCCACACGGCGCCTCAGCCGTGAAATCGCACGGGTGGGTGAACCAGAAGCACGACCCCTCGCCCTCAGCCGAGCTGACGCCGATCGTGCCGCCCATCTGCCCGACCAGGCTCCGGCAGATCGACAACCCCAGCCCCGATCCCTGGGCAAATGCATCGAGCTTGACAAAACGGTCGAAGACCTTCCCGCACTTGGCTGCCGGAATGCCGATACCCGTATCGCGGACAAAAAAGCGAAGCATATCGCCCGCACGCTCATACCCCAGGGTAACGGACCCCTGCGCGGTAAATTTCAGCGCATTGGTCAAGAAATTGCTGATCACCTGCGTCACCCGGCTCCGGTCGCCGCAGATCACATACGGCGGCAACGACTCGTCGAACGCCAGGCACACGCCCTGCGGCACCCGGATACTCATCGAACGCACGATCTCGGCGCAGAGCATCCGTACATCGATCGGGGCATCGACAAACTCGAAAGTTCCCGCTTCGATCTTCGACAGGTCGAGGATGTCGGAGATGAGCTGCAGGAGCAGCTCGTTGTTCTTGCGCACGATATCCAGATGCCCGAGCCGCTCCGCACGGTCGTCGCACTCGGCCAGCAGCTCCGAGAAACCCACGATCGCATTGAGCGGCGTGCGGATCTCGTGGCTCATATTGGCCAAGAAAGCCGACTTGAGCCGGTCCGACGCCTCGGCCTTGTCACGGGCCTCGACCAGTTGCTCCTGCGTCTGTTTGAGCGGCGTGATGTCGTAATTGACGCAGATCATCTCGGTAACGCCCTCCTCGGGACGACAGTCCTTGACCACCACGTTGATCCGCGTCCAGGTCCACTCGTCGCCGCCCCGGTTGATGCGGGCGTCGAGGCAGAGATGGACGGCCTTGCCCGCCTTCGCGTCGGCCATGAAAGCCTTCATCACCGCGCGGTCGTCGGGGTGCATGTGCGAGACCACGCCGACGACCCGGTCGAGCGGCGTGCCCTGTACCTCGCCCAGGTTGTCGTACCATGTATTGTGCGCATACCCCTCGCGCGTCACGGCATTGAAATGGGCGTACCCGACACGGGCATACTTGCCCACCAACTGAAACAGGTCCTCGAACTCCTCGATCTTCGTATAGGCGTTCGAAGTCTCGGTATTGTCGATGTTGATGAACATATAGTTACGAAACCGCCCCTCCGTGTCGTACAGGCAGACGACCTTGGTCACCAGATAGATCGTCCCGCTCTTACGCGTGGGATAGTAGCCCCTGAGCCTATCGAAGTTGTAGTTGAAGGCGAAGTCGACCTCCTCGCGGCGGCGCAGCCGCTCCTTAAGGTGGTCGGGGATATTGGGGTTCTCGAAGATACTGACCCCCAGCGCCTGCTCCTTGCGATCGAGACCGAATATCTCCAGGTCCTTGTCATTGATGTCGACCATCGCGCCCCGCTCGTCATACAGCTCGATACCCACGGGCAGGTTCTTGTAGATGTTCCTCAACAGGGCCTCCCGCTCCTCGAGCGCCCGGTGCGCCGTAACGGCATCCGTCGTGTCGGTGAGCAGCGCGACGACCTCGTCGCGCAGCGGCGAGTAAACGATCGCATGGAAATACCGGTCGGGATTGGTCAGCTTGAAATCGTACTCGCTGTGCGCGTCAAGGTTAAGCACCTGCGTGATCTCGCCGATGTGCCTGAGCAGCGGAGAGGCGATCTCGCTGGCCCGGTAGCCGATGTAGGTCTCAAGCGGATAGCCCGTAAGCTCGGCGGTAGCGTCGTTGGCATCGACGAACAGCAGGTCCTCCGGGGCGCCGCTCTCGTCCGTGAGCACCTTCATGCGCAGGTAGCCGGCCGGCATATGGCGGTACAGGTTCTCAAGGTTCTGCTTATCGCGCCGCATGCCGTTCTCCGATTTGTGAAGCTGCATGCAGACGCTGATCACATTGACCATCGACGAGAACCACTGGTAATCCTCGCTGCTCCACTCACGGCGCTTGCCAACCGTCTCGAGCGCAACAAAACCCCACGCCGCGTTGTCGCGGCTCATCAGCGGCACGCCCATCACCGACTGGGTCCGCCGCTGCCCGAGCACCCCGCGCTCGTCAAGCGCCCCGGCAGGTAACCTGTCAAGGTCGGTCAGCACGATCGACTGCCCGGCCATGATCTGCTCCGACCACCACGGCGTCGCTGCGCACGGCACACGCTGGAAGAAAGCCTTCATCGGAGGAACCCCGTGATCCGACACCTCGTAGGTGCAGGTCTGCATCCGGGCCTCGTGATCATACTCGAACAGGCAGACGCGCCCCCCGCCGAACTGCGTCAGCACATCCCGGAGCATCTTGTCGATCACCTCCGAGCTATCCTCCAGGCTCAGGAAGGCCAACAGCGACTCGGAGATGCTCTTCTGCTGGTACATCAGGTTGTTGAGCCGCCGGACCGTCCGCTCCCCGTCGGCCCGGGCTCCCGGATCGGACACACACTGGGCGGACCCCAGCGTGACCACATTGCCATCGGGATCGACGCGCCGGTCGACGAGCCACGCGTGGATCCACACCACGCCCTGCTCCGAATAGACCGGGAAGGTCTGATCGTACTCCTCTTTCGAGCGCACCGCGTAGAACTCGGCGGCGATCCGCGAACGGTGATCCTCGCGGACCACGGTAAGGAACTCGTCGAACGTGATCTCGTTGCGATCAAAACCGAACAGGTCGATCATGTAGTCCGATATATAATACATCTGCCGGTTGAAATCGGCCTCCCACCACCCGAGCCTCGCGGCATCCATCAACCGTTTCAGTTTACCGTTCTCGGTCCGGGAGTCTTGCTGCATCATACTGAATCGTTTAGTCAGTTTTATGTCACCCACGTCATGGCCCGGAAACACCGCGAAAAAGGGAATCATGATCGTAAACGCCTGGCCAATTTAATGCAATTCCCGCATTCCCCCAAACAAATTCGGACACCACGGGTCGCACGCGGCCGTTTTTTACGACCCGGGCCCAAGGACAGTCCCGCCCCTCACCAGCCGGCCATCGCCCTACCCATCTTGGCACCAACGCTTTGCCGGCCAACGCTGCCGTCCGGAACCGTGAACCGGAGCAAAGCGCTTCTCGTACCGCAGGACAACAAAAACAGAGGATCAAGGCGACAAACAGGTACCTCATCCAGGTAAACGGCAAGGCAACAGGCGGGCCGGCCGTCTGCTTCGGCAATATGCTGCCCCGCCCACGGCCCAACGCACGCCTGCCGTATGGTGTCCCGCGAAAGACATTCTGCGGGTACGGCACCCGGAAACGCGATACGCACGGCACGATCCCCGACATCGGGGTCACAACCGGACAGGCGCCGGGCAAGGCCTGCGACGCGATCGCCGCCCGACAGGAAGGACAGTAAAAGCCCTCAGGAGCGCAATGCGACGGTACCGCCCTGAACCACGGCGAGCCCCGGCCGGCACGAAGCCCTGCCGACGACAGACCGGACCTGCAAAGACCCGGATACGGGCAAACGACGAGCGAACGGAACGCCGGCACAGGCACGGGGAATTGCCGCACTATGTCCGGGCGGAAAGCGCGATCTCGCGGTCGGCGCCGATCTCATCGACAAAGCGCCGGTCGTGCGAAACGACCACGACCGTACCCCGGTAAGCGCGGAGCGCCGAGGTGATCACCCCCAGGCTCCGCAGGTCGAGATTGTTGGTCGGCTCGTCGAGGATGAACACGTCGGGCGCCGCGTCGCCGATCACCAGGCAGCAGAAAAGCAGCCGCATCTTCTCGCCGCCACTCAACGCCGCGCAAGGCCGGTCCCACACCCCGGCCGGGAACAGGCAACGGTGCAGCTCGGTCTTCAGTTCATGCCCGGGCAGGTGCCGCGCGTTGAACCGCTCGGCCTGTCCGAGCACCGTCAGTCGCCCGTCGATGAGCGAGTATTCCTGATCGACATACAGCGTCGTGAACGGTGCCCGTTCCAAAATCCCGGACGAGGGTTCCAGTCCGCCCCCGACCAGCCGGAGCAACGTCGTCTTGCCGGACCCGTTCGGACCGCTCACAGCCACCCGATCGCCGCTACGCACAAGCAGCGAGAGCGGCTCGGGCCAGAGCGGGTGGTCGCCGTAAGCGAAATTCATCCCCCGGGCCTCGACCAGCACCTTACCCCGGTGCAGTACGGTATCGTCAAGACGGACCTTCAGGTCGCGGCCCGCAGGAAGCTCGCCGCGCGCCTGCCGCAACTCACCGGCCAAAGCCCCGATCCGGGCCTCGTGCACTTCGCCGAGGCGGGCACCGCTTGCCTCGGCGCGGTTGCGGACCGTATTCATCATAATGCGCGGCAGACCTTCCCGGACCGCCTTGCCCGAACCACGCGCATCCTGCCGCTGCTTACGCTCGGCCACCTCGCGGGCCGTGCGGTGCGCCGCACGCAGCTTCTTCTCCCTCTCGCCGATCCGGGCCTCGAGCGCCGCCATGCGGATCGCGCGCTGCTCGCGGTAAAACGCATAGTTGCCGCCATAGCGGGTAATGCCCCCGCGTTCGAGCTCGCAGGTGGTGTCGATCAGGTCGAGCAGTGCCCGGTCGTGACTTACGACAAGCATCGCCGAGCGGCTTGCGCGAATCAGCGCATAAAGCTGCTCGCGGGCTGCCGAGTCGAGGTGATTGGACGGCTCGTCGAGCAGGATGACGGCAGGATCGTGCACGGCGATCCCGGACAGGAAGACACGGGTCTTCTCACCCCCGCTCAGCTCCGCCATCGGGCGGTCGAAGCCGACATGACCGAGCCCCCACGTATCGAGCGCCGCGCGGGCACGCGACTCGACCTCCCAGTCGTCGCCAAGGTCGGCATAGTGCGGTTCGGCAAGAGCGCCCCCGAGAATGGCATGCAGCGCATCGAGCCGGCGGTCGATGCCGAGCGCCCCGGCCACCGTCACCGCATCGTACTGGCCGAAATGCTGGGGTACGACATAGGGCGTCCCCTCGGTCCGGACCTCCCCCGCAAGGGGATGCAGCAGGCCTGCGGCAAGCTGAAGCAGCGTCGACTTGCCCGTTCCGTTGTCACCGACCAGCGCCACCTTCTCGCCGTACGAGACGTGCAGGTCAATATCGTGCAGCAGCGGCTCGGCATTGCGGTACCCGAAAGTCAAATGATTGATAGTAATACTCATAATCGATCGCTTTTGAAATGGATGAACACTTGCAGCCACACCCTGCGGCCACCGGAGGGATAGCCGCGAACCGGCAAGCGAAACACGCTGCCAAGCCGCACGCTGCACGCGGATACCCGTAGTCCGGCAAGGTCTCAGGAGGACGCTTGCACATCACCTTATGTCAAAAGCTGATTTCCAGGCATGAACCGCACGCAGCCCGGAGGGCTGCCTTAACCGGGACAAGGCCCCGAGGGCCTCTTGCTCCGCACCGGGCGGAGTCCCCCTGCCGGTCCGTAGCCGGCTTGTCTACCTGGAAATTCTCATCGGAGTAAAAATCGGTTTATGGGGCAAAGATAGTGAAAGCCGAGCGACAAGCCAAACGTGTTTGAGCTTGTCCGAGGCGCATCCTGTCTAAGACGAAGTCAAAGATAGTGAAAGGTGAGAGCAATCGGAGGGAAACTTGTTTCCCAAAAGATTGCCGAACCGCATCCTGTTTTCTGTAAAGATAGTGAAAGCCGAGCGGCAAGCCAAACGTGTTTGAGCTTGTCCGAGGCGCATCCTGCCTAAGACGAAGTCAAAGATAGTGAAAGCCGAGCCGCCGGCCAAACTTGTTTGAGATTTTGCCCGAAATGCACTCTATTTTCTGTAAAGACAGCTTCTTCCCCCGAAAAATCAAATCCGGGCGCAGGGGCCCGCACGCGTCCGTATCGGAAGAGGCCCCAGCGGGCGGGAGTCCGGAAAGTCGCGCCCGGGACAACAGGCGAATCAAGCGCGCGGCAAATGCCTGCCGACCGGTCTGGCCGGTAATTTGCACCGGACAGGCCATAAAACAGACCGACATGCAACACAAAGGATCAACCGACCATCGCCGCAGGCTGCGCAAGGCGCTACGGACCAGCGCCGGCATCATCGTGGCGCTCGGCACCCTATACCTCGGCGCCGACATCTGGGTCACCCACAAAGTCAAGCGCCTCGTCGCCGAGGAATCGGAGAAGCTAAGCCACGGCATGCTCCGCACCACGGTCGAGGGCGTAGGTATCAACCCGTTCAACCTCTCGGTCACGCTGCGCGGGATCGCGGTCAGGAGCGACAGCGCGGCGCTGGCTGCGCGCATGCCGTCGATCGGCGCGCTGAACCTCGACATCGCCCGGCTACGCATCCGGGGTATCCGCCGCAGCAAGGCACCCGGCGACCATACGATCGCGGTCGCTGCGCTGCGCATCACCTCGCCCCGCCTGAGCCTCGTGCGCAACATCGCGGCGGCCCCGCCTGCCGCGGACCCGGCCGGTGCACGACCGGACACAGCGCAGGTACCTCTATCGCCTCCCCGCGTCGAGATCGGGCTGTTCACGCTGCAAGACGGCGCGGTCAGCCTTTGCGAGCACCGTGACACGGCAACCCTGTGCCATAAGGTCGGCGGCCTCACGCTCCGCACCGAGAACTTCGTCTTTGACGCCGCATCGGCGCTCACGGCCGGCGGTCTCGCCGCCGCAGAGCTCACCGCCACGGTCAACCATATCGCCTACAGCTTCGACCGGGGCGCGATGACGCTCGAGATCGACACGCTCGCCGTCAGCACCCGCGACAGCCTCGTGGAGCTCGGCGGCGTACGGCTGCTCCCGCAATATCCCAAAGCCACCTTCGCGGCCAATGCGCCCCGGCATGCCGACTGGACGCAGGTCATCGCCGGATCGGTCCGCCTCACGGGCATCGACTTCGGCGCGATGGCCTCGCACCGCTACCTGATCGACAGCGTGCGGATCGCCGACATCGAGGTGGCCAGCTACAAGAACCGCCAGATCGCCCAGCCGGAACGGGTCAAGCAACTGCTCTTCCAGTCGGTGCAGCGCCTGCCCCGCCCGGTCGCCGTGCGCCGCATCCGCCTCGACAACATCCGGGCGACATACGAGGAGCTCCCCGCCGCAGGATCGGCAGCGGGGACCGTCACGTTCGACAGCCTGAACGGCGACTTCTACGGCCTGACCAACATCCCGTCGCCAGGGCAGCCGTTCTACACGCTCGAGGCAAGCGGCAGGCTGATGGGCCAGGGCACGCTCAGCGCCACGTTCGAACTGCCCGTCGAGGCCTCGACCAACCATTTCGAAGTGAGCGGCACCCTCGGCCCGATGGAGATGCAGGCGCTTAACCCGACGCTCGTCCCGCTGGCCGGTGCGCGCGTCACCTCGGGCCGCATCAACGGCATGGACTTCCGGATCGCGGGGAGTGAGCGGCAATCGTCGGTCACCCTCCAACTCCGATACGACGACCTCGGCGTCACGGTGGTCCGCGACACGGGCGACAGCCTGCATGCCCGGCCCGTCCTCACCTTCCTCGTCGATGACCTGTTGCTGCACCACAGCAACCCCGACAACCACGGCCTGCGCACCGGTACGGGAACGGCCGAGCGCGATCCGCAGCGCTCGCAGTTCAATTACCTGTGGAAGTCGCTGCTGCCGGGCATCAAGTCGACGCTCATCGGGCGTGACCGCAACCGCGATGCCGGCACGGACCGCGACAAGCGCAAGGCAGAGCGGCGGCGGCTGTTCTAAACCCTGAACATCCAAGAAAAGCGCAGCAGGAACAACCTGCTGCGCTTTTCGTTCGGGCAGACGTTGCGACGGCACCCGCGTAACTGCCCGGAAAGGACAGGCAGCCGCCGCGGACCCGGCCCGGAAACGGACAGGCGGTGTCCGCCACCCGACTTATGCCTTGCCGTCCTCCTTACCGAAGCGGCATACCTCGCCGGCCTCATCCTGCTTCCGGGGCGGGAGGAGCCGGTACTCACGGTAATAGATCTTGATCAGCAGCAGGAATCCCGAGATCAGAAGCGGACCGAAGATGATGCCCCAGAAGCCGAACAGCGGAATCCCGAGGATCACGCCGAAGATCACGATCAACGGATGCGTGTTGGCGATCTGCTTCATCAGGATGATCCGGCACAGGTTGTCGACGTTGGCAATGACCAGCAGGCCGCAGGCGATAAGCACGATCCCCTGCCACACGCCGCCCGTGGCGATCAGGTAGATGCCGAGCGGCAGACTGACGATCACCGTCCCGACCATCGGGATCAGCCCGCAGAGCGCCGTCACGAACGCCCAGAAGACCACGTTGGTCAGCCCCAGCAGCCAGTAGATCAGCGAGGCCGCAAGCGCCTGGGAGATCATGACCACCGGGATACCCACGGCATTGCTGAAGATAATGCTCCGAGCCTCCTCCTTGAGCATCGAGAGGCTGCGCCCCTCGAAGGGCAGGTAGGCGGTGATCATGCACTCCATCTTGCGGGCATGCAGGAACATGAAATAGACGATCACGAGCATCATGAATACGTTGGCCGCAAAACTGTACGTCGTATTGAGCAGCGTCGAGGCCACCTTCGTGAGCATGCCCCCCGAGTTCTTGATGATGTTCTCGGGCACGATCCGAAAGCCGATGAGATGGTTGAGCTGCGCCAGCAGCTTGTTGAACTCGGCCGAAATCCGCGACGTGTCGATGTTGGGAACCTCCGAGGCGATCACCTCGAAGATCAGGAAGCCCAGGCCGAGCAGCACCACCGTGGTCGCCGCCACGAGCACCGTCGAGGCCGCCCAGGGGCGCCAGTGCCGGCGTTCGGTGAGATTGAAGAGCACCGAGCGGAGCACGACATAGATCGTCGACGCCCCGAGGAACGCCCCGACAAAGAAGGCAAGCTGGCCGAGGATCACCAGACCGATCGTGATCAGAATCCCGAGAAAGAGCAACTGCCGGAAAAAGGCATTGTTGGCTTGAGTACCGGTATGCATAACGATTTGGATTAGGAACGACATCTCTTGTTCCGGGGCACCTCCGCAAATTCTCGTCCAAAACGGAACGGACACTCCGCGCGGGCGCGTTTTTTCTGTTCAGCGGCCAGACCCTTGGCGCTTATTTTGTAGAGGTGAACAACAATCTTCCGCAAAAACAGGCAATGATCGAATTTCCAAAAAAGCGGGAATTTGTTCCATTTGTGTTCAATCTTCCAGCCCCCGGGTTGGAATTTGTGTAAATTATAATACCTTTGTCTTCAAACAAGAAACTTGCAAAAAGACACTTACGGCATATGTCCACGCGGCAGCGGACCACACGGAAAGCGCCGTTGCCGGCAACGGAAACCGAGGTTTAGCGCATTATCACCTCGACATGCCGGCGTGGGCGAAGAAACGGCTTGCGTACATATTCCGGCCCGAGTGTATCATAATCGCAAAATAACGGCGTTCATTTGAGGACAAAAACATTCCGTACAGTCAAGCCTTCATGAAGAAAAAAATATTAATCCTGGACGATAAGGAATCCATTGCCCGGATCTTGAACATCTACCTGGCATCCGAATTCGAATGCATCTACTTTGACAACCCGATCAAAGGTATCCACTGGCTCCAGAGCGGAGGGGCGCCCGACCTGATCATTTCGGACATCCGCATGCCCGAAATGCGCGGAGACGAGTTCCTATCCTACCTCAAGAACAACGAGCTCTTCAAGTCAATCCCGGTTATCATCCTTTCGGGTGAGGACAGCAGCTCGGAGCGCATCCGCCTCCTCTCGGAAGGCGCCGACGACTTCATCATCAAGCCGTTCAACCCCCTGGAGCTCAAGATCCGTGTCAAAAAAATCCTCAACTGACATGCAACCCGTCGTATATATCGGGCGCGACGCCAAGCTCATCGACCATTTCAGCCAGATCCTGGAATGCCGGATGATCGTGGCCCCCGACGTATACGAAGCCGACCGGATGCTGCACAACTTCCGCAACGGCACCGTGGTCGTCCTCTACGAGAAGCACCTCCCGAAAACCGACGCCCCGGCGATCCGCAGCCTGCACAAGCTCTCGCCTCCCCCATACGTGATGCTCGTCACGGGCAACCTGGCCGACGACGAGCGGGCCCTGTACCTCAAAGCCGGGGTCAACAACGCGATCGCAGCCGACGCAGACAAGAAGACCCTCTACCGGGCACTTAGGTTCGTCACCGACAACGAGGCCGCGATCTACGCCGCCGCGCACACCGACGAGCTGCCCGTCGCCACCTTCCGCTTCCCGCTCGGCAAGCGCGTTTTCGATATCGTCGCCTCATCGCTGGCGCTGCTGCTGCTATCGCCTCTGCTGCTGATCACGGCAGCCGCCATCCGTATCGAGAGCAAGGGGCCGATCCTCTACAAATCGAAGCGCGTGGGTACGAACTACCAAGTGTTCGACTTTTTCAAGTTCCGCTCGATGTATGTCGATGCAGACAAGCACCTGCACTCGATGAGGGACCTCAACCAATACGGTGTTCCGGAAACCGGGGAGGCCCGGCAGCCGGAGCAGGAGGCACCGGCCGGCGACGACCCGGTCCTGCTGGTCTCCGACGATTTCGTCATCCCGGAAAAGCAATACAACTCGGCCGTCACCGAGGAGAAAAAGAACGCCTTCGTCAAATTCGAGAACGACCCGCGCATCACGCGCGTGGGGCAATTCATCCGCAAATACAGTATCGACGAGCTGCCTCAGCTGTTCAACATCCTGCGGGGCGACATGTCGGTGGTCGGCAACCGCCCGCTGCCCCTCTACGAAGCCGAGCGGCTGACCAACGACGAGTACATAGACCGCTTCATGTGCCCGGCCGGCCTCACAGGGCTCTGGCAGGTCGAAAAGCGCGGCCAGGGCGGCTCGCTCTCGGCCGAGGAGCGCAAGCAGCTCGACATCCGCTACGCAAAAAACTACTCGCTGGGGCTCGACATGCAGATCCTGCTCAAGACTTTCATCGCCTTCATTCAGAAAGAGAACGTATAGCACCGGCATAAACCCTCCGCCACCATGAAACCATTGCTTTTCCTGCTCGGCAGCCTGCTGCTGGCCCTGGGCTCGTACGCCCAGAACACAAGCCGGGCCAATCCGGCCGAAGTGAGCGAGCTTACCGTCGAGGATTACCTCGGCCTCGAGCTGCCACCCCTCGGCGAGCTGCTCGACAACGCCAGGAAGAACCCGTCGGTCACCTACTATCAGGCACGTATCGCCGACGCCGAGAGCGACCTCAAGAGCGAGCGCCGCAACTGGCTCAACTATTTCAAGCTTAACGCCAGCTACTATTACGGACAGATGAACGACAACACGCTGTTCAACGACGGCCAGATACCGAGCTACTACCGTTACCAGGGCAAGGAACAAAGCTACTACAACCTCGGAGCCTCGGTCTCGGTACCCCTCGACGGGCTGTTCGACCGGCGCAACCGGATGAGGCAGCAGAGAAGCCGCGTCGAGGCGGCCGAACGCGAGGAAGAGCTATGGTTCAACGACCTGGCCCTGAAGATCGTCGACCAATATACCGCCGCCCTGGAGCACCTGTCGCTGCTCCAGGTGCGGGCCGAGGCCGTCACGGTGGCCACGGCCCAGTACAGGCTCTCGGAAATCGACTTCTCCAACGGGAACATGGACGCCCAGACGCTGAGCAAGCAGAAGAACATCCAGAGCGCGGCCGTCCGTGAGTACGAACAGACACGCGCCGCGCTCAACAGCGCGCTGCTCAAGCTCGAAATACTGACCTGTACCCCGATCCTCCACAAAACCGCCGAATAATGAACTCGATCATCTATATTTTCCGGTTCCTGTTCCGGATCAAGTACTGGCTCATCATATGCCCGCTACTGGCCGTCGGGATCGTTTACCTCACAACGCGCAACAGCTCGCACACATACGAGGTCAAAACGACGGTCTACACCGGTGTGGCCTCCGGCTACGATATCGAGTCGAGCGAAGGTGTCCAGCACGACTGGAACATCATCAACAATGCGATGGATAACCTGATCAATATCATCACGGCCCAGACCACGCTCAAAAACGTATCGATGCGTCTGTTCGCACAGCACATGATGTACGGCGACCCCAACAAGGACAACACCTATATCTCGGCGGCACACTACCGCAACCTGCTCTCGAAAACGCCGCCCGACGTCGTCGCGCTGATCGACAAGACTTCCGAAGAGCGCACGCTGCAGAACCTATACAACTACGAGAAAGCCAGCCGCAGCAACCATGTCTACGGACTGTTCAACTGGACACATCCCTATTACAGCTACGAGGCGCTCAGCAAGATCAAGGTGATCCGCAAAGGGAACAGCGACATGCTCGAGATCAGCTACGGCAACAATGACCCGGGCGTCGTGTTCAACACGCTCGTACTGCTCAACGAGGAGTTCGTCAAACAGTATAAGACGCTGCGCTTCGGCGAGACCAACAACGTCATCCAGTACTTCGAGGAGCAACTGGCCCTGATGGGGCAGAAACTCCGAAACGCCGAGGACTCGCTGCGCGACTACAATGTCGAGATGCGCGTGATCAACTACGACAAGCAGACCGAGCACGTGTCGGCCCTGACCCGCGATTTCGAACTGCGCTACGAGAACATCCTGCTTGACAACAACAGCGCCGACCGCCTGATCCGGTCGCTCGAGGAGCGTATCGACGAACATACGAAGAACCTGAAGAACAACACGCTGTTCATCAACAAAATGAACGAGATATCGGATCTGACCACGCGCATCGCCACCGTCACCTCGTTCAGCGCCGACTCGACCCGCGCCGAGATCAGCACCCGCGAGCTGCGCCAGCAACTGACCAAAGCCGAGGAAGAGCTCACCGACCTGACCACCCGGCTCGGGCAGATGACCTACACCAAGGAGGGGATCGCCACGCAGGCCATCGTCAACGAATGGCTCGCCGCAATGATCCGCTACGAGAAGACGAAAGCCGAGCTGGACGTAATGAAGCTGCGCAAGCAGGAGCTCGACGAGATGTACGTCTACTACTCGCCGATCGGCACGACGATCAAGCGCAAGGAGCGCGAGATCAACTTCAACGAACAGTCGTACCTCTCGATCCTGTCGAGCCTCAATACGGCGCGGCTGCGCAAGAAGAACCTCGAAATGTCGTCGGCCACGCTCAAGATCATCAACCCGCCGACCTTCCCGATCGCCGCAATGCCGTCCAAGAACAAGCTGAAAGCCGCTGCGGCCGGCTTCGGCACGCTGCTGTTCATCATCGGCTGGTTCATCCTGCTCGAACTGATCGACCGCACGCTCAAAGACCGCACGCGCACCGAGCGGATCACCGGAGGCAAGGTGCTCGGCGCCCTACCCGCCCCGGGCCGCTTTCGCTACCGCAGCTACGACAAGGCCTGCCGGCAGATCGCCGGCCAGTATATGGGCAATGCCGTGCTCGGCTTCCTGCGTCCCGGCAGCCGCAACATCATCAATATCCTCAGCACGAACAAGAGCGACGGCAAGAGCTTCCTTGCAGACCTGCTCACCGGGTACCTCACCGGCATCGGGCTCAACGTCCGGCTGGTGACTTACGGCAAAGACTTCAACATCGAGTCGAAAGAGTATCTGCTGGCCGCCAGCCTCGCCGACTTCGCCGGAGCCGGCGAGGCCGACGTCGTGATCGTCGAGCACCCGCCGCTCTCGCAATGTACCGTCCCGAAGGCGCTGCTCGACCAGGCACAGGTCAACCTGTTCGTGGTGCGGGCCGACCGGGTGTGGAAAGACGCCGACCAGCTCCTGTTCGCTCAGGCCGTACGCCAGTCGGGCGACACGCCCGTACTGTTCTGCCTCAACCGGGCACGCCGCGACGTGGTCGAGTCGTTCGCCGGCATGCTGCCTCCCTACACGCGCCTCAAGAAACTGGTCTACCGGCTTTCGCAGTTCGGCTTCACTTCGGCCGGCTAAGCGCCGGAACCAATACGCGTATCTGCCATGAGCAAGGATATGAGCCGATTTGTCCCGGGACCCCGGACAGCAGTCAATCTGGGGCTGCTGCTGGGGGTCGTATCCGTCACGGTCGCCACGGTCAAGCTGGGCTACGTCGCCGGCGCCGCCGTGGGCTGCATCCCGCTCGTGCTCTACGCGATGCTCTTTGCCATCAAGAACCCCTACTGGGCCTATACGGGGCTGTTCATCGCCAACTACTTCATCATGGCGATCGTCCGCTACTTCCCCTCGATCCCGGGCGGGGTGATCATGGACGCACTGATCACCTTCAACATCTTCACGCTGCTCATCCGGGCGTGCTATAAACCGGTCGGCTGGGAACGGGCCGGAAACGGCCTGACGGTCGCGGCCGCCATCTGGTTGCTCTACTGTATCGGCGAGCTGTTCAACCCGCAGTCGATATCCGCCCAGGCATGGATGGCCTCGATCCGCGGCACGGCGATCTACTTCTTCATCATCGCCATCCTGACCCCCATATTCTTCTACCGGTACAAAGACCTCAAACGCATCCTCGTGATCTGGTCGGTGCTCACGCTGCTGGCCGTGCTCAAGGGGTATGTCCAGCGGCAGTTCGGATTCGACCGGGGCGAGCTCGACTGGCTGTTCGTGCGCGGCGGCAGCACGACCCACATCATCTACTCGGGCGTACGCTACTTCTCGTTCTTCAGCGACGCAGCCAACTTCGGCTCGGGCATGGGACTCTCGATGGTCGTCTTCTCGATCGCCGCACTGTACTGCAAGCACGGCATGACGCGCCTCTACTTCCTCGCGGTGGCCGGAGCAGCGTTCTACGGCATGATGATCTCGGGCACGCGCGGCGCGCTGGCCGTACCGTTCGCCGGTTATGCGCTCTACGTGCTGATGTCGCGCAACTACAAGATCATCGCATTGGGCGCGATCATGCTCATCGGGGCTTTCGTCTTCCTCAACTACACGACCATCGGGCAGGGCAACGCGATGATCCGCCGCGCGCGAAGCGCCTTCAATTTCCAGGACAAATCGCTACAGGTCAGGATCGAGAACCAGAAACTGCTGCGCGCCTACATGAAAGACAAACCCTTCGGCGCAGGCATCGGCCACGGCGGCGGCAAGGCCAAGCAATACGCCCCGAACGCCTACCTCTCGCAGATACCGACCGACTCGTGGTTCGTGATGATCTGGGTCGAAACAGGCATCGTCGGGTTGTTGCTCCACCTCGGCGTGCTGTTCTACGCCCTCGGATACGGAATGCGGCAGGTCATGTTCAAGCTGCGCGACCCGCAGCTACGCGGGTTCACCGCCGCGCTCACGGCCGGCGTCTTCGGCATCATGGTCTCCTCGTACGGCAACGAGATCCTCGGCCAGTTCCCCACCGGCATCATCATCTATATGAGCCAGGCCTTCATCTTCCTCGCCCCCCGCTTCGACCGCGAGCTGGCCGAAGCCCGCGAGCAAAACATCATCCACGAACATGAGTACCTCGACGATTAGGCTCTCGATCATCACGGTCAACTACAACGGCCTCGGCGACACCTGCGCCATGATCCGCTCGCTCGGCGACCACCTCACCGGGCCCTGCGAGCTGATCGTCGTCGACAACGGATCGACCCGCGACGAAGCGGCCGAGCTGCGCCGGCGGTTCCCCGGGATCACGGTACTGCGCAGCGAGCGCAACCTCGGCTTCGCCGGCGGCAACAACCTGGGAATCGCCGCTGCGACCGGACAGTACGTCCTGCTGCTCAACAACGACACCTACGTCACGGACGGCTCGCTCGGACACCTGTGCGACACGCTCGACGCCAACCCCGACATGGGGGCCGTATCGCCCAAGATACGCTTCGCCGCCGATCCACAGCCCATCCAGTTCGCGGGTTACACGCCCCTGTCGGCCATCACGCTGCGCAACCGGCTCATCGGCTTCAACCACACGGACGACGGCAGCTACGACACGCCGCACGACACGCCTTACGCCCACGGCGCAGCCATGATGGTCCGTCGCGAGACGATCGACCGGGCCGGACTGATGCCCGAACTCTACTTCCTCTACTACGAGGAGCTCGACTGGTCGGCCCGCATCACCCGGGCCGGATACCGGATCGGCTACGATCCGGGGGCTACGGTCTTCCACCGCGAGAGCCGGTCGACCGGAACAGACAGCCCGCTGAAAGTGTTCTACCTCACGCGCAACCGCCTGCTGTTCGCCTGGCGCAACCGCAACGGGATCGTCCGCCCGCTCGCGATCCTCTACCAACTGGCCGTCGCCGGCCCGAAGAATGCCGCCGCGTGGCTGGTCCGCCGCCGGCCCGACCTCGCGCGCGCGACCGTCCGGGGCGTCACAGCCTTCTTCCGCATCCCGCACAAAACCGCCTGACCATGCCCCTACTGATTATCATTGACCGGATATTCT
>JAFQJK010000075.1 GCA_017415005.1 Rikenellaceae bacterium
CTCATGCCCGAAAGGCGGGCGGCATAGTCGAGGAACTCGCTGGTCTTGTACTTGGCAAAAAAACGGAAGTCCTGGGGAAGGTAGCCCAGCACACGCCGCACCTGCTTACGCTCGCGCAACAGGTCGTGCCCGTAGATGTCGATCTTGCCCGAGGTCGGCTTCATCTGCGCGACCAGGATGCGCATCAGCGTCGACTTGCCGGCCCCGTTGGGCCCGAGCAGGCCGAACATGCCGGACGGGATGACCATGTTCAGGTCTTTCAGCGCATGGTGCCCGTTGGGGTAGATCTTATTCAGGTTTTCGATAGTAATGCTCATGCGGTAGTAGTGTAACTCGATGGCCGATCAGGTAAAACTATTCAATTTTTTTAAGAAATCAAAGCCGATACACGGGAAACTCCCCGTTACGACGGACGATCATCCGCTATCCATGACGCTACCCCACCCGAAATGTCATATAGGCAATGGTACACTCCGCCCGGAACCGGGACGCCAAAGGTCCGGAACGGCATGTCGATCCACGATGAAACCTGACAGGGGAATAGGCTCACACAAATATCAAACTATTTTTCTGATTATACAACTAAAATATTAATCCATGGGCAAAATCCGGAAGAACGCGACGCGCCGGCCACGAACCGGACAACAGGAGCCTATATCATTTTTTCAAAATATTCCGTTAATTTTGTAGACAATGGAAAGGAATTTGAGGAGAGAACAAGCAACAAATTATAAATCTCAAATCATTTGCATATGAAAAAGCTGATTCTGACCTTATTATGCGGATTGATCTTCCAGGCCGGCGCGTATGCCGGAGCGGACGAGATCACCATGGACGTCACGCGTCTGCCGGAGACGGCACAGCAGTTCGTGAAGAAATACTTCAAAGACGCGCAGATCGCCCATATCAAAATCGAAAAGAACGTCCTGCAGCAAAAGAGCTACGATGTCAAATTCGTGAACGGCAACGAGATCGAATTCGATAACGAGGGCCAATGGACCGACGTGGACTGCGAGAAGAGCGCGCTCCCGGCCGGAATCGTCCCTGCCAAGATCGCAGCATACATGAAAAAGAACCTTCCGGACGAAAAAGCCGTTTCGATCTCGAAGGACCGCTGGGGTTACGAACTGAAAACTGCGAGCGACCTGGAGCTGAAGTTCGACACCAAGGGCACTTTCAAATCGGTGGACGACTAAGACTCCGGTAACGGAGAAAAACAAGGAGGGCCGGAACATTTCCGGCCCTCCTTCATTTGGTGCGTATCGCGCATCAGTCGCGGGACTCGCACCGAGGGCCGCAATTCACGCCCGGCTGCTCGAACTCAAGCGTCGCATGACTGATCCCCTCATGCTCAAGCTGGCGTCTGATCGCCTCCTTGACCGGTTCCATGCGGTCGAGCGTGTCGACGACCACATGGGCCGTAAGCGCATTCTGTGTCGTACTGATCGCCCAGATATGAATATGGTGGATGTCGCGCACTCCGGGTATCCGGCGAAGCTGGCCCGCAACAGCCGTTACATCGAGCCCCGCCGGAACCCCGTCGAGTGACAGGCGCAGCGAGTCGCGAAGCAGGCTCCAGGTCGAGATCAGGATCACGGCAGCGACCACCAGCCCGATGACCGGATCGATCACATACCAATCCGTGAAATGGATCACGATACCCGACACCAGAACGCCTACGGATACGAGCGCATCGGCGGCCAAGTGCAGGAAAGCGCCTTTGATATTGAGATCGTGCGCCTGGTGGCGAAAGAAGAGCCACGCCGTGACGGCATTGACCGCCACACCGATACCTGCCACCCAGGCGATGGCATCGCCGTCGACCGGTTGGGGACGGGCCAGCTTCTCGATGCTCTCGGCAAGGATGACGCCCACGGCGACGAGCAGGATAATGGCATTGAGCAGCGACACCAGGATGGTGCTCTTCTTGTAACCGTATGTATAGCGGGCGGTAGGCCGGACCTTGGCCAGCCGGAATGCGAGCAGCGAGAGCACCAGACTGGCCACGTCGCTCAGGTTATGCCCGGCATCGGAAAGCAGCGCCAGCGAGTTGTAGAAGAGGCCGAAACCGGCCTCGACCAGCACGAAGCCCAGGTTCAGCACGATACCGATAACAAACGCCCGGTTGACACTCCGGAGGGCGGGCGCATGGTGGTGATGTTGATGGTCGTGTGCCATATGCGTGAAAATCGGTTGAACAAAAGGATCACAGGGCGGGTTGAGCAAACGCCGTACCGGGAAACCGGCCGAAAGCAGGCGGCCCGACACCGCTAAGGTACGAAGAACGGAGCGGAAAACGCAAAATTCCAAGGACCTATTGCACAGTATGGCGGAGGTTTATAACTTTGAGGGAACAAACCACACATATCAGATGAAAAAACAGATCGAGTTCCAGCCTGCTGCGAACGTCTGCAGCAGGCACATCAGTATAACGGTCGAGGACGGTCGGGTCGGTGAGGTGCGCTTCACGGGCGGATGTGCGGGCAACACGCTCGGCATCTGCAAGCTGGTCCAAGGAATGCCGGTCGAGGAAGTCATCGGCAAGCTGTCGGGTATCGACTGCAAAGGCAAGGGGACCTCGTGCCCGGACCAGCTGGCCCGGGCTTTGCGCGGCATATCATCAGAATCATAACCGCACAATGCCATGAGAATCGTCGTGTTCACCGGTGCCGGCGTCAGCGCCGACAGTGGGATCGCCACTTTCCGCGACTCGGACGGATTGTGGAGCAACTACCGGATCGAAGAGGTCTGTACGCCCGAAGCGCTGGCCCGCGACCGGGCCAAGGTCATCAACTTCTACAATATCCGGCGCAAGGAACTGCTGGAAAAGGAACCGAACGCCGCGCACCGCGCTATCCGCGAGCTGGAGCGGTATTTCGACGTGGAGGTCATCACCCAGAATATCGACGACCTGCACGAGCGTGCCGGAAGCAGCCGGATCACGCACCTGCACGGAGAACTGCGCAAGCTGCGCAGCAGCGTGGACGAGAACCTCATCTACCCCATCGATGGCTGGGAACAACAACCGGACGCCCGGTGCGAGAAGGGATCGCTGCTCAGACCGTTCGTGGTCTTCTTCGGCGAGAGCGTGCCGATGTTCGACACGGCGGCACGCATTGCGGCGACAGCCGACATCCTGGTGATCGTCGGGACCTCGCTGGCCGTCTACCCTGCCGCATCGCTGGTACGCTACATCAGGCCCGAAGTGCCCGTGTACGTGGTCGACCCGGGCAAGCCCGAACTGGCGGGTATCCGCAACCCGGTCGAGGTGATCCGCATGAAAGCGGCCGAGGGAATGCCGGTACTGGCTCGCAGATTAATCGAAACTTACGCGGAGAGCCAACCCTAACCCCGGTTCTTCTGACAGAGCCTTATAACCGAAAGTGGCGGACCGCACAAGCCCGGTTCGGCCCGGCAAGGGCTGAACCGGCAGGAAGGAATCGGACGCTGCGGCCATGCCGGAGGCCAACGCATCAGCCTGTAGCCTGAACCTTCCGCTGAAGTCCTCCTCGGCCAAGACCTACAGGCCTTGGCGGAAGGCCCGCAGCGTCTCGCGCGAATAATCGGGCATCGCGCCTTGCTGCGTGCAGACAAAAGCCGAGAGCGTCACGGCAAAGTCGTGGGCCTCGGGGACCGGCAGGCCGTCCAGCAGCGAGGCGATAAACCCGGCGGTGAACGAGTCGCCCGCCCCCACTGTGTCGGCAACCTCGATCCGGGGCGTCGGGACGAACGATTCGCCCTCTGCCGTGAAGATACGGCTGCCCCGCGTGCCACAGGTCAGGATCAGTATCTGCAGGCCGTGGCGACGAAGCAGCCCCTGACACACCTCGCGCAGATCGCCCGCAATGCCGAACTGAGAAGCCACTACGGCAACCTCTTCGTCGTTAATCTTAAGTACATTGCACAGCGCCAGGCTCTCCCGGATCAGGTCGGCCGAATAATAGTCCTGGCGCAGATTGATGTCGAATATCTTCCAGGCTGCGGCAGGTACCCGGCGCAGGAAGTCCCGGATCGTCGTGCGGGACTCGTCGCAGCGCTGGGCCAGCGAACCGAAGCACACCGCGTCGGTCCGCGCCGCCAGGTCGTGCATCGGACCGGTCATCGCGATATGGTCCCACGCCACATCGCGGCGGATATTATACCGGGGAATGCCCTCGCCGCTAAGCTCGACATCGACCGTCCCGGTCGGATAGTCCGTATCCTGCAACAGGGCGCTGAGCCCCTTGGACGAAAGCAGGCGGACGATCTCCCTGCCGAGCGCATCGCGCCCGACGGCGCTCACGGCACAACCTTCGTAACCGAGCTTCGAAATATGATAGGCAAAGTTGGCAGGAGCGCCCCCGAGGGCTTTACCCTCGGGCAGCATATCCCAGAGTATCTCGCCGAGACCGACAGCAGTTTTCATCATAGACGGACGTAATAAGATCAGATGGATCGCCTCACCTCACAAATTTACCGCACCGAGGGCAATCCGCCAAATATTACGTCCACTTTCTGTCTCCGGCCCTCAGACACGGTTAGAGCGGAGATAGTCGATCAGGAGCTTGCGGCTGGCCGTGCCGACAGGTATTCGCTGGCCGCCGATCCGCACAAAGCCGGTCTCGACCGACTCGACCCGGGCCAGGTTGACGAGATAGGATTTGTGGACCCGTAGGAAAGTATCAGCGTGCAGCGTCCGCTCGACCTTCTTGAGCGACAGCTTGGTGACATACGAGCGCGCCGGCGTAACGATCCGCACATAGTCCTTGAGCCCCTCGACATAGAGGATGTCGGAGCGGTCGATGCGGACCGTCGCATAGTCAACCCGGACGAACAGGCAATCGGGAGCGGATTGGGCCGCAGACCCCGGCCGCTCCTGCCGGCCACGGCGGGTGCGGGCCCTATCGACCGCCCGTTCGAAACGCTCGAACGAGAAAGGCTTGAGCAGGTAGTCCACAGCGTCGAGCTCGAAACCGGTCACGGCATAGTCGGGATAGGCCGTCGTGAAAATGACCATCGGCATGCGCTCGGTCCGGCGCGCCAGTTCGACGCCGGACACATGGGGCATACTGATATCGAGGAAAACCAGGTCGACGGACTCGCGCTCGAGGATACCCGCCGCCTCGACAGCGCTGCCGGCACGTGCCACCAGATCGAGGTCCGGGATACGGCGGCAGAACTCCCCGATAATATCGAGGGCGAGCGGCTCGTCATCGACGGCCATGCAACGCAGATTGGACATAAGCGGATACGGTTAGCGGTCCGCCCGGCATCAGACAGCCCCCGGACGGAGCTCTAAAGTTATATAAAAATTCCCGTCCCGGCGCTCAGTGAGCAGCGAATAATCGCGGCCGTATATGATATCGAGCCGACGGCGTATGTTGCGGATGCCGATCCCCGAGTCGGAATCCGAGGCGGGCGCATCGCGCACGATGCGGTTCGAGACACGGAAGACGAACACGCCGCCGGCGATCTCGGCGGCAATATGCACGAAGGAGGACGAAACGCTATCAACGCCATACTTGAACGCATTCTCAAGGATGGGGATCAGCAGCATCGGCTCGATCAGGTAAGGCCCCGCATCGCCGCTCATCGTGAACTCGACCTCGGTCTTATCGGTCATGCGCAGGCGCTGGAGGGCGATATAGTCCCGCACGACGGCGATCTCGTCGGCGAGGGGCACCTTGTCGCGGCGCGTCTCGTACAGCATGTAACGCAGGATCGACGAGAGCTTGAGCACCGCCTCGGAAGCCGGTGTCGACGCGCTGATCGTATAGGCGTAAATGGCGTTCAGCGTATTGAACAGGAAATGCGGATTGATCTGCTGCTTGAGGTAGGCCAACTCGGCCCGCACCTTCTCGCGCTCAGTCTCGGAACGGCGCCGCTCCTCGCGCGCCGACTTCTCGATAAACGCAAAGGCCAAAGCCGCCATGTAAAAAAAGGCCAACGTATAGAAATAGCCGATATTATGCTTGACAAAGGGATTGAGCGGCTGGCGGGAAAAGCCCTGGGCGAACCGGCGCGTCCGGTCGTAACGGCGCAGCAGACGCTCGTACTCCTCCTCACGCGTGGTCATCGCCTGCCCGGAAAGCCCCTCGGGACCAGGCCCGCCAAGATCGCCCCCTCCGGGACGGCGGGGCGGCGGAAGCGGTCTCCCCTCCTCTGCGTAGCGCTGCTCGATATCCGCATACTGGCGCAGCTCGGCCTCCATAACCGACAGGTTGCGGCGCATGGCGGCGATCGAGTTGATCCGGTTGGCGACCAACGCCACGGCAAAACCGGCCAGCACGAGCAGGACATAAGCCACGATACGGCGGCGGAACAGGAAGCGCGGAATCAGCCAGGCATAGTTGAGATAGAAGACTCCGGCGATCAGCGCCCACTTGACCGCCATATCCCACCAGTCGAGCCCGATACCATAGCCCTGCATCATCGTCGCGTTGATCACGATCAGCGCGGTCCACGAGGCGATGTGCAGCAGCCATTTCATCAGACGGGGAAAACGTTTCATGCCAGACAGATTGAGTAAGATTCGTTAGCGGCCGGGGCCGAACCCTCGGAAACCACCCGGAGGGCCGCCTCCCGGGGGACGCAGGCCGCCCGGAGGGCCGTCGCGGAAACCCTCGGGTTGCTGGCCTCCCTTCGACAGGGCGTTGAGCGAGTTGAAACGGTAGCTGAACGTGGCCATGAAGTAGCGTCCCAGCGTGTTGGACCAGGTATCCTGGATGTAGTTGGCGGCAATCGAGTGCGAAAGGCTCCGGTTCTGCTTGAGCAGGTCGTAGACCGTGACGCGGAGCTCGCCCTGACGCTTGCGGAAAAACTTGCGCCCGATACCTGCGTTCCACAGGCAATAGCTCTGCGTATAGCCCGACTCGGCTGCGTTGTGGTTGTACTGATAAGCGAAATCGGTCGTAAAGACGAAGCCCCCGAGGAAGATGATGTTGATCTGGGCACGGACGTTTTCGGCCACATAGCGCGTATTGGAACGCACCGTGTTGGCGGCATAGGTGAAATTGGTCGACGACGAGACGTTGAAGTCGACGTTCTCGGATATGTTGCTCACGAAACCCACGCGCACATTGGCCGTATGTCCGTTGGAGATATTGAGCGACTCGCCCGTATAGGTCGGATTGCGCTCGTAGCGGTAGAAGCCGTTGAGGTTGATATTGGTCTTGAGCTTGCGCAACGGAAAGCTGTAACCGGTGAAAACACGTGTCGAATAGTAGCCGTTAACGTTGACCGGCACCGTCAACTGCGAGTTGGCCGGCACGACGAAGTCGTTGTAATCGTGCAGCACGGTCTCCTTGTCGAACTCGATCAGCCGGTTGCTGACCCGGTTGCGCGTGGCCACGGCCTGGATGCCGAGGAAGAAGTTGGTCGATTTCCCGACGTTGGTCGAACCATAGTCGAGGCGCAGCTCGTGCGAGTAGCTCTGGCGCAGGTTGGGGTTACCGGCCGACAGGCGTTGCATATTGGACGAGTTGACCACGTTCTGGAGCTGCTCGACCGACGGGATACCCGTACTGCCCCGGTAGTTGAGCCGCAGGAACTTGCGCTTGTCGAGGTCGTAGCGGTACTCGAGCCGCGGGAGCCAGGCCGAGAAGTAGCGGTTCTGGTCGCTGATCTGCGGGAACTGCTGGTTCTTGACCCACTCGACCCGCTGGAAATCGAGCCCCAGGTCGAGATTCGAATTGTTGCGGTTGAGGATATACCCGGCACCGGCGCTATGCGAGTAATAGTGACGGCTATAGGTGTTCGACAGCGACTCGTCGAGGTTGTCCCAGTCGTCGAGCAGCAGGTTGTAGGCCCTCAGGTCGTTCTTGCTGTCCTCGTAGCGGAACTGGTAGTTGATATTGACGCGCTGGAAGGCCCCGATCGGCTCGGCATAGGTGAGCCGGACCGCCGTACTGGTATTGTGATTGTCCGATACATTGTTGAGCCAGCGCGGCGTCGAGCGCCAGAACGAGGTGTCGACGGACTGGCCGGTCACCGGACGCATGAAGGTCGAGTCGATGCGCATGGTCGTACTGTCGCGCTGGAAAGCATCGGTATCGCTTTTGCCCACCGAGTAATCGACCGTCGTGGTCAGCGCGCGACCCGGCTTGTTGAACACGTGCGTATAGAGGAACTGGCCCGAAGTGTTGAAATTGTGGCCCTTGCTCCGGTTCTCCGAGTTGAAGTAGCTCAGCGTCCGGCCGTCGCGTATGTCGGCATTATTGCTGTGACCGAAGTTACGGCTGTTGCCGAACGAGACATTGGGCGTGAAAAGGAGCTTGTTGCGTTTGTTGATCTCATACTCGAGACGCAGGTTGGCGTTGTGCGTATAGTTCTTCGTCTCCGAATAGCTCGTATCGCGGTAAAGGCGGCTGGCATACGACTCGGTGGCGAAGTAATCGAGGGTCTGGTTGCTCTCGGTGGTCGTCTGCTGCCCATTGAAGAAATAGTTGCCCGAGAACTTCACCTTATCGGCCCACTCGTTGGCATAGCCCAGCATGACCTGGTGGTTGGTCGTGAGACCGCCCCCACGCTGGCCGAAACGGCCTCGGCGAAGCTCGACGTTGCCGGTGTTGACCGCCGCGGTCCAGCTGCTCTTCTCGGTGAACGAACTGAAGTCGGCATTGACACTGTAGCGGTTACGGTACTTGTCGAACGAGCTCTGGGCAAGCTCGCGCCCGTAGCCGCCGTTGAAGCGCCCGACCATGCTCTTGTTGACCTTGTGCTTGGTCACGATATTCAGGGCACGCGAGCGCTTACCGTCGTCGAAGCCGGTGAACTTGGCCTCGTCGCTCTGCTCGTCGAACATCTGGATGCTCTCGACCACATCGGCCGGCAGGTTATTGAGCGCATTCATCGGGTTGTCGCCGAACAGGCGCTTACCGTCGACGTAAACCCGCTTGATCGCCTCGCCCTGCGCCTCGACCGAGGTACCCTCGACGGTCATGCCCGGCATCTTGCTGAGCAGGTCGCTCGCATCGGCATCGGGATTGGTCTTGAACGCTCCGGCATTGTACTGGACCGTGTCGCCCTTCTGTACGGCGATAACGGCCTGGCCCGTCACGACGACATCGTCGATCTTGTTGGATTGCTCCTTCATGCGGATAACCCCCAGATTGGTGTTGCGCTGGCTGATCTGCATCTTCCGGCGGATGGTCTCGAAGCCGAGAAACGTGATCTCGATGTCCACTTCCCGCATCGGAACGTTGCGGATCGTGAACAGCCCCTTCTCATCGGCCAGCGCATGGAGTGTCGTGTCGACCATGATCACGGCGCCCGGAAGCGGCGTATTATTCTCCCCGTCAATAATATAACCCGTCACTGTCGCACGGCCCTGAGAGGTCCGGGCGGACTGGGCGGAAACCCTGTGCCCGACAATCAACATACACATACCCAACAGGCACATCACACAAAATCGTTTCATATATACTGATTATATAATTAGATGGTGGAACAAAGATAAGCAGGCTGCCGGACAAACCACGTAAAAATAGACCAACGCCCGATTTTCGTCGATGAACAGGAACACAGCCGAAGAGCCCGCGGCATGCGAATGTTGAAATTTGCACAAACAGAGCAGGTGTATTGTAGATATTTAAACCGCTGGCTGATCGGAACAATTTGCCGACCGTTTACGGGCACGAAAAATCAGGCGCACGCATGCAAAATTAACATACGCCGCACCCTCGGAGATAATCCCCAAGAAAACAGGTGGTTGTGTTATGCAAATAACAATCATCCCTCGAAAAAGAGGCAAAAGAGGGAGCCGGATGTTGAAAAAAATAATAGGGTTTTATTTTGCAGATTAAAGGCAAAACCTTACCTTGCAAAGTAATTTTCCCCACAAAGGAGGTAAATTCAAACGACAATATATAACCTAAAATCAAAAGATTATGATGCCTAAAATTGGTATTCGTCCGATTATCGACGGACGTGAAGGAAAGCTGGGTGTTCGTGAATCACTCGAGGAGCAGACCATGGGTATGGCCAAGAATCTGGCCGCATTCCTGAGCAAAGAACTGCGTTATGCCGACGGGACCCCCGTTCAGTGCGTGATCGCAGACTCGACGATCGGCGGCGTGAAAGAGGCAGCCGCATGCGCCGAAAAGTTCTCGCGCGAGGGTGTCGGCGTTTCTATCTCGGTAACCCGTTGCTGGTGCTACGGCACGGAGACCATCGACATGGACCCCACCACCCCGAAGGCCATCTGGGGTTTCAACGGTACAGAGAAACCGGGTGCCGTATATCTGGCAGCCGCACTGGCCGGCCACAACCAGAAGGGGGTTCCCGCATTCGGCATCTACGGCCGCGACGTACAGGATGCCGACGACACTTCGATCCCGGAAGATGTGAAGGTAAAACTGCTCCGCTTTGCCAAGGCCGGTCTGGCCGTGGCCCAGATGAAGGGCAAGTCGTACCTGTCGATCGGCGGTGTTTCGATGGGTATCGCCGGCTGTATCGTACAGGAAGAGTTCTTCCAGAACTATCTGGGCATGCGTAACGAGTATGTCGACATGAGCGAGGTGATGCGTCGCCTCACGCAGGACCTTTACGACAAGGCCGAGTACGAGAAGGCGATGGAGTGGACCAAGAAGAACTGCCACGAAGGCGCTGACATGAACCCCGAGCACCTGCGCAAAACCAAAGCCGAGGCCGAGGAGATCTGGAAGATCGTCGTAAAGATGACCCTCATCATCCGCGATCTGATGATCGGCAATCCGAAGCTCAAGGAGATGGGCTTCAACGAAGAGTCGAACGGCCACAACGCTATCGCTGCCGGCTTCCAGGGTCAGCGCCAGTGGAACGACTTCATGCCGGACGGTGACTTCAGCGAGGCCATCCTGAACTCGTCGTTCGACTGGAACGGTATCCGCAAACCGTTTATCCTCGCCACCGAGAACGATACGCTCAACGGTATCTCGATGCTGTTCGGCAACCTGCTGACCAACACGGCCCAAGTATTTGCCGACGTACGTACGTTCTGGAGCCCCGAGGCCATCAAGAAAGCCACCGGCAAGGCACCCACCGGTCTGGCCAAGGACGGTATCATCCACCTGATCAACTCGGGTTCCGCAGCCCTCGACGGCTCGGGCCAGATGACCAAGGACGGCAAGCCGGCCATGAAGCCTTTCTGGGAGATCAAGGAAGAGGAGGTCAAGAAGTGCCTCGACAATACGACCTGGCATCAGGCCAGCCTCGGCTACATGCGCGGCGGCGGATACTCGTCGAAGTTCCTCACGATGGAAGGCATGCCCATCACCATCACCCGCGTCAACTTTATCAAGGGACAGGGACCGGTGATCCAGATCGCCGAAGGATGGACGGCCCGTCTCGATCCCGACCAGCAGGAGATCATCGACAAGCGTACCGACCCGACCTGGCCGACCACATACTTCGTGCCGCGCCTCACGGGCGAAGGCAAGTTCAAGGACGTGTACAACGTGATGAACGCATGGGGCGCCAACCACTGCGCGTTCAGCTTCGGACACATCGGCGCCGACCTGATCACGCTGGCCTCAATGCTCCGTATCCCGGTTGCCATGCACAACGTACCCGAACAGGATATCTTCCGCCCGACGTTCTGGAATGCGTTCGGCATGGATCCGGAAGGCTCGGACTACAGGGCTTGTGAAAACCTGGGCCCCCTGTATTAGGCCCGATATACGCTCGTGAGGTTATACCTGCCCGTCAGGATAACCTCACGGGTTTATTATTCATTCCCCTACTAACATTCACTAATCATGAAAAAGTTTAACCTTATAGGTACTTCGATGCTCTGCCTTGCCGCAGCGGCTACGGTATCTTGCAACAATGAGAACAAAGTTATGGAACAAGGAAGCTATGGTTATGATGTGAAATTCCTGGACGACCACGGGATCAAAACGATCGAGCTCAAAAGCGAGGACGGCCAGTCGAAAGTGCTGCTGATCCCGGCTTTCCAGGCTCGTGTTATGACCTCGACCGCCGACGGTGACAAGGGTACGAGCTACGGTTGGATCAACTACCGCTTCATCGAGGCCGGACAGAAGAGCAACCAGTTCAACCCCTACGGTGGCGAGGAGCGTTTCTGGCTCGGTCCCGAGGGCGGCCCGTTCTCACTCTACTTCGAGCCGGGCGCAGAGCAGGTATATGACAACTGGGTCGTGCCCACGCTGATCGACACGGAGGCTTACGACGTAGCCGCACAGACCCCCAACTCGGTGAAGTTCACCAAGGACGGCAAAGTGTCCAACGCATCGGGAACGGAATTCAACATGGGCGTTGAGCGTACGATCACCCTATTCTCGAAAGACGACGTGGCCGCAACGCTCGATATCGACATTGATCCGTCGGTGAAATGCGTAGCTTACGAAAGCAACAACGTGATCACCAACAAAGGGGATAAAGAATGGACCAAAGAGACCGGCCTTCCGTCGATCTGGATGCTGTCGCACTTCAACTTCACGCCGGCAACCACCGTATTCATCCCCTACAACACGAAGAGCGACGTTCAGCCGATCGTCAACGACACATACTTCGGCAAGGTGCCCGCTGAGCGCCTGATCGTCGACACGATGGGCACCATCTTCTTCAAGATCGACGGCAAGCTCCGCAGCAAGATCGGCGTTCCGAACGGCCGCGCCACCAACTACGTGGGTAGCTATGACTCGGACAAGAAGATCCTCTCGATCATGTGGTACAACATGCCGGAAGGCCAGCAGGACTACGTGAACGGCAACTGGGGTCCGCAGGACGATCCGTTCAACGGCGACGCCATCAACGCATACAACGACGGTCCGCTGGAAGACGGCTCGATCATGGGGCCGTTCTACGAAGTGGAGACCTCGTCGCCGGGCGCTGCGCTCAAACCGGGCGAATCGAAGCAGCACATCCAGCGTGTATATCACTTCGAGGGTGACGAAGCTGCGCTGAACGCCATTTCGAAGGCCGTCCTGAACCTCGACCTGCAGAACGTGGCCAAAGTATTCCCGAAAAACCTTTAATCACTCTACTGACCAAAACAACCCTACTGACTTAAATTATGGAAAAAGAAAGAGTCATTCCCAAAGGCATAATGTGGCCGTATATCCTGCTGACCACACTATTCTTTGCGTGGGCGGTTCCGAACAACCTGACCGACACGATGCTTGCAGCCTTCAAGCGTATCATGAGCCTTACCGACTCGAAGACCGCTTGGATCCAGGTGGTATGCTACCTGCTCGGCTACGGCTGCTTCGCCATTCCGGGTGCCATCTTCATTAAGAAGTACACCTATAAATCGGGTGTGATGCTCGGTCTCGGCATGTATGCCTTGGGGGCCCTCATGTTCTACCCGGCGATGCTGGCGTCGGACATCAACATCGACCTCAGCTTTGCCATGTATCTGCTGGCCATTTTCGTACTGTTTGCCGGCCTCTCGATCCTCGAGACCTCGACCAACTCGTATGTGCTGGCGCTCGGGCCTGAATCCACGGCGACGCAGCGACTGAATTTCTCGCAGGCGTTCAACCCGTTCGGAGCCATCACCGGCGTGGTAATCAGCCAGGTATTTATCCTCTCGCAGCTCAACGGCATGAGCGCCACCGAGCGTGCCGCCCTTGCACCCGAACAGCTGGCCGCCATCCAGGGTCAGGAGCTCAATTCGGTGACGATGACCTACCTCGCGCTGGGCTTTATCATGATCGCCCTGCTGATCGCGATCAT
Organism: Rikenellaceae bacterium; assembly: GCA_017415005.1. GTDB lineage: Bacteria > Bacteroidota > Bacteroidia > Bacteroidales > Rikenellaceae > RGIG1874. The sequence goes on from JAFQJK010000075.1 coordinate 13,657, forward strand.
GATCACCAAAATGCCCAACCTGAAAGAGGATAACAAGAACGTGGACTTCATCGGTACGCTGAAACGTCTGGCGCACAACAAGCGCTACGTTTGGGGCGTGATCGCGCAGTTCGCCGACATCGGAGCACAGATCTCGACCTGGTCGTTCATCATCCGCTACTCGATGCAGCAGCTCAACTTCGACGGCGTGATCGCCAGCCTGCCCGACGGTGCCTCGTCGGAGCAGGTGATCGACGCGCTGCGCCATGTCGAGCCTGTGGCCCAGGGATTTTACAGCGTGTGCGAGGCAGTCGGGCTGGATGCCCTGTTGCCGCGTACCGCGGAGCAGGCCGGCGCCACATACTACATCATGTCGCTGATCCTGTTCGTGATCGCCCGCTTTATCTGTACCGCACTGATGCGTTTCTTCAAGGCTCGCAACATCCTGTCAACCATGGCCGTATTGGCGGTCATCTGCTGTCTGACAGCCATTTATGCGCATGGAGCGCTGGGCGTATACGGACTGATGGGTATCTCGTTCTGCCTGTCGCTGATGTTCCCGACCATCTACAGTTTCGGTCTGAAGGGTCTGGGCGACGACACCAAGATCGGTGGTGCGGGTATGGTGATGGCTATCGCCGGCGCCGCTGTGCTGACCCAGATCCAGGGTATCGTGTCGGACGCATCGGGCAGTATTCAGAACTCGTACTGGATTCCGGCCATCGCATTCATCATCATTTCGTACTACGGCCTTGTGGTATGCCGTAAGTTTGAGAAAGAGGATGCGGCAGCCGAGCTGAAACAATAAATTTTGGAACAAGGAGAATCTATGAAAGCTTGTAAAGCGAAAAGCAAAAACACAGCTAAATATGTAATAGGGGTAGACTACGGCACGGATTCGTGCCGTGCCCTTATTGTGGACACCAAGGACGGACGGGAGATCGCTGCGGCCGTTAGCTATTATCCGCGCTGGAAAGCCGGCAAGTATTGCGACCCGAAGATCAACCAGTACCGCCAGCACCCGCTCGACTATATCGAGTCGATGGAGAATGCCGTGAAGGGCGCCCTGAAAAAGGCCCCGAAAGATGTGGCATGCAACGTCGTGGGCCTTTCGTTCGACACGACCGGCAGTACCCCTGCCCTCGTCGATAAGAACGGCACTCCCCTCGCCCTGCTACCTGAGTTCGCCGAGAACCCCAACGCGATGTTCATTCTGTGGAAAGACCACACCGCGATCAAGGAAGCCGGTGAGATCAACGACCTTGCACGCCAGTCGAAGATCGACTACACGGCCTACGAAGGCGGCATCTACTCGTCGGAGTGGGCATGGTCGAAAGTGCTCCACATCCTGCGTAACGATGAGAAAGTACGTAAAGCCACTTACTCGTGGATGGAGCATTGCGACTGGATGCCCGCGCTGGTGACCGGCCAGACCAAGCCCGAGAAGGTCCTCCGCAGCCGTTGCGCCGCCGGCCATAAGGCCATGTGGAACGAGGCATGGGGCGGTCTTCCGCCGGAAGAGTTCCTCGTAAAGCTCGACCCGCTGCTCAAGGGAATGCGCGATCGTCTGTTCACCACGACCCACACCGGCGATGAGCTGGCCGGCTACATCACGCCCGAATGGGCCAAGCGCCTCGGCCTGCCCGAAGGCGTGGCGGTGGCTGTAGGTATCATCGACGCACACATGGGCGCCGTGGGCTCGGAGATCAAGCCGAACGTACTGACCCGCATCATGGGCACCTCGACCTGCGACATCATCGTATCGTCGGCCGAGACGATGGGCGATAAGCTCGTACCGGGTATCTGCGGACAGGTCAACGGCTCGGTGCTTCCGGGCTACGTGGGCCTCGAAGCAGGACAGTCGGCTTTCGGCGATATCTATGCCTGGTTCAAGGAAGTGCTGGCATGGCCGATCCGTAATATCCTGGCCAAGTCGAAAGTGCTCGACAAGAAGACCAAGGAGGCGCTGATCGCCGAGACGATCGACAGCATCATTCCGGCCCTTACCAAAGAGGCCCAGAAAGTGCCGGTCAGCGAAAGCTCGATCATCGCTGTCGACTGGATGAACGGACGCCGGACGCCGGATGCCAACCAACTGCTCAAGGGCACCATTACGGGCCTCACGCTGGGTAGCAGCGCTCCGCTGATCTTCCGCGCACTGGTCGAGGCGACGGCCTTCGGCTCGAAAGCTATCGTGGACCGCTTCATCGAGCAAGGTGTCAAGATCGACTCGATCATTGCGATCGGCGGTATCTCACAGAAATCGCCTTTCGTAATGCAGACGCTCTCCGACGTGCTGAACATGCCGATCAAGGTCATTAAGTCCGAACAGGCCTGCGCCCTGGGTGCAGCGATGTTCGCGGCAGTGGTCGGCGGCGTGTACGAAAATGTGGAAAAGGCACAGGATGCAATGGGCGCCGGTTTCTCGAAAGCGTACAAGCCCAATGCAGAGAATCACAAGCAATATCTGGAAATTTACAAAAAATATCAGGCGCTCGGCAAGTTCACCGAGGAGAAGATTTTCAATAAATAGCCTTGCTGCCATATGTCAAGAGCCCCGGGGATCAATTTCCCCGGGGCTTTTTTGGGTAGCTACGGCAGGGCATGGATCGCATCTGACCGAAAATTACAGCGCCCCGTTGCACGACTGGAAAATAAAACCTATCTTTAGAAGTCTTATGCCTAACTTTTAACCTATTAGCTACAATGAACAAGACACTACTTACACTGGCGATGCTGGCCGCAACCTGCTTCTGCGCCCAGCAGGGAGTCGGTCAGGTCTCCAAAGCCCCGCTCGGCCACCTGACCGAAGTGAAGCCGGACAGCAAGTCACGCCGCTCAAGCTCGGCCAGCCCGGACCGTTCGAGCAATGCAGACCAGCGCCACATCCCGGCCGGCAAAACCCTGGTGATCGCCGACATCGAGGGACAGGGTTTTATCAACCACATCTGGATCACCTGTCCGCCCCCGGGCCCGAGCTGGCTCGGCGATAACCCCGACCACAGCGAGATCGTCATCCGCATGTACTGGGACGGTGCAACCGAACCCGCCGTAGAGGCTCCGCTGGGCGACTTCTTCGCGGCCGGCTTCGGCAAGCGGAACGCGGTCAACTCGGTACCCGTATTCGTCGAGGAGGGCGACTCGTACAACTGTTTCTGGATCATGCCGTTCTACAAGTCGGCCCGGATCGAGCTCGTCAACCAGAGCGACAAGAACCTCGGATCGACTTACTTCCAGGTCGACTACTCGCTCGAGAAACTCCCGAAGAACACGCCCTATTTCTGTGCACAATACCGCCAGCAGTTCCCGGTCCCGAATGACGAAGACTACCTGATCCTCGACGCCGAGGGCACGGGCCACTATGTCGGCACGGTGATGAGCGGACGCTCGCGCAGCCCCGAGTGGTTCGGCGAGGGCGACGAGAAATTCTATATCGACGGCGACGAGAAGCCCACCATCCAGGGTACCGGCACGGAGGACTATGCCCTGCACGCCTGGGGCATGAACCGAACCACGACCTACCCATACTGCGGCATTGCTCGGCTCGAGGGCGAATGGGGCATGGTCGGCTGGTGGATCACCTACTACCGCTGGCATATCGTCGATCCGATCCGTTTCAAAAAATCGCTGAAGGTGACCATCGAAGACGTGGGCTGGATGACCGAGGACGAGGTGGCTGAAGGACAGTACCGCGGCCATGTCGATCGCAACGACGACTTTGCCTCGGTGGCTTTCTGGTACCAGATCGGCCAGCCCAAGCGCTACACTACCCTGCCGAGCGCCGCCGAGCGCCGCCTGCCCAACCTCGATATCATCACCGAGGGCCGCGAACTGCTCAAAACAGCCAAACACTCGCCGGGCCGCACCACGATCCAGAAAGGCTACGACTGGACCGGCGAGGGACAGCTGCTGTTCTTCCCCGAGAAAGGCAAGGAAGAGGGAGCCTACTTTGAATGCCAGTTCAATGTCGACAAGAAGGAGCTGGCGCAACCTACGCTGCGCCTTACGCAGTCGTACGATTTCGGAGCCTACCGCATCCTGCTCGACGGCGAGGAGATCCGGCCGATGTATAACTTCTACAGCCCCGAGACCACTGTGACCGAGATCAGCCTCGGGCAGATGGAGCTGGAGCCGGGAACGCATACGATCCGCTTCGAATACGTCGGCAAAGCCGACCTGGCGATGGACGCCGGGTTGGGGATCGACTCGTTCCGCCTGCGCAAGCGCTGGGGCGTCAAGCGCCACGAGCCGAAGAATTTCCCGCTGGAGCAAGCCGCAGCGACCTAAAACCACTCACAAAAAAAGGGGGCGGCGCATGATATGCGCCGCCCCCTTTTCTTTAGCGGATGCCGAAGCTATTTGGCCATCATCCGGGCATAATAGCCATAGAAATAAACGATCGTTTCGATACCGCGGTAGAAATTCTCGAGCGCATAACTCTCGTTGGGCGAGTGGATAGCATCCCGGTCGAGGCCGAAGCCCATCAGGATCGACTTAAGTCCGAGCACCTTCTCGAACGTGCTGATGATCGGGATACTGCCGCCCGAATAGTACGGAAGCGGTTTCTTGCCGAACGTATCTTCCATAGCCATCGCCGCGGCCTGATATGCGACCAGGTCGGTCGGAGCCACGTAAGGCTCGCCGCCGTGCAATGCCTCGACTTTCACGCGGACGCTGGGAGGAGCCATCTTACGGAAATGCTCCTCTAACAGGCGGCCGATCTTATGATAGTCCTGGTCGGGCACCAACCGCATCGAGATCTTGGCGTATGCCTTGGACGGGATCACCGTTTTGGTCCCCTCGCCGGTGTAGCCGCCCCAGATGCCGTTCACATCGAGCGACGGGCGCACACCGGTGCGCTCGATCGTCGTATAACCCTTCTCGCCCTCGACATCGCCGATCCCGATCGACCGCCTGTACGCATCGAGCGAGAAAGGAGCCCGGTTGAACGCCTCGCGCTCGGCGGCGGTCAGCTCGCGTACATCGTCATAAAACCCGGGAATGGCGATATGGCCGTCAGCATCGGTAAGCTGCGCGATCAGGCGGGCCAGCACGTTGGCCGGATTGGCCACAGCGCCGCCGTAAAGACCCGAGTGCAGGTCCTTGTCGGGCCCCTCGACCTCGACCTGCATATAGCACAGACCGCGCAGGCCGCAGGTGATCGACGGTACGTCCCACGCGATCAGGCTCGTATCGGAAACGAGGATCACGTCGGCCCTGAGCAGCTCTTTGTTCTCGCGACACCACACGCCGAGGCTGGCCGAGCCGATCTCCTCCTCGCCTTCAAACATGAACTTGACGTTGCAGGGCAGCGTCCCGGTCCGCACCATCGTTTCGAACGCCTTGACGTGCATATAGCCCTGTCCCTTGTCGTCGTTGGCACCCCGGGCGTAGATGCGCCCATCGCGCACCTCGGGCCGGAAGGGGTCGGAGCGCCACTCGTCCACCGGATCGACCGGCATCACGTCGTAATGGCCATAGACCAGCACGGTGGGTTTCGACGGATCGACGATCTTCTCGCCGTAGACCACCGGATTCCCTCCGGTCGGCATCACCTCGGCTCGGTCGGCACCGGCGGCAAGCAGAGCCTCCCGAAGCCACTCCGCGCAGCGCTCCATTTCGGGACCGTATTCGGCCACCGCACTGATCGACGGGATGCGCAGCATCTCAAACAGTTCGTGGACAAAGCGGTCGCGGTTCGTTTCAATGTATTTCCTGACAGTATCCATGGGCATTGTTTTTATGATTGACACAAAAATAACATTATTTCGGGATTTCGATCGATCTTTATCACGCAGCGACCGATCCAAGGATCGTACCCGGAGACGACAGATCATCCGGAAAATAGAGCGGAGTACCCAACAAAAAAGCTCCTGCACAAAAGGCAGGAGCTATCAAGTAAAAATTCAGGTCGGATATTATAAATCACAGAACGAACGGATGTCGGCCATGATATTTTCCGCCAGACTATCGGCGGCCGCCTTGTCGCAACTCTCGCTGTAGATGCGGATGATCGGCTCGGTATTGGACTTACGCAGGTGGACCCACTCGCGCTCGAAATCGATTTTCACACCGTCGATATCGTTGATCTGCTCATTGGCATATTTCTCTTTGACGGCTTTCAACACGCCGTCTACATCGATCTCGGGCGTGAGCTGGATCTTGTTCTTCGAGATATAGTAGCTCGGATAGGTGGAGCGCAGCGCCGAAGCCGAAATATTGCGGTCGGCCAACAGCGTCAGGAACAACGCTACGCCGACCAGCGCATCGCGGCCATAGTGCAGCTCGGGATAGATCACCCCGCCGTTGCCCTCGCCACCGATCACCGCGCCGACCTCCTTCATCTTGGCCACCACATTGACCTCTCCTACCGCTGCCGCATAGTATTTACCGCCATGCCATGCCGTCACATCACGCAGAGCACGCGACGAGCTGAGGTTCGAAACCGTATTGCCCGGTGTGTGCGAAAGCACGTAATCGGCCACGGCCACCAGCGTATACTCCTCGCCGAACATCGAGCCGTCCTCACAGACAAGCGCCAGCCGGTCGACATCGGGGTCGACCACGACCCCCAGGTCGGCCTTCTCAGCCACGACGCGCGCCGAGATATCGCACAAGTGCTCGGGCAGCGGCTCGGGATTGTGCGGAAACTCGCCATCGGGCGTGCAGTTCAGCTCGATCACCTCGACACCCATGGCACGCAGCAGGGTCGGGATCACAACACCCCCGACCGAGTTGACCGCATCGACCACCACCCGGAAGCGACGGCGGCGAACGGCCTCGACGTCAACCAGCGGCAGAGCGAGGACAGCCTCGATATGCTCCTCGTCGAACGAGGTACGCGCCACGACATGGCCGATCTCATCGACCTCAGGGTAAACCGTCGTATCCATCGCGGCCAGCTCAAGGACACGACGGCCCTCGGCATCGCTAAGGAACTCGCCGCGGCCGTTGAGCAACTTGAGCGCGTTCCACTGACGAGGATTATGGCTGGCTGTCAGGATGATGCCGCCGTCGGCCTGATGGGCCACCACGGCCATCTCGACGCCCGGAGTCGTACAGAGGCCGACGTTCACCACGTCGATCCCACAGCCGAGCAACGTGCCCTCGACGATATCGCTGACCATCTGGCCCGAAATGCGGGCATCACGGCCCAGAACGACGGTCAGCCGGCCGGTCTTATGCCCGTTGGCCCCGCGAAGCCACACGCTGTAAGCGGTCGTAAACCGGACGATATCAAGCGGCGTGAGGTTCTCGCCCTGGACGCCGCCTACGGTTCCCCGGATTCCGGAGATAGATTTGATCAATGTCATACGATTGGGAATTTTCATGCAAAATACTTACATTTATACGAATAATACAAGCATTATCAACCGCGAAACAACTCCGCTATGCGCATAATCCCATCTGATGAACTGATAATCAACGGAGATGGCTCCGTCTTTCACCTCCACCTGCGTCCCGGACAGGTGGCCGACACGATCATCCTGGTCGGCGACCCCGGGCGTGTCGACCGCGTCGCCTCGTTCTTCGACTCGGTCGAATGCACCGTGTCGAACCGGGAGTTCCGGACCGCGACAGGAAATTATAAAGGAAAGAGAATAAGCGTATTATCGACCGGGATCGGAACGGATAACATAGATATCGTGATCAACGAGCTCGATGCGCTTGCCAACATCGACCTTCGGGCCCGAACCGAAAAGGCGGAGAAAAGACAACTGACGCTGGTGCGACTCGGAACCTCGGGAGCCCTGCAACCCGACCTGCGGATCGGAGACCATGTGTTGGCCCGCACGTCAGTAGGCTTCGACGGTTTGCTCAACTTCTACGCCGGGCGCAACGGGGTTTGCAATCACGATGCCGAGCAGGCCTTCATCCTGCATACCGAATGGAGCGAACTGCTTGCCCGCCCTTACTTCGTCGACTGCGACAGGGAGCTGGCCGCGCTGTTCGCCGACGTCACGAAAGAGGGTATGACGATCTCGGCCCCGGGCTTCTACGCTCCGCAAGGGCGGCACCTGCGGATCGCCCCTGCCGATCCGGGACTTAACGCGAAGATCGAGTCGTTCAGGCATAACGGGCGCCGTATCACCAACTTCGAGATGGAAAGCTCGGCACTGGCCGGCCTCGCACGGCTGATGGGCCACCGGGCCACGACGATCTGCACGATCATCGCGCAGCGCGTGGCCGGGGACGCCGACACCGACTACCGTCCGTTTGTTGATAAAATGATCGTAATGTCGCTCGACAAACTGGCCTCGTTTTAAAAAAAAGGGCTATCTTTGGACTATAAAATAACCGTAAATTCTGTCCGTATGAAATTCGTCGTATCAAGTTCAGCGCTGCTCAATATGCTACAGACCACAGGAAAGGTCATCAGCAACAAAAATACCCTGCCCATCCTCGACTACTTCCTGCTCGACCTCAAAGGCGACCAGCTCCGTATCACGGCCTCGGACCTCGAGACCACGCTGATCGGGAACGTCAGGGTCGACAGCGTCGAAAAGGAGGGCGTTATCGCCGCCCCGGCCAAGCTGATGCTCGACTCGCTCAAAGAGTTCTCGGAGCAGCCTCTGACGATCGAAGCAGACGAATCGACCTGGGAGATCAAGGTAAGCTGGAAGAGCGGATCGCTCACGCTGCCGGGCACCTCGGGCCTGAGCTACCCGAACAATCCCGAGCTCGGCGAGGAGGCGCGCAAGATGACCTTCGATGTCGACGCACTGCTCACGGGGATCAATAAGACGATCTTCGCCACGGCCGACGACGAGCTGCGTCCCGTGATGAACGGCGTATATGTCAACATCGCCCCGCAGGAGGTGACGTTCGTAGCCACGGACGCCCACAAGCTGGTCCGCTACATAGCCAAAATGGACAGCCAGGAGGTCAGCGCCTCGTTCATCCTGCCGAAAAAGCCGGCCAACCTGCTCAAATCGGTACTGGTCAAGGAGGGCGACACGATCGGTGTGTCGTTCGACGACAAGAACGTGATCTTCTCGCTCAAGAACCACCAGCTGATCTGCCGCCTGATCGAAGGCAACTACCCGAACTACAACGCCGTGATCCCGGCCAACAACCCCAATAAGGTGACCGTCGACCGCGTGGAGCTGCTCAATGCGATCCGCCGCGTGGCCGTCTGCTCGAACCAGTCGACCAACCTGATCAAGCTCGACATCCACAAGGACCTGATCAACCTGACGGCGCAGGACCTCGACTTCTCGGTTTCGGCCAACGAGTCGCTGACTGCCGAATACGAGGGCGACCAGATCACGATCGGCTTCAAGTCGACCTTCCTGGTCGAGATACTGTCGAACATCGAGACCACGAACATCCTGCTCGAGCTGGCCGACTCGACCCGCGCCGGCGTATTCAAACCCATCTACGAAAGCGATCAGGACAGCGACACGCTGATGCTGCTGATGCCGATGATGATTAACGCATAAGCATGAAACTGAACCTCAAGAACCCGATCATATTCCTCGACCTGGAGACCACCGGCGTCGATCCGGCCAAGGACAGGATCGTCGAGATCTCGCTGGTCAAAGTGTTTCCGAACGGCGACCAGGAGACCAAGACGCGCCGGATCAACCCTGAGATGCCCATCCCCCCCGGGGCCACGGCCGTGCACCACATCTGCGACGAGGATGTCAAGGACTGCCCTAAATTCAAGGAGATCGCCAAATCGCTGGCCGCATATATCGAAGGGTGCGACCTCGGAGGGTTCAACTCGAATAAGTTCGACGTACCGGTGCTGGTCGAAGAGTTCCTGCGCGCCGGGATCGACATCGACCTCAAGAAGCGGAAACTGATCGACGTGCAGAACATCTTCCACAAGAAAGAGCAGCGCACGCTGGTCGCAGCCTACAAGTTCTACTGCGACAAGGAGCTCGAGGGAGCCCACTCGGCCGAAGCCGACACGCTGGCCACGTACGAGGTGCTGCTCGCCCAGCTCGAACGTTACGACGACCTGGAGAATGACGTGGATTTCCTGGCCGAATTCTCGTCGCGCAGCCCGTTCGCCGACTATGCGGGCCGGATCATCTATGACGAGCGCGGAGTCGAGGTATTCAACTTCGGCAAGCACAAAGGACGCGCCGTGGCTGACGTATTCCGCGAGGAGCCCAGCTACTATGCCTGGATGATGAACGGCGACTTTCCAAACTACACAAAGAAAGTGATCACGGAGATCCGGTTGCGCGCACAAGGCAAGGCGGAGAACAAATAACAGAGCACCGTCCCGCTTCGGGAAGTGTCCGAAGAACATGCGTTCCGGGAAGGTGAGGGAGACCGCACACTAACATATTGGCGTAAAGTCCATGAGCGCTTCTTCAAAAAGGAACTGGAGAGCGTGGGGCAGGTTTTTACAGAGGATATGGCTGTCGTCTGCGAGGAGTTCCATGTTGTCTTTACATTATAACTATATCAGCATC
>JAFQJK010000076.1 GCA_017415005.1 Rikenellaceae bacterium
CTGATAAAGCCGGCAGCCACATTGACAATGCTCTCCAGCGCATCGGTCAGGATACCGACCGAATTGGTCAGCCAGAAAGCGATGAACTTACCGGCCATCAGGAGTACCGAAACGGAGACGATCAGTCGCTGCGTCCTGATCTTCAGTCTATTCTCGTCCACAGCTCAGAGGATTAGAGGGTCATTGCATGACCGGAGCGCTTCGGGATAGTACGGGCACTCCGGCACAGTATAAATAAAAAGAGCAGAAAATGATTTCTGCCCTTCCTGCCGAATCGGATCAGCGCTTACTTCTTAGCCTCTTCGACCGATACTTTGCGGAAATCCTTGAGCAGCTTGGTCAGCTCCAGGGCGGCTTTGCGAGCACGGGTGCCGGCAGCCTTGTTGTTCTTCTCTACCTGCAGGTTAGCATTCTCCTGGAAAGCGGCGATCTGCTCGTTGATCTTCTTAACTAATTCTTGCATGACAATTTGTTTTAGGTTTAAAAACGAGACCCTAAAGTAGAGAGCTTTTCCGAGAATACCAAATAAAAATACGGCTTTGCGTGCTATCAGGATGAAAAAAACCGGGTAAAACTAAAAAAAGCAGCCCCCCGATCGGCTTTCCGGGAAGAAAAGTCTATTTTTGTCATCGGACATGGTTCGGCCGGCAAGACTGTTCGATGGATTCGGCCGGGATGCGCGCACAAGCTGGACGATCCGGATACCATAGCCCGGACAAAACCCTGAACAATATGAATAAGTTCCTGATATTATGTATCGCAATAGCAGCGGCCTGCGCTTGCAGTCGCCCGACATTCACGCAGGGAGAGACTGCGCTGATCGGCAGCGGGGATATCGCCGAAGCGATGCGCGTACTGACGATCGACGACCCTGACGACCTGACCGTGCTACGCGCCAAGGCTTCGGAACTGACCCGCGACGATGTACGATCTGAACTGTTCAGTCAACTGAAAGCCCGCATGCTGCTCACGGTCAACGACACAGCCCGACCCGGTGTCGGCATCGCAGCCCCCCAGGTCGGGATCGGTAAGAAGCTGATCGCCGTGCAACGGTTCGACAAGGCCGGCAAGCCGTTCGAGTTCTACGTCAACCCGTCGTTCATGCCATGGGACAGCGGACGTGCATGGAGCCGGGAAGGATGCCTGTCGATCCCCTCGGGAATCGACAGCGTAAAGCGTTACAAGGCAGTCCTCGTAACGTACACCGACGAGCGGACCTTCCTGCCGCGCCTCGATACGGTCCGGGGATTCACGGCCATTATTTTCCAGCACGAGATCGACCATCTCGACGGCATCCTTTTCACCGATCCGCACGAATAGCGCTCGGGCACAATATCAGACAACGCATTCCAATACCGAGCTCTTATTGCACGCCGCCTTCGGGGAATCCATTGACGGCTCCCCATAAATCCGCCGCTGCGCAGCCGGCCGGCCGGACTGACAGGGACATTGCATCCGGCCCGCTTTCCGGGCAATTGCCCGGAACGGTTTGGACATCTCGATCGTTTTATCTATCTTGCGCCACTTTTTCGCTTTTTTCCAGGCCATACGACGCAAATAAAGGGATTTCCATGTCCGGGGCGAATTTGGATGCAGGTTTCCCGGCATCCATATGCTAAACCAAACCAACCTATGAACAGCTACAGCAATAAGAAAGTCTGGCAGATCACCTATCCGATCCTGCTAAGCCTGCTGATGGAGAACATGATCGGGCTGACCGACACGGCATTTCTCGGACGTGTCGGCGAGGTCGAGCTGGGTGCGTCGGCCCTGGCCGGCGTCTACTACATGGCGATCTTCATGCTGGCTTTCGGCTTCAGCATCGGTACGCAGATCCTGATCGCCCGACGCAACGGCGAGGGACGCTTCAAAAGTATCGGACTGCTGTTCCAGCAGGGAACGCTCTTCCTGCTGGCGCTGGCAACTGCGATGTTTTTCGCTTCGCGGTATTTCTCGCCCACGATCCTGCAGCAGTTCATCAATTCGGAAGCCGTGTACGAAGCTACGGTACAGTATACCGACTGGCGGGTCTACGGATTTTTCTTCGCATTTGTCAGCCTGATGTTCCGCGCCTTCCTGGTCGGTACGACCAATACCAGGATACTCACGCTGAACTCGGTGATCATGGTCGGAACGAACATCGTGCTCAACTACGCGCTGATCTTCGGGCGGCTCGGCATGCCGCAGCTGGGCATCGCCGGCGCAGCCATCGCCTCATCGGTAGCCGAGCTGGTGTCGATGATCTTCTTCATCGTCTACTGCCGGTTCAAGATCGACCGCAAAAAATATGGGCTGTTCCGTTATGCCGGATTCAAGCCCAAGCTGCTCGGCCACATGCTGAATGTCTCGGTGTGGACGATGATCCAGGCTTTCGTGGCGGTGTCGATCTGGTTCCTCTTCTTCATCGCCATCGAGCATCTGGGAGAGACATCGCTCGCGATCAGCAACATCGTGCGCAGCGTTTCGGCCCTGTTGTTCGTGATCGCATCGTCGTTCGCCTCGGCGGCCAGCTCGCTGGTCGGTAACCTGATGGGCGAAGGCAGGCAGAACGAAGTGATCCCCCTGTGCCGGCGGATCGTCAGGATGTGCTACACGCTGATCCTGCCGCTCATGCTGTTGATGGCCCTCTTCCCGTCGGTCGTACTACGCATCTACACAGACGATGCGGCGCTGATCGCCAGCTCGGTCGACTCGCTCTGGATCATGCTCTCGTCCTACCTGATCGCCGTGCCGGGGATCATCCTGTTCAATGCTATCTCGGGTACCGGCAATACGCGCTCAGCCCTTGTAATGGACCTCATTGCGCTGGGGGTATATATGCTTTACATCGGGTACATCGCCCTGTACCGCCATGCCGACGTGGCCGTCTGCTGGACAGCAGAACATATCTATGCCGTCGTGCTGCTCGCAATCTCGATCTGGTACCTGAGGCGCGGTGAATGGAAAACGAAACAGATATAGGTATCGACGGATACAGCGGAAGGGCATGGATCTGTGATCCATGCCCTTTTCGTTGTGGGCAAGGCCTACTTAAAGTAACCCACCGGATGACAAAGCATAAGCTCCTGCTTCGCGGACAATTGCAGTGCCTGGCGCAAAGCATCGCGATCCATCGAGGCGCGGGGATAGGTCGCCAGACCGGCTCCGGCGCAGAACAGCGAAATGTTTTGCGAAACGATACCGGCATCGAGCGCCGACCAGGTCTCGCCCTCGTCGGTCACCAGCACGATACAGACCGGGGCCCCGTCGGGGCGCACATCGCCCGCCGTCAGCGGCTCAAGTATCGCAGCCGCCGGATCATAAAGATAGGAGCCATCCCGCGTGCAGACATACACCTTGACATCCTGCCGGTTCATGGCCGAAGGAGCGGTGCGCTTGCCCGACTCGGGGCGGTTGATCCCATTGGCCGCCCATACCAGATCGGAGAGGTCTTGCAGCGAAAGCATCCGGTCGGCGAACTCGCGGGTCGACCGGCGCTCAGAGAGCGCCTGCATCACAGGCTTACCCCGATCGAGCGAAGGTTCGTTCAGCTCGATCGCTTTCAATGCGGCAGTCTGGGCGCAGGCACCCAACATCATACCGCAAGACAGTACAGTCATCATCAGTTTTTTCATAGAGATCATGTTGGTTGGAAAGTCTGGATTAGATAACGGACACCCGGCAGATGCCAGCCTCCCGGTCAATCGACATCGAGCCCCAGGGCTCCGATCAGCGCATGGCGCATCACCTGCGGATCGGCATCGATACCGGTCCAGTATTTAAGCGCAATGACACCCTGCCCCACCAGCATCCGCAACCCGTCGAGCGTCGGGCATCCATGCGCCACGGCCTCGCGGATCAAGTGTGTACGCGGGGGATTGGGTATTCCGTCGGCAACGACCATCGAAGATCGCAGCGAGTCGAAATCGATGTTCAAACGCTCGTCCACGTTCGGATACAGTCCGACCGAGGTATTGTTGATCACGATATCCGTATCGGGCGGGATCACATACGGTACATCCCACGGAGCGTACCCGGCCCGGGTCGCTGTCCTGGCATTCAACAGGTCGACCACCTCGGCAGCCCGGCCAGGACTGCGGTTGACGATCGTGATCCGCGCCGCGCCGGCCAGGGCCAGCTCGACAGCCACCGCACGGGCGGCGCCTCCCGCCCCGAACAGCACCACGCGCTTCCCGGCCGGATCGGTCACCGCGCGTAATGCCAGCACAAAGCCGCGCCCGTCGGTATTCTCGCCGATCCAGCGGTCGCCCTGCCGGACCACGGTATTGACGGCACCGATCAGGCGGGCCGACTCGCCCA
>JAFQJK010000077.1 GCA_017415005.1 Rikenellaceae bacterium
GATTGCGCGTATTGACCTTCTGCTCGATGGCGATCGCCGGGGCGATACCGGTGATCAGGTCGACATCGGGCTTGTCGATACGGCCCAGGAACTGGCGGGCATAGGCCGACAGGCTCTCGACATAGCGGCGCTGGCCTTCGGCGAAGATCGTATCGAAGGCCAGCGTCGACTTGCCCGAACCGGAGAGTCCGGTGATCACCACCAGCTCGTTGTGCGGGATGGCGACATCGATGTTCTTCAGATTGTGGACGCGCGCGCCCTTGATACATATCTGCCGGGTATCTTTCGTATCACTCATTTCTTCCTCCTCGTGGATAGGCTCCCTGGCGGTTCGACGGGAAATGCCCGGTGCAACCGTCGCGGAGCGATCAAACGGACAAAGATAACGAATTTTCAGCAATCGGCAGTATCTGCCGCATCAGGAAATACATAGGATAAAGGGGGCGGCCCCATCCCGGGCACAACAAAAGAGCCGGAAGCGGCGACGCCCCCGGCTCTTACGACATGATCCGCTGGAGATCAAACCAGCCGCATCTCTTGCTTGATCGCCTCGATCTTGGCATCGAGCTGCTGCTGTACGGCATCGAACCGGGCCGGATCGGGCAGTTCGGCACGCACCCCGAAATAGAACTTGATCTTGGGCTCGGTCCCTGACGGGCGCACGGAGACAATGGTCCCGTCCTCGGTAATGAATTGCAGGACATCGCTCTGCTCGATCTCGATGGCTTCGGTCTTGCCGGTAGCCACGTCGATCGTTTTCCGCTCGAGGTAGTCCTTGACCGTCACGACCGGCGAGCCGTTCAGGCTCTTGGGCGGATTGGCGCGGTAATCAGACATCATCCGCTTGATCTGCTCATGCCCGTCCTTGCCCTTGCGGACGATCGACACCAGGCTTTCCTTATAGAAACCATACTTCAGATAGATATCCTTCAGCAGGCCATACAGCGTCAGGCCCTGGCTCTTGGCCCAGGCAGCCGCCTCTGCCGCCAGCGAGCAGGCGCTCACGGCATCCTTGTCGCGCACGAAATCCCCGGCCAGATAACCGTAGCTCTCCTCGCCGCCGCCGATATACTTAAGCTTGCCCTCGTTGTCACGGATCAGCTCGGCAATGTACTTAAAGCCGGTCAGGCAATCGAAATACCTGACATTGAACGACTCGGCAATGCGGGCCACCAGCGCGGTCGTCACGATCGTCTTGACGACGAACTCCCGGCCGTCGAGGCGCCCGAGCTCGCTCCAGCGCCGCAGCAGGTAGTAGGTGAGCAACGCGCAGGTCTGGTTGCCATTGAGCAGCACATACTCGCCGTCGGTATCCCGCACAGCGATCCCCACACGGTCGGCATCCGGATCGGTGGCCAGCACTAGCTCGGCCCCCACCTGTGTGGCGTAATCGATAGCCATCTGCATCGTGGCACGCTCCTCGGGATTGGGCGAGGCCACGGTCGGGAAGTTACCGTCAATGATATTCTGCTCCTTGACGGTCATTACGTTGGTGAACCCGAACTTACGCAGCGATTTAGGCACCAGAACCACGCCCGAGCCATGGATCGGCGTGTAGACGATCTTCATATCGTGATACTTGGCGACCGCCTCGGGCGAGAGCGACAGCGAATGGATACGGTCCAGATAGATCTGGTCGAAATCCTCCCCTAAGATATGGATGTTCTCCTCGCCGCCGGTCGTCTTGATCTGATCGATCGACGTGATCTTGCCGACCTCGGCGATAATGTTCCGGTCATGCGGGGGCGTGACCTGCGCGCCATCGGCCCAGTAGGCTTTATAGCCGTTGTACTCTTTGGGGTTGTGCGAAGCGGTCACGACCACGCCGCTCTGGCATCCGAGCTCCCGGATGGCAAAGCTCAGCTCGGGGGTGGGGCGCAGCGCATCGAACAGATAAACGACGAATCCATTTGCGGCAAAAACGCGTGCTACATGCTCGGCGAAACGGCGGCTGTTGTTCCGGCTGTCGTGCCCGATGGCCACCTTGATCTTCTGGTGCGGAAACTCCTGCTTAAGGTAGTTGGCCAACCCCTGCGTGGCCATGCCCACCGTATATATGTTCATACGATTTGTGCCAACGCCCATGATACCGCGCAAACCGCCCGTACCGAACTCCAGATCCTTGTAAAAACTCTCAGTAAGCTCCTTCGGATCATTGTCCATCAGATACTTGACCTGATCCCTGGTTGCCTGGTCATAGCCTCCTTCCAGCCACTTCTCGGCCCGCTTTTTGATTGTCAAATCCAATTCCTCGCTCATGGCATTATCAGTTTTATTTATGGTTTATTGGTCTGCCTCCAAAAAAATCTATAGACAAATGTAGGAATATTTTTATCAAATCTCACTATCAATCCTTTAAATCGGAGCCCTCTCCAAACCCTTATTTTTCTATATAAATTAAATCCGAATAAACAACATCGGTTCTGGTTTTTTTTAACAATTTTATCTACACTTTTGTACTACCAAATCACCCGAATCATGTTATCCAACTCTCAGACATATAATGATGTATGGCAGCATTGCTTGTCCCGTATCAAGGAACAGACTTCCGAAGAGGAGTTTGTGAAATGGTTCAAGCCGATCGTTCCGCTTGACTTCGACGGCACCACGCTGCGGCTGAGGGTTCCCAACGAAAGCTACGTCTACCACATCGAGCGCAACTACATTCCGTTCCTGCGTCCGATCATCCACCAGCTGTTCGGGCTCAAGACCCGGCTGCGTTACGCCATTCCCAAATCGGAGCAGGCTCCGGTGGCCGTCGTACAGGACGCGGATATCACGCCGATCAACAAGTTCGTCACACAGACCGATACGGCAAATATAAAGAATCCGTTCGTCATTCCGGGCATCAAGAAGATCATTATCGACCCGCAGCTCAACCCGGGCTACACCTTCGACTCGTTCGTCGAGGGCGAATGCAACCGCCTGGCCCGCTCGGCAGGCCTTGCCGTAGCCGTCAACCCGGGCAAGACCCCGTTCAACCCGCTCTATATATATGGAGACTCGGGGCTCGGCAAAACGCACATCGCCCAGGCGATCGGCAACGAGGTCAAGTTGCGCCACCCCGAGCGCCAGGTGCTGTATGTGTCGATGAACAAATTTCAGGCCCAGTTCCAGAATGCCGCCATCAAAGGCGAGCTGAACGACTTCATCCATTTCTACCAGATGATCGACGTGCTGATCATCGACGACATCCAGGAGCTGGCCGGCAAGGACAAGACACAGAACGCGTTCTTCAATATCTTCAACCACCTGCATCTCTCGGGCAAGCAGCTGATCATCACCTCCGATAAGCCGCCCGTCGAGCTGAAAGACATCGAGCAACGCCTGATCACCCGCTTCAAGTGGGGCTTGTCAACCCAGTTATTATTACCGGATTACGAGACCAAGATCAAGATCATCCGCAATAAGGCCGCCAAGCTGAATGCCGAGGTGGTGGACGATGTCGTGGAGTTCCTGGCCCACAATATCAATGCGAATGTCCGCGAGATCGAAGGCGCGCTGTCGTCGCTGATCGCCAACGCATCGTTCCTGAACAAGAAGATCACCGTACCGTTAACCAAGGAGATTCTGAAAGTATATGTGCAGTTCAACCAGAAGGAGATCACGATCGAGCACATCAAGAACGTGGTTTGCGAGCACATGAAGCTGGATATGGCCAAGTTCAACTCCCCCAAGCGCACGCGTGAGATCGCGCAGGCGCGCCAGATCGCGATGTACCTGAGCAAGCAGCACACCAAGGCTCCGCTGACCTCGATCGGGGCAGCCATCGGGGGTAAGAACCACGCAACGGTGCTCCATGCCTGCAAGGCGATCTCAAACCTGATCGAAACGGATAAGATGTTCCGCCACCTGGTCGAGGAGATCGAAAAGAAGGTCGTAGGCAACTAACCGGCACACCATCCGGTTTCGGCAGGCACAGTTCAGTTTAAAGATTTCCGGGATAAGATCGTCCCGGGATTTTTTTATCTTTATCGATTATTGACTATCTTTACGGGAACAATCGACCGAAGCATCATGGAAAAGCTCAGGGTGGGGGACATGGCCCCCGATTTCACAGCCAAAGACCAGAACGGCAAGGATATATCTCTCTCCGGTTTCCGGGGCAGGCGGGTGATCCTTTACTTCTATCCCAAAGACAATACGCCCGGTTGCACGCTCGAGGCCAAGAGCCTCCGTGACGGCAAGGCCGAGCTGGGCAGACAGGGATTCGAGATCGTCGGGGTGAGCCCCGACAGCGCGAAATCGCACTGCAACTTTATCGACAAGCACCAGCTCAATTTCACGCTGATCGCCGATACCGATACCGCGGTTGCCCAGCAGTACGGGGTATGGGGCGAGAAGAAGTTCATGGGCAAAACCTATATGGGCATTATCCGCACAACGTTCGTCATCGATCCGGAAGGCCGGATCGAGAAGATTTTCGACAAGGTGGACACGGCCCGCCATTTCGAACAGATACTGGAGGCGTACAAACAATAAAACAGACATATAATGGCAGAAGAAACCAAAACACAGATCAACCCCGACAAGCTCAAGGTGCTGAACGCGGTGATGGACAAGATCGAGAAGGATTTCGGCAAGGGTTCCATCATGCGCATGAGCAGCGACAAGATCGAGGACGTGGCCGTGATCCCGAGCGGATCGATCACGCTCGACTCGGCACTGGGCGTCGGCGGATACCCCAAGGGGCGCATTGTCGAGATTTACGGTCCTGAGTCGTCAGGTAAGACCACGCTGGCCATTCACGCCATCGCCGAAGCGCAGAAAGCGGGCGGCATCGCCGCCTTTATCGACGCCGAGCATGCTTTCGACAGCTTTTATGCCCGCAAGCTAGGCGTCGATGTGGACAACCTGCTGATCTCGCAGCCCGACAACGGCGAGCAGGCTCTCGAGATCGCCGACCACCTGATCCGCTCGAGCGCCATCGATATTGTCGTGATCGACTCGGTGGCCGCACTGACGCCCAAGGCCGAGATCGAGGGCGAGATGGGCGAATCGAAGATGGGTCTCCAGGCCCGGCTGATGTCGCAGGCACTGCGCAAGCTGACGGCCAATATCAGCAAGACCAAGACGGTCTGCATCTTCATCAACCAGCTGCGCGACAAGATCGGCATCGTATACGGCAATCCCGAGACCACCACGGGTGGCAACGCGCTGAAGTTCTATGCCAGCGTGCGGCTCGACATCCGCAAGGCGTCGAGCATCAAGGACGGCGAGGAGCAGCTCGGGGTACGCGCCAAGGTCAAGGTGGTCAAGAATAAAGTGGCGCCGCCGTTCCGCCGTGCCGAGTTCGACATCATGTACGGCGAGGGGATCTCCAAGCTGGGCGAGATACTGGACCTCGGCGTCGACTTCGGCATTATCAAGAAAAGCGGCTCGTGGTTCTCGTACGGAGACCGCAAGCTGGGCCAGGGCCGCGACGCCGTCAAGGAGCTGCTCAAGAGCGACGCAGCCCTGATGGACGAGATCGAGGCCAGGGTCCGCGAGGCCATGGCAGCCAAGAAAGAGTAGGGCTCCCGGCTCCGCTCCCGGCTCCGGCATACAGGCTACTCTCGAAAACACCGGACTTTCCGCCGAAGGTCCGGTGTTTTCGTCGCTACAACCCCAGCAAGCTCACGCCGACCTCTACGGACAAGGCATCGCAACAACAACGCAGGGCATATGCGTACGGCATATGCGCATAGCCGCCGCTTCCGAAACCGTCGCCCCACGAATTGCGGTAGATCAGATATCCGCCTCCCGCGATCCGGGGATCATCGGCATAGCCGACCGCCAGCACGCTGTGCCCTGCCTGCGTTTCACGACCCGACACCGGTACCCGCATCATCGGAGGGGCCGGCGACAGGCTGTCGAACAACTCGCCCTCGCTGATCCATTTACCTCCGATCGCAACGGGATGCCCGTCCCCGAGACTCCTTTTGATCTGCCGCAGCTGCTCCGGCGTGATCCCTTCCGTTCCTGTATTCGCGCGTATCCAGCGTATCTTCGTCACCCAGCGCTTCCCCGCATCCCACCGGGCCCCCGGCGCGGGCTGCGGCCGATCGTCGACCGACCAGGTCGCCCGGAAAGGCATCAGGTCGGTCCGGCAAACCCCGTAATCGCGCGCGCCGTATATCGCCCAGTGAAAAAAAGCCCCATCGTGGTAGTCCGCCTCTCCGCGCGCGACATGATATTCGTTTTTGGCCCAGTTGATGTACTCTCCCGAAAGCATCGCCGGACGCCCCGTTAACTGTGCATATTCATACTCCAGCATGGCCGTGACGGCGAAGATCGAGCAGACGCCCCGGCTCCCCTGGTCCTTGACGGGCCAGCAGGGCATCCGGTCCCGTAAATCGACATGTGCCGGGAGCGTATGTTCCACCCGGCAGGACGACAGGGCGACCCGCCCGGACGCCTCCTGCCGATGACAGGAAGGCATTGCCGGCAGGGCCGCCAATGCCCCCGCAATCAGTAGTAATTTGGTTTTCATTGTGTAGCGTCGTTATAAGCGCCGTTGCAGCCGACGGATTGTCAGGTAAGTTTAAAAAAAAAATTCCGTATTCGTCAAAAAATCATTACCTTTAGCTATTATCTTTGTCAGTAATTTTGAATTCATATAGATTTCAGCGACCGAATGGGCTACACGGAAGAGGACGAAAAGATCATCGGAGAGAAGTTCGACGAGTTGCTCGAACATTGCCAGGAGTTATGCCGGAATGAGGAGAACCTGAATCTCATCAAAAAAGCATTCTTTCTGGCCAAAGAGGCTCACCAGGGGGTACGCCGCCGTTCGGGAGAGCCCTATATTCTGCACCCTCTGGCCGTCGCGCTGATCATTGTCGACGAGATCGGGCTCGGGGTCAAGTCGGTCGTCGCCTCGTTGCTGCACGACGTCGTCGAAGACACCGACTATACGGTCGAGGACATCAAAAGCATGTTCGGCGCCAAGATCGCCTCGATGGTCGACGGACTGACCAAAATGGCCGGCGTCTTCAATACCGACACGTCCAAGCAGGCCGAGTATTTCCGCAAGGTTCTGCTGACGCTCTCGGACGATGTGCGGGTGATCCTGATCAAGATCGCCGACCGGCTGCATAATATGCGGACCCTCGGGTCGATGCCTCCCGACAAACAGATCAAGATCACCAGCGAAACGATCTACCTGTTCGCGCCGCTGGCTTACCGTCTGGGGCTCTACTCGATCAAGACGGAGCTCGAGGACCTGAGCCTCAAGTACCGCTTTCCCGACCAGTACAACGAAATTGTCCAGAAGCTGAATGCCGGCGAGGCCGACCGGACCAAATTCATCGAAAAGTTCAACAAGCCGATCGTCGACCGCCTGACCGAGAGCGGGATCGACTTCGAGATCTCGGGCCGCGAGAAGTCGATCTACTCGATCTGGTCCAAGATGCAGCGCAAACAGATTCCATTCGAGGAGGTATATGACCTGTTCGCGATCCGGATCGTTTTCAAGCCTTCGCCCCTGATCCCCGAGAAATCGCAGTGCTGGCATATCTACTCGCTGATCACCGACATCTATAAGCCCAAGCCGGACCGCATCCGGGACTGGGTGACCATCCCCAAGGCCAACGGGTACGAAGCCCTGCACGCCACGGTCATGGGCCCTGACGGGACCTGGGCCGAGGTACAGATACGCTCGCAGCGCATGGAGGACATTGCCGAGCGCGGCTTTGCCGCCCACTGGCAGTACAAGCAGGCCACGCTATCGAGCGACGAGGGCGAATTTGACCGTTGGCTCAAGCAGGTCCGCGAGGCCCTGAACAGCCCGACCGAGAATGCCGTCGACTTCCTCGACAACTTTAAATTAAGCCTGTATACCACGGAGATCGTGGTATTTACACCCAAAGGCGAGACCCGTACGCTGCCCCAGGGAGCGACAGCGCTCGACTTTGCCTATGACATTCACTCGAAGATCGGCAACCGCGCCATCGGGGCCAAGATCAATCACAAGATCGAATCGATCTTCTCGCCGATCAGCGGAGGCGACCAGATCGAGATTCTGACGTCGGGAACGGCCAAGCCGACCCCCGAATGGCTGGAGCATGTCACGACGGCCAAGGCCAAGCAGTCGATCAAGATCTTCCTGAAGAAAGACAAGCAGAACAATATCGAGCGGGGGATCAAGATCTTCGAGGAGAAGATGCACGAATTCGGCATCACGCCCAGCGCCCGGGTATTCCGGAAAGTGCTCCCGGCTTACGAATGCGCCACCAAGGACGAGTTTTACAGCAAGCTCGGAGCCGAGATCATCAGGCTGGACGGTCTGGAAAAGATACTTCGCGAGAACTCCGCCAAAAAGATGCTCAAGTTCTGGTCGCTGCAGCTCACCAATCCGTTCAAGTTCCTGAGCGGAGACGGCAAGAAAAAAGGCAAGGAGCGCGATATCGATGCCTCGGACACGGAATTTGTCATCGCCGAATGCTGCAATCCGATCCCGGGAGACACCGTAATGGGGTACCGCGACCCGTCCACAGGCAAGATCAACGTGCACAAAACCAGCTGCGACGAGCTGACCCGTCTGGCGGCACAACACGGGGAGAACATCATTCCGGTCAAGTGGTCGAGCCATAAAGCCATGTCCTACCTGTCCGTTATCGAGATCCGGGGGATCGACCGGATCGGGATTCTGCTCGATATCGCGCAGGTGATCACAGCCGAGCTCACGATCAATATCCGGGAGCTGCACATCCAGAGTCACGACGGTATCTTCGAAGGACGTATTAGCCTGTATGTAAAGAATATACAGGACCTTAAAATGATCATGGACAAAGTCCGGCAGATCAAAAGCGTCGAGAAAGTCAAGCGAATCATTCACCCTAACAAGGAATAACACCATGGAGCTACTCATTGTCATCCTCCTGATCGGTTTCTCGATTTTCCAGGCTTTATCCAAAGCCCAAAAGAAGGAGAGCAACCAGCAGCCACACCCGGGCGATATCTTTTTCCCCCACGGCGACGATCCCTGGGCCGACCTGGCGCAGCCAGCGGAGCCGGAACCGATACGACCGGCACCCGCGCCTGCCGCGACGCCCCATACCTCCAAGCCGGCCCAGACACCTGCTCCCGTTCCCCGAACGACGCCCTCCCGGAATGCCTCGCACAAAACGGTTCCCGATCATACCCAACCCACGGCAGGACATATTATGGATGACTTCGATCCGGCCAAAGCCATCATTTATGCCGAGATCATGAGTCCGAAGTTCAAGGAATACAGTAACTGCATCGACGACTAACCATACACTCATGGCATCAATATTCACCAAGATCGTCCGGGGAGAGATTCCCAGCTACAAGGTGGCAGAAGACGACAAGTATTACGCATTTCTGGATATCAATCCGCTCAGCAAGGGACACACGCTGGTCATTCCCAAACAGGAGGTCGATTACCTCTTCGACCTGGACGACGACACATTGGCCGAAATGATGGTCTTTGCAAAAAAAATTGCCCGAAAGATAGGGGAGAAGTTACCATGTAAGCGGGTCGCAGTCGTTGTCCTCGGCCTGGAAGTGCCGCATGCCCACATTCACTTAATTCCGATCAATAGCGAGGCCGATGTTGACTTTCGCAAGGAGAAGCTGAAACTCAGCCCGGAAGAATTCCAGACGATCGCCCGGGCGATTCGGCTGGAATAAAAACATGCTCATAAAGTATCGAGGAGGTCTCCCGCTGGAGATCTCCTTTTTATTTAACATAATTAACACAGCCCGTAACTCACAAAACAAAGCTCGCGATCCGTCGCGAAGCACAGGAAACAATTAGGGGAGGGCATCGCATACCATTCGTTCCTGGCATATAAATTACAACAGTAACGCACAAACATTATTTACACATGTAATACAATAAACACAAACAGGGAGAGACATGCCTTATTGTTTACAAATGTAATACACCCTTACCATGTAACTCACACGGTCGATCAGCCCGAGTACAATAAGTGAAATAATAAACAATAAACTACACATAATCAGTGTATTATATTATATAACATAAAGTATCTATTAATGTTTTAAGGGTGATTTCAGTGGGGAAATCAGGCATAAGAACCACAACACATAAACTTTAAAAGCAAAGCTCTTATTTATAATGAATTATACTAATATATATTAAGTATTAGTTTGATAAGATGCGTTCCCATACAGACTATCTCCCATACGGGACAATTCATTGATTACACATGTAATCAATGAGCCGCATTACTTGGTTTACACAATTAAATTACCCGTAATTGTGTTTTGTAAAAAATCATTATATTTGTAACTATGAAAGATCGGATCAATCAGATACTGCAACGCGAGCAACTCACCCCTTCACGGTTCGCCGAGATGCTCGGCGTACAGCCCTCAAGCATTTCACACCTGTTGTCAGGCAGAAATAAGCCCAGCTTTGATTTTCTGGAAAAGGCATTGCTCCGATTTCCAAACCTGAATCCCGATTGGGTGATTTTAGGCCGCGGCCCGATGTATCGGCATGCCTCCTTAGACGATGCCCCCTCCGATGATCAACGCTCCGATCCGCATCCTCAGCCCAAGGCCGAGCGGCACGTTATTGCAAATACGGAGGTCAAACAGTCCCTTCCAGCCTCTGATCCGAAAGCTGCCACGCACGAGCCTATCCCCAGTGTCACCCGAATGCCAGGCCCAACGGGCAAACCCATTGAGCGCGTTGTCGTGTTCTTTACAGACAAGACCTTTGCTGAATATATCCCTGAATAGGGTTGCCCCCTGAGCGGAAACTTATACTGCGCAACCAATAATTTAACATAATATCAATTATAATTCAATTGGTGTGGCAAAACAAAACATCGCCAATAACGATAAAAACCTGCCCGGATAGCCATTCCGAAGACGACCATCGTACGGGTATGCCTGATTCCATAGTACCGAAACCACGGGAGAATTACGGCTGGAATACGAATATGGATTCTTCGCAGGTTTGCCCTTGGCTGGCCCGTCGCTCAGCCACTCGATCGTTATGATGTCCTCACAGGGCTTCAATCGACGGCGTCCGTGCTGAACGAACGGTTCTGGCGACAGCCGGGCTCGTTCATGGGCATGTGGGAGGGAAGTCAGGCCTACGATCGTATGAGCCAATATCGACCCATTGATTATGTTAAATCGCGCCGCCTATTTCAGCAAGAATCCGATAATCGTTGTACGTCCTGCTCACAGGTCGTAAGAAAAAAGCTATCTTTGGGTATCCAAAACCATTCGACAGATGGAGTCCGTAAAATATGCTATGTACAGTCAGTTGCTCATCCGGATACGATCGCTGGTCGCCACCGACGGTCCGGTCCCGAGCATGGCCAATATTGCTGCCGCGCTGAAAGAAGCCTGCGGATTCTTCTGGGTGGGATTTTACCTGGTCGACGGCGACCGCCTGACCCTCGGTCCGTTTCAGGGACCGGTCGCCTGTTCGCAGATCGCTTTCGGGCAGGGTGTTTGCGGAACAGCCTGGAAAGAGCGCCGTACCATCATCGTACCTGATGTTGAGAGATTTCCCGGGCATATTGCATGCAGCGCCCTGAGCCGGTCGGAGATCGTCGTGCCCATTCTCCTCCGCGGCCAGGTCGTCGGCGTGCTGGACGCTGACAGTACCGAACTCGACCGATTCGACAAGGTGGATGCCGAATTCCTCGCCGAGATCTGCCGGCTCGTAAGCACAAAATTCTAACGCCGTATGAAACGCAGACACACCACCCTACTCTCAGGCCTCCTGATCTTACTGGCCGGCTGTACCCCGCAGCCGGTTTCTGACCGTCCGGCGGTTACCGCCAGCATCCTGCCGATTCGATTCCTGACCGAACAGATTGCCGGCCAAGACTTTGACATCAATCTGCTCGTACCTCCCGGGGCGAGTCCCGAGACTTACGAGCCCACCCCCAAGCAGATGCAGCAGGCGGCCGCCTCATCCATGCTGTTCACCACGGGGCTGATCGACTTCGAGAAACAGATGGTCTCCGACGTATCGAAAAATATGCCCGGCCTGCAGGTGGTCGACCTCTCGCAAGGTATCGAGCTGATCGAAGCAGAGCACTCGCATACGGGGCATGGGCATGCCCACGGGACCGACCCCCACATCTGGACCTCCCCGCACAACCTGAAGATCATGGCCGGGACTCTATATCATGCTTTATCAACGGCTTATCCCGATTCGACCAAATACACGGAGAATTATCAGGCGCTGATCGAACGGCTCGACACGCTGGACCGACAGCTCCGGCAACTCGTAGCTACCGGCACACACCATACCTTTATTATATATCATCCGGCTCTCGCCTACCTGGCCCGCGACTACGGCCTGACACAGATCCCGATCGAATGGGAAGGCAAGGAGCCGTCGGCCGAACAGATCAGGCGCGTGGTCGATGCTGCCCGCTCTGACCGGTTGCGCCGGATCTTTTATCAGGCCCAGTTCAGCCAGGCGGCTATCGCCGCCATTGCCCGCGAGGTCGACGCCGAAACGGTGGCGATCGATCCGCTGGCGGAGAACGTTATTGACAATCTGAAACAAATCACTCAACAGATCACCGAATGACACCCCTGATCAGCGCGCACGGACTGACCGTAAAATACGACGGCTGCACCATTCTGGATAAAGTCAACCTCGATATTTACCCCCACGACTGAATCTGGATCATCGGCCCGAACGGAGGGGGGAAAACCACTCTGGTGAAAGCGCTGCTCAAGTCGATCCCGTACAGCGGCAGTGTCGATTATGCACCGGAGATCACGGCCGACGGTTATCGGTCGATCGGATACCTCCCCCAGCAGAACCATTTTGACCGCTCGTTCCCGATATCGGTGCTCGACGTGATCCTGTCGGGATTGCAGGCCCGCAAAGGATTGTGGAAACATTACCGCAAGGCCGACGTACAGAAGGCGGCCGCCCTGATGCAGACCACCGGACTTACGGCCATTGCACGCAAGCCGATCGGCGAGC
Source organism: Rikenellaceae bacterium (assembly GCA_017415005.1). Lineage (GTDB taxonomy): Bacteria > Bacteroidota > Bacteroidia > Bacteroidales > Rikenellaceae > RGIG1874. Next base: position 12,944 of record JAFQJK010000077.1, read on the forward strand.
TGTCGGGCGGTCAGATGCAGCGCGCCCTGCTCTGCCGCGCCCTGATCTCCGACCCCAGGGTGCTCATCCTGGACGAGCCTGCCAACTTTGTGGACAATAAGTTCGAGAAGGAACTCTATCAAATCCTGCAGCAGCTCAACGAACACATGGCCATCGTCATGGTATCGCACGACATCGGGACCATCACCAGCGTGGTCAGGACGATCGTCTGTGTCAACCGCTCCGTCCACCGGCACAACTCGAATATAATCACCCCCGAGCAGCTGGACAACTACAACTGCCCGATCCAGTTGATCTCTCACGGAGAGATTCCGCATACGGTGCTCAAACGGCATGAATAAACACATTCCGCCCGGGATTGGCCCGTCCCGGACATCAGGCAGGTGACTGCCTGCCTGAATATCCCCCTGGAGGTCATCCACACTCCCCGTGTGCCCGGCAAACCGGGCGACACTCCTCCGATGTATTGCCATTCAGGGCTCCACGACACCGTTTCGCCCCGATTCCGCCGGGTTGCCCGGAGCGATGTACGTATTCCTGTTGTAAGTCTGCACATTCTTCACTATCTTGTTGTCACGGGTACTTTCACCCGCACGCCACGCTAACTGCCAATCCGTTATGATGCCACGTCTTGCATACCTGCTGGGGCTGGGTGCCCTGCTCCTGGCCCTGCTCCCCTCATGTCAGTCGCCCCGCCTGGTCCTTGCCCGCCAGGGCGCCAGCGATTATGTCATTGTCGTTTCGACGCAGGCGACTCCCGAAGAGCGCCATGCAGCCGGCGAATTCAGCCGGCTGCTGGCCCTGAGCAGCGGCGCTTCCGTACCCGTGGTCGGCGATACCATACCGCAAAGGCAGCACGAGATCGTGATCGGTCCGTCTTCGCACACCGATATTGATACTGCCCCCCTCGGCGAAGACGGCTTCACGATCCGGACCGAAGGACGCAGGCTCGCCATCGTCGGAGGCACGGAGAAAGGGACGCTCTATGGCGTCTACACCTTCTTTGACAAATACCTCGGCTACCGTTGCCTGTCATCCAGGGTGTTCGACTATCCACAGCTCGACCGGGTCGCGATCGCGGCGATCGCCGGCGACACGCAGATTCCCGTCAACCGTTTTCGCGATACGCACTACCGCGACTCGAACGACCCGTTCTACGCCGACTGGCATAAGATCGACCACTGCGTTCCCGACGGGATCGACGACGGGGTTTGGGGCACATGGGTCCATACATTCGAGTACCTCGTTCCGCCGTCCCGCTATTTCAAGGACCATCCCGAATATTTCGCGCTGGTCGACGGCAAGCGTGATCCGCGGCAGTTGTGCCTGACCAACCCCGAGGTGTTCGGGGTGCTGGTGGCCAATCTGGCCGACACGATGGCCAAACTGCCTGCGGCTACCTACTGGTCGGTGAGCCAGAACGATAACGATGCGTACTGCCGTTGTGCCGACTGCGCGGCCATCGACACCCGGGAAGGCAGCCCGAGCGGCACGATCCTCGAATTCGTCAACCGTGTGGCCGACCGCTTCCCCGACAAGACGATCTCTACCCTCGCCTACTGGTACAGCCGCAAAGCTCCGAAAACCCTCGTCCCACGGGACAACGTACAGATCATGCTGTGCGACATTGAGTCCGACCGGCACCTGCCCATCGCGCAAAACCCGAACGACAGCTTTGGTGACGATCTCCGCGAATGGGGCAAGCTGACCCGCAACATCATGATCTGGGATTACGTTGTACAGTTCACCCATCTTGTCAGCCCCTTCCCCAACCTGCGTGTGTTGCAACCCAACATCCGGTTCTTCGTCGAGAACGGCACGAACGCCCATTTCCAGCAAGGCAACCGCGAGGTCGGCGGCGAGTTCAACGAGTTACGCCAATACCTGATCGCCCGCCTGCTTTGGGACCCGGGCTGCGACATCGAAGCCGAGACGGACGATTTCCTCCGGCATTACTACCGCGAAGCGGCCCCGTATATCCGCCAGTATATCGATCTGATGCACGACGAGCTCGAAGCCTCGGGACAGAAGCTGCACATTTTTTTCAATCCCGAGGATTTCTGCGACAGCAGCTACCTGCGCGACGAGCTGATGGCACGGTATGAAGCGCTCTTTACGCAGGCTATGGAGGCGGTCGGCGACCAGCCCGACGTGTTGCTGCGTATCAAGGCGGCGCACATGCCCCTGACCTACGCCCTGTTCCGGATCGCAAGAAAGCGCGGCACATCAGAAGGCCGTGTTTTCGAGCAGGTCGACGGCCGGTGGCGCACGCGCCCCGGAATCATGGCCCGGCTCGACGAATTTACCAGCCTCTGCCACACGATCGGCGTCACCCGCCTCTCCGAGTGGCACACAACCCCCGACGAATACGACGCCCAGATGCGGGACTTCTTTACCGGAATCGCCAAGTAACATCCAAACTGCTCCCGCTCGTCACAACGAACGGCCAGGCCTGGCCGCACAAAAAAGATTGCCACCGACCGGACCGGTCGGTGGCAATCTTTTTAACGCCCATCGGCTTATGCAACGGCTTATTTCACCGGCTGGAAGCGCATGGCCGAACCGCCCTCAGCTGCCAGCTTGAGGTCGATCGTATCGGCTTTGGTCACTTTGCGAACCTCTTTCACAAGGTGGTTGGGATTCACATCCACATCGGCGGCATCGCTATAAAGCTCCATCGTATACTCGCCGTCGCCGAGGAAATCGAGCGCCATCGGGACCGTCCGGGCCGTACTGTTGTTGATCGCGCCGACATACCAGTCGTCCCCGTGCTTGCGCGCCACGACGGCATACTGATTCACCTCCGCTGCGGGCACTACCGTAGCATCCCAGACGGTCGGCACCTGGCGCACGAACTCGAATCCCGGCTGGCCTTCGTAAGCCTCGGGAAAGTCGGCCACCATGTTCAGGTAACTGTCGAGCACGACATACATACCGAGCATATGGCAGCGCGTGCTGGTCACCAGCGGGCTCGAGTAGTGCACCTTGTACTGGTCGCGCGGCACGGCGCGGAAACCGCCCATGTGGTAGTCGGCCGCTCCGGCCAGCAGGCGGGCGAACGGCATGCTGATGTCATGGTCGGCTCCCATGTTCTTGTCGCCCCACTTGTAGCACTCATAGTTGAGCGTACCCTCGCGGGTGAACTCATTGGGATAGGTACGCACGAGCCCCGACGGCTTGCTCGACCCGTGGAACTGAATGAAGAGCTTGTGCTCGGCCGCCTTCTTCAGGATATCTTCCTGAATGCGGATCATCTCCTGGTCGTCGCGGTCCATGAAGTCGACCATCATACCCTTGACGCCCCACTCGTTGAACTTGTCAAACACGCGGTCGATGTCTTTGTACAGGGCAGCCCAGTTGAGCCACACGTGAATGTCCACGCCCTGGCTCTTGGCATAATCGCACACGCCCTTGAAGTCGAGCATCGGCACCGGGCGGGTCAGGTCGGCATTGGGGCCGGCCAGCCCGAAGCCCGGACCGTCGTCGTAGTACCACGCCATGTCGGCATAGCCGTACACCGAGTGGTATTCAATACCGTTCCGGGCTGCGAAGTCGATGTAGTACTTGTTGGTCAGGAAGTTGTTACCCGGCTGGAATGTCGTATCGGGCACGATGTTGTTGTTCCACCAGGTGAAGGTGGTCTTACCCGGCTTGAGCCACGAAGTATCCTCGATCTTGCAGGGATCGGCCAGGTTGGTCAGGATGTTCGACTCGATCAGGGCTCCTACCCGGTCGCTGATCATAAAGACGCGCCACGGCGAGCGGTGCGGAAGATCGGCCGTTACGCTGACCTTCATCTGCCCCAGCTTGGGCGACAGGCGGCTGACGATCTTATCGTTGTCCTTGACCAGGTACATGCCGGCATAGTCGACCAGGTTGGCCTCGGTGATCGCCATGAACACGTGGTTGGGGAACTCGAAAAGCGTCGGCATGTCGATCAGCTTCTTCGAGTCGAGCTCACTGAACTTCTTATAGGTATAGGGACCTTCGTGCGTATTGATGAAGCCCGGGACGAAAAGCGCCAGCACCTGCGGATCGCCCGCCAGGTTGACGTCCATGTTCTCGTTGTACATCACGTACGACTGCCAGCCGTCCTGTTCCGGAAAATCGTAGCGGAAGGCCAGTGCGTCGTCGAAAGCGCGGATCGTGATGTTGATCTTGCGGAACGGGGCGACGGTCTCCTCCATCGGCACGATCACCTGCCTGCTGTGGCTGACCACATGCCTGGTCTTGCCCACCGGCAGGTCATAGGTCTCATCCACAGTGCTGAACACCGGCTTGCCGAACTTAATGTTGTTGCCGAACTTGCCGTTCTCAAACTCAAAACCCAGCGGCGAATTCTCGACCAGGGTCTGCTTGCCGAACGCAAGCTTATAGACCGGCGACTTGTCGACCAGCGACAGGGTGAATTTCAGCTTGCCGTTCGGAGAGGCCAGTTGAACGCTTTTTTGTGCCTGCGCCGCCTGTCCCGCGCACAGGAACAGGAATAACGCCACGGCAGTAAGGAATCTCTTCATAGGTAAATTAGTTAATATTAGGTTGGTTTTCATTCATATGCACCCGTAGGGCATCACAAAACACCCGCTTCCGACAGGCGATATGGCATGCGGGAAGCGGATGGAATATGTCCTGAATGCGCAGGACCTACTTGGCAAGCCCGCTCAGTTTCTGGAACAGGGAGTCTACCTTGGCGAACATTTCCTGGCGGATATGCGCAAAATGCTTCCGGACCAGACTGGGATTGTTCTTCTCGGCAGGGTGGTTGACCTGCACGAAGAGCGCGTTGCGCAGGGCCACGGCCTCTTCCATCACGGTGACGATATCCTGCTTCTTCTCAGGATGGAAATAGATCGCCAGGTAGCAATCCGAAATCACCTCGCCTACCAGACAGTCGATATCTTTTTTAAGGTCTCTGATACTTGCCATAATGCTTATTATTTTAGTTGATATTATCGCTTCGATCTCATCAAAGATAGTGTTTTTCCGCGGAAAACGCCTAAGCCTGCGTGAAAAATCTACGACATATCGCCCCAACATCCTTATTCCCAGACGATAATCCCGTCCCCGACACGGCACATGCGAGACAGGCGCCACAGCGCCCGAAGCGTCATTGAGCCGGACAGCAAATCAATTTGACCCGGAGAGCAAACGGATTGTCCCTCCGGAGCACTAACTTTGTTTCAACGACCGGACCCGATCCGTCCCGGGACCTTCACTCCCGGCGGATTTATCCGGCAAAAATCTATCTTTGTAAAAACGGTACACTTATGAATGCGGAAAGCGGCTACGTAACGTTCAGTTACTCCGATGTGATCTTCAGCTACTATTTCAGCGACAGCTGCATGTGCACCAAGATGGTCAGGGACCATTTTCTGGTATACGTCTCCTCGGGCGAGTATATCCTCGAAGAGGGCGACCGGACGATCGTGGTCAAGCCGGGCGAGTGCGTGTTCGTCAGGCGCGACAACCGGGTCAATATGATCAAGCAGCCGAAATCCGGCGAGCCGTTCATGGGCATCTTCCTGACATTCAAGCGCAATTTCCTGCGCAAAGTCTATCAGAAGTTCGAGCGGAAAGAGCTACCCAAGGATGTGAAGAAACTGCCGACCAGCGTTGTCAAGCTGCCGCAGACGCCCGACATCCAAAGCCTGTTCGTCTCGATGACCCCCTATTTCGATTCGGAGATCAAGCCCTCGGAAGAGATCATGCAGCTGAAGCTGCTCGAGGGCGTCTATGCCCTGCTGCGCATCGACAACCGCTTCTACCCCACCCTGTTCGACTTCACCGAGCCTTGGAAGATCGACATCCTGGAGTTCCTCGAAGAGAACTACATGTACGACCTTTCGATGGAAGAGATCGCTTCGTTCACCGGCCGCAGCCTGGCCACCTTCAAGCGGGACTTTGCCCGGGTGAGCGACCTCTCGCCCCAGAAATGGCTGATCAGGCGGCGGCTCGAGGCGGCCTACGACATTCTGAAAAACGAGGGCAGGAAAGTGAGCGAGGTGTATGAGGAGGTCGGATTCAAGAACCTCGCCCATTTTTATACGGCCTTCAAGCGCCGATACGGCTACTCGCCGGGCAAATAGCATCCGATCCGTTCGAGCCGCAGCGCAAGCCGCCCTTCTCCACCAACCGGCAAATCCGGTAGCGGACCCTCCGCAGGCCCGCGCCATCGAGGCCGCGGCAGGGCCTCGCCCTGCCGTAGGACGGGAATCGGTCGTTCCGGCGCAAAAAAGGCGCGGGATTCAGCCCATCCCCCGACTTTTTTTGTAGTTTTGCATCTCGATTGACAAGCATTAATAGCTCTGAGTATGTTACGAACAATCAGAATCTCGCTCGCCCTCATCTGCTTCACGCTGATCACGCTGCTCTTCCTCGACTTTACCGGAACGCTGCACGCATGGTTCGGCTGGCTGGCCAGAATACAGTTCCTGCCGGCCCTGCTGGCCGTGGATGCCGGCATCGTTGCGGCGCTCGTCATTCTGACGCTCTTGCTCGGCCGCGTCTACTGCTCGGTGATCTGTCCGCTCGGGGTCTTCCAGGACATCGTCGCATGGCTGGGTCGCCGCCCCAAACGGCGCAAGCTGCCATACAGCTACTCCCCGGCCCTGTCATGGCTACGTTACGGCATGCTCGGGCTGTTCGTTGCGGCTCTGGTCGCCGGTATCGGCTCGCTGGCGGCATTGCTCGCGCCGTACAGCGCATACGGGCGCATGGCCGCCAACCTGTTCCAACCGCTGTGGATATGGGGTAACAACCTGCTGGCCTACATCGCCGAGCGCATGGGCAGCTATGCGTTCTACACGGTCGACGTATGGATCAAAAGTCTCGGGACATTCATCGTTGCCGCGCTGACCTTCGTCGTGCTGGCCCTGCTCGCCTGGCGCAACGGACGGACCTGGTGCAATACGGTCTGTCCGGTGGGAACGATACTGGGCTTCCTGTCCCGCTACTCGCTCTTCCGGATCGTCATCGACCCGGCCAAATGCAATACGTGCAGCCTCTGTTCGCGCCATTGCAAGGCTGCCTGCATCGACTACAAGGCGCATCGCATAGACCACAGCCGCTGTGTTGCCTGCATGGACTGCATCGGCAAGTGCCGGCACGGGGCGATCGGATACCGCCTACGGCGCAAAGCCGACGCGCCCCGCCCCGCATCCGACGGGCCGGCCGTCCAGGAGTCGGCTCAGGCAGCCGGCGACCGGGCAGGCATTTCGCGCCGCGGCTTCCTGTCACTGGCCGCACTGTTCGCCACCACGGCCATCGCCCGGGCACAGGAGAAGAAGGTCGACGGGGGACTGGCCCTGATCGAGGACAAGAAGATCCCCGACCGTGCGACGCCGATCGTCCCGCCCGGCGCTCAGTCGTGGCGCCACATGACCCAGCACTGCACGGGCTGCCAGCTTTGTGTCTCGGCCTGCCCCAACGGGGTGTTGCGCCCATCGGCCGGGCTCACGACCCTCATGCAGCCCGAGATGTCATACGAACGTGGCTATTGCCGTCCCGAGTGCACGAAATGCTCGGAAGTCTGCCCCACAGGAGCCATCCGGGCCGTCACAGCGGCCGACAAAGCGGCCATCCAGATCGGCCACGCCGTCTGGGTGCGCGACAACTGCGTGCCCCTCACCGACGGCGTGGCGTGCGGCAACTGCGCACGCCACTGCCCGACGGGCGCCATCCTGATGGTATCGTCCGATCCGGCCAACCCCGACGCCCTGAAGATCCCCACCGTCAACACCGAGCGCTGCATCGGCTGTGGGGCGTGCGAGAACCTCTGTCCGGCCCGGCCGTTCAGCGCCATCTATGTCGAGGGCCATACCGTCCACCGCATCGTCTAACGCCTACACGCACGAATCATGGAAAATAAGAAGAAAGAGATAAGCCGCCGCGACTTTCTGAAGATCGTGGGCCTGACCGCCGCCTCGACGACGGCAGCGCTGTACGGTTGCACGCCCAGGAACGGGGCCACCGGCCGCCGCAGCGCTTCAGCCCCCATCCCGACCGACCGGATGACCTACCGCAGCTTTCCCGAGCTGGGCGACGACCGGGTCTCGCTGCTGGGTTACGGATGTATGCGCTGGCCGACCGTCCCGTCACCCGACGGCAACGGCGATCTGATCGATCAGGATGCGGTGAACAAGCTGGTCGACTATGCCATCGCGCACGGCGTCAACTATTTCGACACGTCGCCCGTCTACGTGCAGGGTTGGTCCGAAAAGGCCACGGGCATTGCCCTGAAGCGCCATCCCCGCGAGTCGTTCTACCTGGCGACCAAGCTGTCCAATTTCCACAACTGGACGCGCGAGAACTCGCTGGCCATGTACCGCCAGTCGTTCGCGGACATGCAGGTCGATTACTTCGACTACTACCTGCTGCACATGATCGGCGGCGGCGGCATGCAGCAGTTCCGTGCGCGCTACCTCGACAACGGGGTGCTCGACTTCCTGATCCGCGAGCGGGAGGCCGGACGCATCCGTCGGCTCGGCTGGTCGTTCCATGGCGACATCGACGTGTACGATTATGCGCTGGCCATGCACGACCGGGGCGAAGTCCGCTGGGACTTTGTCCAGATACAGCTCAACTATCTGGACTGGAAGCACGCCTCGGGGAGTAATTTCCGGGCGGAGTACCTGTACGACGAGCTGGCCCGGCGCAACATCGCAGCCGTCATCATGGAGCCGTTGCTCGGAGGCCGCCTCTCGAACGTACCCGACCACATCGTGGCGCGTCTCAAGGAGCAGCGCCCCGACGACAGCGTCGCCTCGTGGGCTTTCCGCTTCGCCGGCTCGCCCGAGCGGGTGCTTACCGTACTGAGCGGCATGACCTATATGGAGCACCTGCAGGACAATATCAAGACCTACTCGCCCCTGGTCCCGCTGACCGATGACGAGCGGCAGTTTCTCTACGACACGGCCGACCTGATGATGCAATACCCCACGATCCCCTGCAACGACTGCAAGTATTGTATGCCGTGCCCCTACGGGATCGACATCCCGGCGATCCTCATCCATTACAACAAATGCGTGAACGAGGGCAACCTGGCCGCCAGTTCGCAGGACGAGAATTACCGGCAGGCGCGCCGGGCGTTCCTCGTGGGCTACGACCGGTCCGTACCGCGCCTGCGGCAGGCGAGCCATTGCATCGGATGCAACCAGTGCACGCCGCATTGCCCGCAGACGATCAACATTCCTCAGGCGTTGCAGCGCATCGACCGCTACGTCGAAGACCTGAAGCAGAACCGGCAATTTTAGCCGGCCGCCTACGCTCCGGCCCCCGGAACGTAAATACGCACATCCGAGCTTTTGAGCAAAAGCCTTTGAGCCGCACAGCGAAGCCTGTCCGCGGCTCATGTGCTATTTTTGCACGACACACCAAACAACCGACGATATGAAAGATATTTTTGACAGAATGTATGCCGGGGCATTGATCCGGACCGACGACCCCGACTACCCGAAGGTAGGCGATGCGATCGAGCGGGCCTTCCGGATCACGGGCGAGCTCAACTCGGCGTTCCATACGGACGACCAGGTGCGCGACCGGCTGAGCGAGCTCACCGGCCGGAGGATCGACGGGAGCACGCGGGTCAAGCTCCCGTTCTATACCGACTTCGGACAGTTCATCCGCTTCGGCAAGAACGTTTTTGTCAATTACGGGTGCGGGTTTATGGACCGGGGCGGTATCACGCTCGACGATGACGTGCTGATCGGTCCGCGGGTCAACCTGATCACCGAGAACCATGCCCTCGAGCCCGAGGAGCGTGCCTATGTCTACGGACGCCCGATCCGCATCCGCCGCGGGGCGTGGATCGGCGCCGCCGCCACCGTCCTGCCGGGCGTGACGATCGGCGAGTATGCCGTTGTGGCCGCCGGAGCCGTAGTCACCCGCGACGTACCCGACCGCACGATCGTCGCCGGAGTGCCGGCCCGACCGGTCAGGAAAATCGACGAGTAAAACACCTGTACATGACCAGGTGGCTCTTTTTCCTCCTGACGCCGGCGTTTTGCACGGACGTGCAGGAGAGCCGGGCGGTCCCGGCATCTACGAGCGCCGCCGACTGACGTCCCGGCCGATTCCCCGCCCCTGCCGGCAAGCGGCCGTCTTCACCATCCGTCCATTCACCCCAACACAGCGAACAAACCATGAGAAACAATCCTAAGATCCTGATCGCCTATTACTCCTGGTCGGGAAACACGCGCGCGCTGGCCGGGCGCATCGCAGCCCGCACCGGAGGCGATCTTTTCGAGATCATACCCGCCCGGGCCTACCCGTCGAACTACCAGGCCTGTACAAGCCAGGCCAAACGGGAGATACAGGACGGGCTCAGGCCCGACATCACCGGGAGCGTTCCCCATGCAGAGCGGTATGACCTCGTTTTTGTCGGCACACCGAACTGGTGGAGCACAATGGCCCCTCCGGTGGCCACTTTCCTGCAACGCCACACCTTCTCCCCGGGAGCCACGGTCATTCCGTTCTGCACCCATGGCGGGGGCGGCCGGGCCCGCATATTCTCGGATATGGGCCATCTGGCCCCGCATGTCCACTCCGGGGGGCTGGCCGTTTATGGTTCAGGCTCGGGCGACACGGAGCAGGAGGTCGCAGATTGGCTGGACAGGCTCGGAATTCTATAAAGCGCGATAAGCCCACGCAACATTCAGGCACCGGTCCGCACCCGGGACAGCGTTCCCATTCCGACACCCGCCAACCGCGCAGGGGTCTGGGAACAAGCCGGTCCCCGGCCCCTGCTTCGAAGACCGTACCGCATGCCGAGACCGACGTACCCGGACCGAAGAGCCCGACAATTCCCGAACTCATCACTCCGGTCCCCCTGCATCATTTGATCCCAGCGATCCCGGCTACCCGCCCGCTTTCGCGCCATCCTGCCATACGCCCCTTATACCGTCCGACCTTCTCTCTCGGCACTACCGGTCAGGCCGGCGACTACCGCCGGTTCATTCCGCCGCCCTGGTCACGGTCAGGTAGTCCAGGCCGACCAACGCATTCACAGCCCGCTCATTTTTGGGCAGCAACCGGATTTCCAGCTCATTCTCCCCCCGCTGCAAACGGACAACCCCGAGGTCGACCGTTCGCGTGGCAAGCTCGGGGCCATAGGTATCGAGCACCGGCAGGAGCTCCCGCCCGTTGATGCCCACCGAGAAGCGTCCGTAATCCGGGGCGATTGTAAAGTTACCCTGCATCCTGTAGTCACCCTCCTCATCAACGACAAAGCCCAGGCGGAGCCGGTCACCCGTCTGCGCTTCCCGCCACAGGAACTGAACCCCGTTGCTCCAGCCGATCTCGGGAATGCACTGCGTACGCTCCATTCCGCCCGTCACGGTGGCACGCATGAACTCCCCCTCTATCCTGCCGTACCCGTCGGGCCGGTTGCTGACCAGGTCGTTCTTACGCTTTGCCACAGGCAAGGCCGCCAGCGCAGCCTCCGCTCCGCGGTTGGCCGCTCCGCCGGGAAGCATATACCAATAGGCCGTAGGGGCATAATTGATGCGGGTCGCGCTCTGGTGCCAGAACTCCATATCGAACACGAGCGACCGCTCGAAGGTAATGCCGTCGAGCCCGCGGTAGCGCAGGTTGGCCACATGGCCGACCTGATAGGCCCCGGTACCGTCGGGTTGTGCGATGAAGGGGTGGTCGAAGAAGTTGGGTAAGCACCAGGCATAGCCGTAATAGTCTTCGGTACCGGTGCCGAAATGCGAGGGAAAATCCTCGCCGTCGATATAGACCTTCTCGTCGCCCTCGCCCCACCAGTCGCCGACCGTATTGAACACCGTCACGGCATCGCCTACATAGATGCCTTTACCCGTCAGGGTCACGAAATTGATATCCTCGGCATCCGACGTTCCGTTGATACTTTTATGGGGTCCGGTATATTTGCCGTGGTATTCGGTCCATCCCGCGCCGAAATACATCGAGCGGTCGCTCCACCGCCAGGGGGACGAATAAACGGCCAGCGAGCTCACGACAGGCTCGCCGCCGAGGTTCTCCAGCTCGACCGTGCAGGTCTCCCGGTACGGCATCACCCAGTAGCACGTAAGCACCGAGTCGCGTTCCACGGTCGTATAGAACGACCGGTAGGGAGACAACCGGTTGCCCGTCCCGAAAAAGTCACCCACCGGGGCCCACACCGTCGGATTGTCATCGAACGAGATCTTGAGTATCGTCGAGCGCAGCGCCTGAGCCGGATCGCCGGCCGACAGCCTGACCCGGATCGCCCTCACGGCTCCCGCTCCCTTCAGCTCGATCCGGTGCCCATCGCCGCCCCGTGCGATCACCCGGGACCCCGGCGCACTGACCCGGTACCTCCCATCCAGCTCGGGCCGTGCGAGCAGGGCATTCTGGGCCGTCCGCACCGCACCGGCATTTCTCGACAGATCGGCCATCTCGAACGTCTTTACCTTCGTTCCCGGCACGTAGGTCCGGTAGCCCACACTGTAAAAGAAATTCTCACCGGGCGGCCGGCGCCCGGCCTCGATGATACCGGGAGTCTCATAGGTGATCTTGCAATGCCTGCCGTAAGGGATCGGCAGATAGAGGTCGTGTCCCCGCTGCTTGTACGGCGTGAGAGGCGATACCGAGGTCGATAAGGGCGGCCCCACGAGGGCGTGCCCGCTGATCAGGCTCAGCACCTCGCCCTCGATCGCAGGCGTCTCCGAGCCGTCGAGGTAAAAGCGCAGGATACCGTTGTCATTGTAATTGGCCACGGTGACCCAGATGCGCACCACGGCTCCCGGCCCGTCGGCATCGAACATCACGAACTCCCGCCGGCCGTCCCGGTGCTCGGTACGGAGGAACTGGCTGAAGTCCCAGTTGGCAAACCAGTCATAGCTCCCCTTCTCCGCCTTATCGGAGGCCCGGTCGTAGCTGCTGAACTGACGCACGGTGTAGAATGGCTCGGGAAACTCGGCCAGCGATGCGCGGTCGGTCATCTCGCGAAGCAGCGAGGCGAACGTGATCGGACCCCTGGCGGCCGATGCCGGCAACACGGCCGAGAACAATAACAACGTAACAAGCAATAACCTATATCTCATAATAAACAGATTTGACGATCGAAATTGACATGGTATGGTCTGCCGTGTGTCACAGGGTGTCAGCAACAGGGCAGGCACTGTCGGTCCCGACACGATTTTCGGACCTATTCGCCCCCTTTATCCCAATAAAAACAGACATACACATCGATATCCCGCTGCATAGGATAGACCTTAAAGGTCTGAAGCAAAGCGCGTCCCGACTGTCCCGGCACGACATCCAGGACGATCTCGTTCCATTGGTTCGGAACGATCGGCCACCCCCCGAACTGCAACGACCGGAACAAGCGATCCCCGTTGTCCGAATCGATCTCGACCCCCACCTTATCGGCCGGGCTGTATACGCAAGCCACCAGCCGGGCCGGCCGGTCGATCAGTTGCGGATGACGCAGCGCCATCATGCCGCAGTCACCCGGCAACCACCGTTCACCCCGCGACCGGATACGGAAGACCTTATCTATCCTGACAGGAACCGTCCCGGGGACCTGCGACGCATCCACGATCGCGACACAATCACCCGCACGCATATCGGTATCATAGAAATTGGTCCCGTAAACCCATAAGTTGTCGTCCATCGTTTCGATGGATCCATGATCTCCGGAGGAAGCCAGTGCCGGAAGATCCGCTGATCGCTCAAAATACGGGTATACGTAGACCGTCTGTGCCGCCTGGTGCGGGACCAGCTCGATCCATCGGATCGTATCGCCGATGTATCCGGAAAGATTGAACTCGAAAGTATTCCACCGGCCTGGCTGGATCGGGGCATCCGGCGCCTCCAGCAGTATGGAAAAAGGTGCTGACTTCAAGATGATTCCGAATCGGAACGTTGAGCCATACACAGCGATCTTCAGGTTACAATACTCGGCAGTGATCGGAACCGGACGGTTCAGGATGACCGTACCGCACCACCACCATTGTTCCCAAGGAACATCTTTCGAAGTCATCATGAAAACCTTATCCGTGGCTGGCTGCAATCCGGAGGGTGCATTGGCCGCCGGCACCACACCGATCGACAACTTTCCCTCGGCATTGGTCCCGTATTGCCATGACTCCGCATCAGATAAGTTCAGCAATGCTACAGGCCCATGTTGCGCCTGTGTATCTCCGATACTGAGTAATAAGCCCGCACATATTGCGAACGCGATTCTACTCCTATTTCCCATAAATTTTCCTTATTACATGCGCATTTTCCCTCTGATCACTACACTCGATTGCCTTTCCACCGTACTGCGGAAAGCAGCCGTCACACATATTAATTAAATAAAACAAATGAAAGCTAAAGATACAATTTATTAAAGAGTTATACAATGCATGCGACAGATTTGGAACATGGACACGCTCCAGACGCCGGATGATCTTGTATGCCCCGCGCGAGTGCGAGGACAGGAATGTCACTCGACGCACTGGCAGAATACAAGTCACGAGTACGATAAAATTGTCTATTTTTGTCCCGCTTGAACCGGACTCCGGAGTACACGACAATACAGCTGACAATGAGAAAAATACTTATTTTACAATGGTGTACGCTGGCTTATGCCGCCGTGCTCTGCATAGGGAAAGCAGCGGCCCAGCGCGTAGACACCATTGACGTTCACAGTTCATCGATGGATAAGATCGTAAAAAACGTGGTTATCCTACCCGCAGGCTATGGTACGGACACCGCTAAGCACTACCCGGTGGTTTACCTGCTCCACGGCTACAACAACCGTTACGACAGTTGGCTGCGTAAAACCAAGCCCGACCTTCCCGAGGCTGCGACCCGTTTCGGAATGGTATTCGTTTGCCCCGACGGCCAGTCAAGCTGGTACTGGGATAGCCCCGTCAATCCGGAAAGTCGCTATGAAACCTATATCAGCCGTGAACTGATCCCCTATATCGATTCGGCCTATCACACCATCGCATCACCTGCCGGCCGGGCGATCACCGGATTCAGCATGGGTGGCCACGGAGCGTTGTGGCTCGCTTTCCGCCACCAGGACCTATTCGGTGCCTGCGGATCCATGAGCGGAGGAGTCGATTTTCGGCCGTTCCCTGAAAACTGGAAGATCAGGGAACAGTTAGGTCCGTATGCCGACAATAAGGGGTTATGGTACGAGCATACGGTAATGAGTCAGCTTTTCCGTGTCACACCCCGTGTGGACCACAATCGCGAAGTGGCCTCAGACAAAGCGCAACCCGTCTCTTATGCATTGCAACCCGGGCAATTGGCGATCATCATCGATTGCGGCACGGACGATTATTTCTACCGCGTGAACGAAGAGTTGCATGAACAAATGCTCTACTATAACATTTCGCATGACTACATCGTTCGTGCAGGCAACCATTCGCACGTATACTGGCGCAGCGCCACAGACTATCAGCTGCTTTTTTTTCGCAAATTTTTCGACGCGCGATAAGCAGGAGCCATTGATCACAAACAAGACCTAAGTGTAACGGGATTCCGTCAAGACCCCATTTAACCACAGGACACATTATAGTGCAAAATATTGCAGAACAAATCAATAACCGCTATTCGCGACCTATTTTCGGTCCGAACGAATTAGGTCTCAATTAAAGTCTGAAAACCTGCTTCCGATACTTTTCCCTACAAGGCTCTGAAAATAGAAAAATCCTCATATATCAATGATATATGAGGATTTTTCTTTGTCCTTCTGCCTCTTTAAAGACCTTGGAGCGCAAACGAAATCAGTCTATTACATGAATGTAGGAATAAATAAGGGCCAAAACAGGGTCGGATTATTTATACAGGGAGGTACCGAATACGACTCGTACGATGACAGTTAACATACTCCGTCGTGATCGCTCCGCCCGCCGGCCTGCCCGGCTGAAGCTTAGGTTCTACGAATTTAACCATTCTGCGTCGATCGACCAAATGGTTTGGGGCGTATAAGGCCGCGATCTTCAACTGCACGGCGGCGACGGACTGAGGTGCCGCCCCCGCTCATCGAAGTATCCTACGAGAAACTCGACCATCGCCATGTTCTGGTTGATGATCGCCGGCACATCGGTCTCTCCCGGCTTGTAGAGACGGTTGGCGGCGTTGTAGAAATCCCAAACGGAAATCTCCCGGTTATCCTTGACGTGATCTTTGAGCAGCGTAAGGGCCACTTCCGAGATTTGCGTCTGGTTGAGCGGATAGGTATTGGCCATCGTCCGAAGCTCGGGCACACCCGAATCGTGGGCCACGCGCAACATGGTCAGCTTACCGATCAGAAGGAATACCTCGTCAGGGGTCAGTTTAGCCAGGCGGAACTGCCGGATAACGGCGTTATCCTCCCGCTGCTGAGTGTCGAAGTTACGCAGCCACTCGTCCACCGCGCCCGGCTTGTTATGTCCAAACCGGTCTGAGACCCTATTTTCAAACTATTCGGATCAGGGAAACCTCCAAATCAAAGATGCAGAAAGGGCCATTCGGAATACAATAAAACCCTTTTAATA
>JAFQJK010000078.1 GCA_017415005.1 Rikenellaceae bacterium
CGTCCCGGGCTGAACGGTTGTTTTTTTCATGATCGGGCATTTTAGGTAACTCTCTTTCCGAATCATACAAATTTAGTACCTAAATCGGGGGGGGTTGTTGAGTAAAGAAGATATTTTATTTTCACGGATTTAGACAATATCCCTCACTGACTGAACGATGTGGTTTGAATGTATGCCGTCCTATTTGACACTATCGCATGCAGTAAAATCAATTTAAAATTTTATATTTGCTCATCATGTCAGTTTTTATTTTCGTGATACTTGTATTTAATTAATAATGTTATGGCAGAGATAAATAATTCATCCCAATTAGCAGATAAGTTATTTCCAGATATTCATAATGAGGATATAGATATCTTGAATATTCCGCCTGAGAAAAGACGGTTGAATACAGAGACATATGATTTTACTGTTTCGACATTGTACGATTATGTACAAACGAATCATATAATGATCCCTCAGTTCCAGCGAGGTTATGTGTGGAATAAGGCCCAGGCCTCCCGGTTGATCGAATCGCTGATTATTAATTGTCCGATTCCGGTGATCTATTTAAGTCAGAACCCTGATGAAACATTATCTGTAATCGATGGTAATCAGCGCATTAATAGTATCAAATTATTCCTTAATGATGAATATGATCTCAAGGGCCTGTCGGCCTATCCGGAACTCGGGGGATATAAGTTCTCGGATCTTGATCCTCGTTTTCAACGGCATATATTGAACCGGACGATTCGTTGTATCGTAATCTTAAAAGATACTCATCCACAGATTAAGTTCGATGTTTTCGAGCGTCTCAATACAGGCTCTGTCAAACTCACGGCCCATGAGTTACGTCATGGTATAAATACTGGTCCCTTGATGAACGCTACGGAAGAATTGGCTAAGAATAAATTGTTCCGGGAATTGACGTTGATGAAAGCCGATAAGCGGATGAAGGCTGATGAACTGGTCGTTCGTTTCTTTGCGTTAGCGGCCAATTGGAGAGGCTATGTTAAGCCATTGGTTGCATTTTTAAATACCTATTGTGAGACGCACCGGTATGCTGATGCTGAGTACATTAACAATCTGACCATGATTTTTGAGCGCACCATAACTACTGTTAATGCTTTATTGGGGAAAATGGCCTTTAAAACATACGATAATGCCCAAAAAAATGCCAAATTCAATGCGGCGCTGTATGATGCTCAGATGCTTGCATGTTACGAACTGAATCTTTCCGAGGCCGATATAGATCGTCTGAAGTCTCAGAATTTTCCGCAAAAGAACCAGGAATTTATTTCTGACGATAAGTTTTATAAGTATATAGCTTCAGCTACGACGGACAAAAATTCCGTAACTAATAGAATTCAGGAATATAAGTTATTTATTCAGTCGTTATTAGCATAGTTTATGGGTTATTGTAAAAAGTAGGGCCCGGGTGGATTTTGAGCAAAAAGTGGAGGAATTGTCTAACCTGGCCCAGGTTATTAGTTATAAGAAAGTAAAGATATCGTATAGTCATAAAAATTTGATTTTCCTATCTACAGTTGTGCTGTTAAGTGCTGCTCTCGAGGAGTATTTCCGCTGTTTTGTTGATGATTTGTTTTATCGCTTTAAGGTCGGGTCAGCTCCAATGACTGCTTTACATCCCAATACGCGGACGTATGCTATTTTGTCTCGGCAGCAAGAGGCGTACAGGACTTTCCTTTTTAAAAATATGGGGGAGATCGAAATCATGAACCGATTATCTATTTCTAGGAAAGTCTTATACGAAATTCTGGATGACAATGCTGAATATACCAACCATATAACAGCAAAAGAGATTGTACAGGGGAAAAAGTACCCTAATACCCGGAATATAAAGATATTATATAATAGGCTTGGGATTTCTGATATATTTGCCGTAATCAATAAAAAAGGTCATAAAGATTATAGGACGTTAATTGACTCATTTCTGGATATCCGAACTACAATTTCTCATGCCTCCCCGATGTCATTGACTATATTGGATGTTAGACGTTGCTTGTCAGACATCAACGATGTTGTGAATCGGTTGGATCGTGAAATGTACAGCCATTGTTGTAAATATTCCGGAATACAATATTGGCCTCAAAATGGAAGTCGGATGTAATGTATCTGTATTATGTATGGCAAGGCTTTATCCACATATCGCAATGGGCCATGCTCTTATGAGCAGGCCCATTGCAGAAAGAAAGGGTAATGTTTGAATATTTATTCCCACTCGATCGTTGCGGGCGGTTTCGAGCTGATGTCGTAGACCACGCGGTTGATCCCCTTGACCTTGTTTATGATGTCGTTCGACATCTTGGCCAGGAACTCATAGGGCAGGTGGACCCAGTCAGCGGTCATACCGTCGGTCGAGGTTACGGCGCGTAGCGCCACGCAGTTCTCATAGGTGCGCTCATCGCCCATCACGCCGACCGACTGTACGGGCAACAGCATCACACCGGCCTGCCATACCTTGTCATAGAGGCCGAAGTCACGCAGGCCGTCGATAAAGATCTTGTCGGCTTCCTGCAGGATACGTACCTTCTCGGCAGTCACTTCGCCCAGGATGCGGATGCCGAGGCCAGGGCCGGGGAACGGATGGCGGCCGAGAATGATGTCCGAGATCTGGAGCTGACGCCCGACGCGGCGCACTTCGTCCTTGAAGAGCAGACGGAGCGGTTCGACGATCTTGAGGTTCATCTTCTCGGGCAGGCCGCCTACATTGTGGTGCGATTTGATCGTGGCCGAGGGACCGTTGACCGACATCGACTCGATCACGTCGGGGTAGATCGTGCCCTGTCCGAGCCACTTGACATCCTTGAGTTTCTGTGCCTCTTCATCGAATACTTCGATGAAGTCGCGGCCGATGATCTTGCGCTTCTGCTCGGGGTCGGTGACACCTTTGAGGTCGGCGAGGAACTTGTCACCGGCGCGTACGCCGATCACATTGAGCCCCATGTCTTTATAGGATTCGAGTACGGTCTCGAACTCGTTCTTGCGGAGCAGGCCCATATCGACGAAAATACAGACCAGATTGGAGCCGATGGCCTTGTGCAGCAGTACCGCAGCCACCGACGAGTCGACACCCCCCGATAGGCCGAGCACTACTTTGTCGTTCCCCAGCTTTTCGCGAAGCTCCTTCACGGTTGCCTCGACGAACGACTCGGGCGTCCAGTCCTGCTTGCAACCGCAGATGCGGGCCACGAAGTTTTCGAGCAGCGCCTTGCCTTCGGTCGAATGGAACACCTCGGGATGGAACTGGATACCCCATGTCTGCTCGCCGTCGACCTGATAGGCTGCGGCGTGCACGTCATCGGTACTGGCAATGATCCGGAAACGCTCAGGGATGCGGGTGATCGTGTCGCCGTGCGACATCCAGACCTGTGTGCGGGGCGAGAGGTGCTTGAGCAGCGGATTGCTCACATCGCCGAGCGAGAGCATGGCGCGGCCGTACTCACGGGTTTTCGAGGGTTCTACCTCGCCGCCGAAATGCTGTGCCAAGTACTGTGCACCGTAGCAGACGCCGAGCAGCGGCAGGCGCCCTTTGATCTCCGAGAGGTCGATCTGCGGGGCGTCCTTGTCGCGCACCGAATAGGGACTTCCGGAGAGGATCACGCCTTTGATCGAGGCGTCGAGCGCCGGGCGCTTGTTGTAGGGGTGGATCTCACAGTAGACATTGAGCTCGCGCACGCGGCGTGCGATGAGCTGGGTATACTGCGATCCGAAATCAAGAATCAGTATTTTCTCCTGCATATGATGGGTTGTTTTATGCACGTACGGTAGCGCCCACATGACGCTCGAACTGGGTGATGAGGTTGTTCATCGTGCGGTCGATCACCGCGTCGGTCAGCGTCTGCGTCTTATCCTCGAGCACGAAGCTGAGCGCATAGGATTTTTTGCCTTCGGGGAGCTTGTCGCCCTCGTAGACGTCGAAAAGCGACACGCTGCGCAGCAGCTTCTTTTCGGTACTGAACGCAATGCTGCGCAATTGGCCGAACGAGACGCCCTCGTCGACGAGCAGCGCCAGGTCACGCTTCACCTCGGGGAATTTAGAAAGCTCCTCGGCGGTCACCTTGTGTTTCTTGGTCATGCGCATCAGCGCGTCGAAGTTCATCTCCATATAGTAAACCGGGGCCTTGATGTCGAACATCTTGCGGACCTTGGCCGAAACGATGCCGATCTCGAACAGCTTCTTGCCCGCCTTGAACTGGACGGCCTCACTGTAAAGGTCCGACGAGAGGGGCTCGCACGAGAGGCGGTAGATGTCCTGTCCGAAACGGCGCAGTATCTTTTCGGCCATCGCCTTGAGCGTAAAGAAGCTCGCCGGTGCAGCCGGTGAGTTCCATGACTGGGTGTGTTCGGCGCCGGTGACGAGCAGTGCCAGACGGGCTTCCTCCTCATAGGGGGCCAGGCCGCCCGCTTCAGCCTTGGCGGCGTTGTACCGGTAGCAGTTGCCGAACTCGTAGAGCTTGAGGTTGGCGTTCTTGCGATTGGTGTTGAGCGCGACGGCCTCCATGGCATTGAACAGCAGCGTCTGGCGCATTACGCTCAGGTCGCCGCTGAGCGGATTGAGTATCCGGACGCACTGGTCGGTCGGATATGCCTTGAGGCCCTCGTAATAAGCAGCCTTGGTGAGCGAGTTGCTCATGATCTCGGTGAATCCGTTCGAGGTGAGGAAGTCCGCCACGCTGTTGGTCAGTTTATCCTTATCGGGATTCGGCGCATACGACAGGGTCGAGTTGACATGCTGCGGAATTTCGACGTTGTTGTAGCCGTAGATACGCAGGATGTCCTCGATGAGGTCGGCTTCGCGGCGCACATCGACGCGGTAGGACGGTACGGCCACCGACAGTACACCGTTCTTTTCGTGCTCGATTGTGATCTCGAGCGACGCGATGATCCGCTTAACGGTCTCTTCCGGGATCGTCTTGCCGATCAGCCGGTTGATCCGGTCGAAGCTGATGTCGAAACGGAACGGCTCGACGGGAGAGGGGTAGATGTCGGTGATCTCCGAACTGATCGTGCCTCCGGCGATCTCGCGGATCAGCAGCGCGGCACGCTTGATCGCATAGACCGTGATATTGGGATCGGTGCCACGCTCGTAGCGGAACGAGGCGTCGGTGTTGAGCCCGTGGCGGCGGGCCGTCTTGCGGACCCACACGGGGTTGAAATAGGCGCTTTCGAGGAAAACGTTGGTCGTTGCTTCGGTCACGCCCGAGTCGAGGCCGCCAAAGACACCGGCGATACACATCGGGCGCGTGGCGCTGCAGATCATCAGGTCCTGGGCCGAAAGCTTGCGCTCCACTCCGTCGAGTGTCGTGAAGGGCGTCCCTTCGTCGCAGGTGCGCACCACCACGCGGCCGCCGTCGATCTTGTCGGCGTCGAAGGCGTGCATCGGCTGGCCCAGCTCGTGCAGGATAAAGTTCGTTACGTCGACTACATTATTGTGCGGGTTGAGCCCGATGGCGCGCAGGCGCTTCTGCAGCCATTCAGGCGATGGGCCGACCTTGACTCCGGTGATTGTCAGGCCCGTGTAGCGCGGAGCGGCTTCGGCGTTCTGTACTTCGATCTGCGTTGCGCGGTCATGGTTGTCCGCGGCGAAAGCATCCACCGAGGGTAATGCGAGTTCCGACGACAGGTCGTTGACGCGCAGGTAAGCCGCCAGGTCGCGGGCCACGCCGTAGTGCGAGGCCGCATCGATGCGGTTGGGCGTGAGGCCGATGGCGATCAGCACGTCGCTGTCGAGCTGGAGCCACTCGCGGGCCGGCATACCGGCCCGGGCTGTCGCATCGAGGACCATGATACCCTCGTGGTCGGTACCGATGCCCAGCTCGTCTTCGGCGCAGAGCATGCCGAGCGACTCGACGCCGCGTATCTTGCTTTTCTTGATCTTAAATCCGTTCTCTTCACCGGTAGGGTAGAGCGTCGTGCCGACCGTGGCGACGAGCACTTTCTGCCCGGCAGCGACGTTCGGGGCGCCGCAGACGATCTGGAGGGGCTCGCCTGTGCCGATATCGACGGTCGTCAGGTGGAGCTTATCGGCGTCTGGATGCTTGTCGCAGGTCAGCACTTCGCCGACCACGACGCCCTCAAGACCCCCGCGAACCGATTCGACGGTTTCGATGCCTTCGACCTCGAGGCCGATGTCGGTGAGGATGCGTGCGATCTGGTCGGGTCCAAGGTCGGTATGGATATACTGCTTGAGCCAGTTGTAAGAAATGTTCATTTTTGTTTGGGATTTAAAAACCTGCGAAAGATACAAAAAAGTTGGCAGATATAAAACGTTGCCGCGGGATAATCGGCTGCCGTCGGTCGGACGATCGTTGTTGTGCCGTGCCATTCCGTTCGTATCGTACAGAAATTCCCCTGCGACCAGAGTGGCAGGGGAACTTTATATACTTGGTGTTATGTGTCCTGTGTTCAGTTTTTTATGCGGGCATTGCGTCGGGCGGATATTGGCGGCCTATGGGATACCGCCTCCGGGCTGCATGGCTATGCAGCCCGGAGGGTGCGTCACAGGTTAAAGCCCCGTGATCTTTTTGATCTCGTTGAGCTTGTTGAGCGCTTCGATCGGGGTCAGTGCGTTGATGTCGAGTCCTTTGATCTCGTCGCGGATCTGCATGAGCACCGGGTCGTCAAGCTGGAAGATGCTCAGTTGCATGGCTTCGCTGCCATGCTGCGCGATGGCAGGGACTTTCGTGACGTTGTCCGACGAGTTGCCGCGGTGGGCGGCTTCCATGTCCTTGAGGATCGTCTCGGCCCGTTTGGTCACCGAGGCTGGCATGCCGGCCAGCTTGGCCACGTGGATACCGAACGAGTGCTCGGTGCTGCCCCGCTGGAGCTTGCGCAGGAAGACGACATTCTTGTCGACCTCCCTGACCGACACATTGTAGTTCTTGACCCGCTCGTAGAGCGCCTCCATCTCGTTGAGCTCGTGGTAGTGCGTGGCGAACAGCGTCTTGGGGCGCGCCGTGGGGTGCTGGTGCAGGTACTCGACCATGGCCCATGCGATCGAGATGCCGTCGTAAGTGCTTGTCCCGCGTCCGATCTCGTCGAGCAGCACGAGGCTGCGGTCCGAGACGTTGTTCAGGATGCAGGCGCTCTCGAGCATCTCGACCATGAAGGTCGACTCGCCCTGCGAGATGTTGTCCGACGCCCCGACGCGGGTGAATATCTTGTCGATGATGCCGATGTGCGCCGCATCGGCCGGCACGTAGCTGCCGATCTGGGCCATCAGCACGATCAGCGCCGTCTGGCGCAGCAGGGCCGATTTACCGGCCATATTGGGACCGGTGATCATGACGATCTGCTGGGTCTCGCGGTCGAGGTAGACATCGTTGGGGATGTATTGCTCGCCTACGGGCATCAGCGTTTCGATCACCGGATGCCGGCCGGCCTTGATGTCGAGTTCCTGGCTGTCGTCGATCTCGGGACGGCAATAGTTCCGTTCCGCGGCGATGGCCGCGAACGAGAGCAGGCAGTCGATACGGGCTACTACGGCCGCGTCGTGCTGGATCGGGGCGATCCAGCCGGCCAGCGTGCCGAGCACTTCGTTGTAAAGGTTCTGCTCGATCGAAAGTATGCGTTCCTCGGCGCCCAGGATCTTCTCTTCGTACTCTTTGAGCTCCGCGGTGATATACCGTTCGGCCGAGGTGAGCGTCTGCTTGCGTATCCAGTCCTCGGGTACCTTGTCCTTGTGTGTGTTGCGTACTTCGATATAATAACCGAAAACGTTATTGAAGCTTATCTTGAGCGATGGGATGCCAGTCGCTTCGCTCTCGCGCCGTTGTATTTCGTTCAGTACGTCTTTCCCGTGCAATGCGACGCGACGCAGGTCGTCGAGTTCGAGGTTGACGCCGTCGGCGATCACACCTCCTTTCTGGAGCTGGTTGCTGGGGTCGGGATAGATGTGTGTGTCGATCAGCTCGCGCGCTTCGAGACAGAGGTCGAGCTGGCGGGCCAGCGCATCCAGTGCCGGGTCGCCGGCCGCTTCGAGGCGTGCGCGGAGGCTCTCTACGGCGTACAACGCATTCTTGAGCTGTACGATCTCGCGCGGCAGGGCGCGCCCTGCCGCAATGCGCGAAGTGATACGCTCGAGATCGCCCACGAGCTCCATTGACGCGCGGAGCGCATCGGCCAGCTCCGGATCACGCAGAAATCGTTCGACCAGGTCATAACGTGCCCTGATCTGCTCCGGATCTTTAAGTGGCAGTGCGATCCATCGCTTGAGCAGTCGTCCCCCCATGGGCGAGAGCGTGCGGTCGATCACGTCGGCGAACGAGCGGCCTGCCTGGCCGCTGTTCGAGGCAAAGAGCTCGAGGTTGCGGATCGTGAACTTGTCGATCCAGACATAGCGGTCCTCGTCGATCCGCGCGATGGCCGTGATGTGCCGGGTGCTCTTGTGCTCGGTGAATTCCAGGTAGTAAAGGATCGCGCCTGCCGCGACGATCGCCCCGGGCATCCGGTCGATGCCGAAGCCTTTGAGCGAGGTGGTGCCGAACTGCTTCTGCAGCTTTTCTCGGTTGATCTCCTCCGAAAAGACCCAGTCGTCGAGCCGGTATGTGAAATGACGTGTGCCGAACGCGGCGGCGAACTCGGGCTCGTAGCCTTTCTGGTAGATGATCTCCTTGGGCGAAAAGTTGGAGATCAGTTTGTCGACATACTCGCGCGTGCCCTCTGCGGCGTAGAATTCGCCGGTCGACAGGTCGAGGAAAGCCACCCCTGTGCTCTGTTTGCAGAAATGGATGGCGCAAAGGAATGTGTTCTCCTTATGGCTCAGAATGTTGTCGCTCAGTGTGATCCCTGGTGTGACGAGCTCGATCACGCCGCGCTTGACGATCTTCTTGGTCGTCTTCGGGTCCTCGAGCTGTTCGCAGATCGCCACGCGCTCTCCGGCCCGCACGAGCTTTGGCAGATAGGTGTCGAGCGCATGGTAGGGGAATCCGGCCAGCTCGACGAACGAGGCCGAGCCGTTGGCCCGGCGCGTGAGCGTGATGCCGAGGATACCGCTGGCCTTGATCGCGTCGTCGCCGAATGTTTCGTAGAAGTCGCCGACGCGGAATAGCAGGATCGCGTCCGGGTGCTGGGCTTTGACACCGTAGTATTGCTTCATGAGCGGCGTCTCCACGTATTTCTTTTCTTCAGTAGCCAAGGTTTGTTTATTTAGGATGGGAAAGCAGCCAAAGATAGCGATTTTTGCGAAATTTCTGTTGAGATATTGCGCCGGTATGCCTATATTTGTTATAAATCTTCCGATAATTGTCATAAGTCGTATCGCCTATGAAACGTATGTTGATCGTGCTGTGTGCGGGTCTGTTTTTCGGACTCGTAGCCGCGCAAAGGCCGTTGCCCGGGGCCGAGGTCGTATCGCTCGTCGTGGGTCGTGCTGTGGCGGACTCGGGGGCGATTCACGCTATGTGTTACACGTTTCCCGCCTATGTGCGCCATTGGGCGCTGGACAGTGCTTCGACTACGGTGGTGATCGAGAGCCGTGAGGTTGACCGGAAGGTGACACGCTACCGGGGGCCTTCCATTATCGGGGCCTATGATTTGACGACCGGCCGCTGCAAATGGACCAAGCCCGTGGCGGGTACGCACGTTGATCTGAACGATGAGCTGATCATGCAGGTCGATTACAAGCGGCGCCGGACGTCCTGTTTCAATGCAGGGGATGGTTCGTTACGGTGGAGTGTCGACGATCTGTTGTACGAATTTGATCATGACCGGAAGGTCGGGATAGGTGCGCTCGATAAAGGTGGGAAATATGATGCCTGGACCGGTCAACGCATGTCGCCTCCCGGTTACGTGTTCAGCGCTTACGATTTGTCCGACGGGCGCCGTATCTGGACCCGCGAGGTCCCCGTATGTTATGAATGGCGGTGGTTTCCGGTCGCAGACGACAGCCTGCAGATCCTCGGGGCTTCCGGGTTGCGGGCGTTCGATCCTCGTACGGGCCGGGGATGGGAGTACGAAGCGCAGACTTTTCGGAAAGATTACCCGCTTGCGTCGGCCCTTATGTACGCCGAGAGCGATCGGGCGCGGCGTGCACGGGAGTACCTGAGCAGCCACCCGGCTGTCGCGTCGCCTTCGGGCAATGCGTTGGTGCTGGGGTTATGGGCGGATCATATCTTGGTCGACTCGGTTTCGGTCTATTATGCTTCGCGCGACGAGTTGATCCGGCTCGATCATGCGGGGCAGCCGGTGTGGCGTGCTCCGTTGCCGCCCGACATGACCGCTACTTCGGACCTGTGGATGGCCGATAGCCTGTTGCTGATGGTCAATTACGGATATGCACGGACGGTATACGGGCGGACGGGGTACGGGCGACCGTACATTGCGGCTTACAGTCCGTACGACGGGCGGCAACGTTATATGAAGATGGTCAGTACGGAGATCGACCCGATCCGGGAGTATTATTTTACCGGAGACACCCTTTGTGCGATTACCAATCATAAAGCGGCGAAGTATTTTCTCGAGAGCGGGGAGACCATGGCTTCGCGGGAGCTCGATACGACCGGCATGGGCGCTTTGGATTTCATCATCAATCGGCGGGCTTATGTTCCGTCGGAAGATTCGAGCCGGTTTATCCCGTTGGCCGAGTCCGATCCCGAGAAATTATTCCTGTGTACGAACCGTAGCAAAATCGTTACTCTGGACGACGGCCTTCATGTGGAACAGGTGCGTGATATGCGTGATTTGTATCTGCTGGTTGATAAGTCCGACGACCACCGGATCGTTTGCAAGGGCGATACGGCGATGCTGCTCGATTACCGGGGCGTGCCCGTCGCCCGTTTTGCCGCATCGTCCGGTCTGGTCCGGGTCGGGACGCAGGTGTATGATCTCGAGGGAGACCGGTTGACGATCATCGACCTGTCTCGCTTCCTGACGCCTGACCCGGGAAAAAGGCTGCCCGAGGAAATTCCGGAACTTCCGGACGAAATTGCCGGAATGTTCCCTTGCCGGCCGTCAGGTCGCGTGAACGATGCATGGCGTGCGTTATGGCCTGCGTGGGTCTGTCGGATCATCTGAGCCCGGCGAAGAACCGATCGTCGAAATTGACGAAATAGACCTGCCGGGTGGCGCGCGTGAGCGCAGTGTAGAGCCATCGCATCAGGTCGCGGCTCATCTCCTCCTCGCCGAAGAGCATCTGGTCGATGAACACGCAGCTCCATTGGCCGCCTTGCGCCTTGTGGCATGTAACGGCGTAGGCGAACTTGATCTGCACGGCGTTGAAATGCGGGTTCTCGCGCACCTCTTTATATCGTTTGGCTTTGCTGCGTATCTCGGCGTAGTCTTCGGCTACGGCAAAGAACAGCTTGCTGTTCTGGTCCTGTGTGAGCGCCGGAGTTTCGGCCGTGAGCGTGTCCAGTACGACCTTGCAGTCGATGTCGAGATCGTCGTAGTCGGGGAATGTCAGGCGCGCCTCGGCGAACCGGAAGCCGTAGAGTTCCTCGAAGCGCCGTATGCGTGAGAGGCGGGCGATGTCGCCGTTGGCGATGAACTCGATCGGACAGTTCTCTTCGCGTTCGGTGTAGTGGTAGTTGTTCTTGACGATCATCAGCATATCGCCCGATTCGATCTCGCTCTCGGCGAACAGGACGTTGCGGCGTATCCCCTCGTTGAAGCGGTTGGCGCGCTTGTTCGATCGCGTGATGACGATCACCTCGTCGCGGCCGTATTTGTCGTAAGCGTCCTGGATCGTTTCGAGGAACTCGTAGCCGGCCAGCTTCCGGATGTCGCTGTATCCCGTTTCGAACAGCGGGATGTCCTCTATGCCTGCCTCGATCATGCAGCGGACCAGCGTGGCGTTGAACAGGATACCTGAGTCGGCGTCCTGACGGACCACGTCGTCGAGCGAGCAATAGGTCACCTCGCCGTAGTAGCTCATCTTGTCCGGATCGAGTGCCGGGCTGTAGGGGAATCCGACCGGCGGTAACTGGGCGTTGTCGCCCACGAGGATCAGCCGGCACCGCGTCCCGCTCTCGATATAGCGCATCAGGTCGTCGAGCAGGTTGCCCGATCCGAACAGGCGGTTCTCGCCCGATGAGGTCGAGAGCATCGAGGCTTCGTCGACGATGAACACGGCGTCCTTTTCCTTGTTGATGTCGAGCGAAAAGTCCGATTCTGCCGAGGCAAGCGAGCGCTGCCGGTAGATCTTCTTATGTATGGTGTAGGCTTTCTCGCCGGAATAGTGGGTCATCACCTTGGCTGCGCGGCCCGTCGGGGCGAGCAGGACGGGTTTGATCCGGAGCCCTTTGAGCGTGGCTACCAAAGCCGCGATAATGCTGGTCTTGCCGGTCCCTGCATAACCGTTCAGGATGAAAATCCGGCGGTAATCGGGATCGGCTATGTAAGTGGCTAATTTTTCTATGACTTTTTTTTGCCCAAAAGTTGCTTCAAAACCAAAATTGCTGTAAATTTGGGACGCGATATGGTCGCTTAACATCTTGTTCTCACTTGTTTCGTTTACAAACTTAATCTAAAAATACCAATGAAAAAAGCAATTCAAATTGTTCTTGCGGTGGTCATCGTCGTTTTGGCGTTTGTCGTTTACAAGCAGATCATGACGCCGATGAAGTTCCAGGAGGAGCAGGACCGGCGTGAAAAGGCTGTGATCGAGAGGCTCAAGTATATTCGCGATGCCCAGCGGGGCTTCAAGAAGGCGAACCAGCGCTATACGGGCAGTTTCGATACGCTGATCAATTTCGTGCTGAATGACACGCTCGAATACGAGAAAATCATCGGTTCGGACGATGACTCGGTCGCTGTCGCGAGAGGCCAGGTACGCCGTGAGAAGTTCCGGATTGCCGCTATCGACACCGTGTTCGGAACCAAGAAGCTGAGTCCCGATGTCGTGAAGCAGTTGCCTTATATCCCGTTCGGTAACGGAGCCCAGTTCATCATGGGTGCCGGCCAGGTGACAACGGCTGCCGACGTGGTGGTTCCCGTGTTCGAGGCCAAGGCTCCCTATAAGGTTTTCCTGGGCGATCTTGATCAACAGGAATTGATTAATCTGCTTGACGACCGCAGGGCTATGGATAAGTACAAGGGGCTCAAGGTCGGTGATCTTGAACAGGCGACCAATGATGCCGGTAACTGGGAATAGCGCAGAGGCTGCATCGCGTAGAGTATTGTCCATTCAGCCTTCGCTGAATGGACTTTCTTTTGCCGTGGCGCATGATGGCCGGCTGATGGCCGCGGGCCAGTGGACAGGTGCCGGTGCAATATCCCTGCCGGATGCCTTCAGGCAGGCCATGGCCGGACAGCCGCTCTTGGAGGGCGAGTTTGACCGCGTATTTGTAGTGGCCGATACCGATCGCTGCTGTCTGGTTCCCGCGTTGCTGTCGGGAGATGTCCCGGGTACCGGCTGGCTGGCCCGGTACGGAATTGATCTCCGGGATGGCGAGCGGGTTGTGTGCTCTCCGGTGATCGCCGATACGGTGGCCTTCGCTCTGATCGGGCAGGATGTCTGCCGGTGGCTTGAGGATCGTTATGGTGAACGACTGGCCTATGCGGTGCCTTTGCAGACCAATTTATTGAAGAAGCGTGCGATGCCTACGGTCGAGGTCAATGTGGGGTCTGACCGGATCTGGCTGTCAGCCTTCCGGGATAAGGTGCTGTTGGCCGAGACATTGCCCGGGACGGATGTGCCCGATCTGTTGTTCTATCTCTCTCAGCTTGATGATGCGTGGGGCCTGCGTGATTTCGCTTTGCTCCTGACGGGGGTATACGCCGCGGAGACGTTACGGGAGCTTCGGCGCTTTTTTCCGCGGTTCGCCGCCGACCGGCAGATCGCCCGGCGCCCTGGCGCGGCAGGTGTGAAGCCTTCGACCCGGTTTAACAATGTGATCTATATTTGCGATGCGGATTATTAGCGGAAGCCAGAAGGGCAGGGTGATCGTTCCTCCCCGTAATCTCAGGGCACGCCCTACGACCGATTTTGCCAAGGAGAACCTGTTCAACGTACTCGGCAATCATTTTGATCTCGAGGAGGTCGATGTGCTCGACCTCTTTGCCGGGACCGGTTCGATCAGCTATGAGTTTGCGTCGCGTGGAGCGCGGAGCGTCACGGCGGTCGAGATCAATGCCGTGCATTATAACTATATCCGGAAGATGGCCGCTGAGTTCGGGTTTGACGATCTTTACCCGGTCAAGGCCAATGCTTTTTTATATATAAAGAGTACGGGCAAGACGTACGATATCATTTTTTCCGATGCCCCGTACGATCTGGAGGGAACGGAACGCATCGTCGACGAGGTTTTCGAGCGCAATCTGTTGCGTGATGGGGGCTGGCTCGTGTTCGAACACTCGAAAAATCTCAATTTTTCGGATCATCCAAATTTCGTCCAAACAAGGTGTTACGGAAGCGTTAATTTTTCAATTTTCAAAAAGTGAAAAATTTGTTTGCAGGTAAGGAAAAATGTATTACATTTGCACTGCGTTTGAGAGAGATACTTCCTCCAGAAGACGTTAAGGTGCGGTAGTTCAGCCTGGTTAGAATACATGCCTGTCACGCATGGGGTCGCGGGTTCGAGTCCCGTCCGCACCGCTTCGAAAGTCTCCGGATCATTATGATCCGGAGACTTTTTTCTTTGTCTGCATCCTCTCATCGTATTTCTGCGATAACTTATTCTGGATCACTGTCACCTATATCGCTTGTTGTTAGTGTCGATAGAGTACGGTTGTCGTTAATGGCCTGTTGATCATGTCTATGCGGGTGTATTTGCGGCCTGTTATAGCGTGATCGGTTGCTTTCGTATTC